>CAJTEM010000016.1 GCA_910575255.1 Lachnospiraceae bacterium | reverse complement strand
GCCGCAGCGGGAAATGGTCTGCGGATGTTGACTTTGCAGAAATTTCAGGAATTCTTGATCTCGAAACCGGAAACATCCGCAGACCATTTCCCGCTGCGGCTCTCCCCTCGTTCCAAGGCGTACCTTTTGAAATCCCTCCCCATAAAAAGTAACGAGAAGGGAAAGGAATCGGCAATTATTACGATTTTTGGGTAGACATTTCTGCGGATTCTGGGTAAAATGGAGACGGCAGGAATGAAAAACAGGGACATGAGGGAGAAAGCAATGATAGATTTACATGGCCAGATTTCTTTGGCTTTTTTGAAAAAGAGCCGTTTCACCGGAAGTTATCAGGGCATGAGGTATCTTTTGCAGAAGCAGGAGCGAGAGGCGGAAGCGGCTCATGACGAGGAGCCGGCGAAGCTGCAGGCCGTGCTGGAGGCTGTGATCTGGCCGGAGCCTTATAGCTTTGAAGCAACAGAGCCGGATAAAAAGCATGGCAGGGATTTTGCCTTCAGCGGGGATGGGCTTTGGGAAGCAGTGGATTGGCTGAATCAGGAGTATGAGGCAGGATATAACAGGCAGAGAGCAGGAGGGGTAAGACAATGAACATCAAGCAGGTGACCCGTGTTTATTTCAGTCCCACGGACAATACCAGGACCGTAGTGGAGCTGATCGCCGGACAGCTTCCGTTTAGACAGGAGAAGCTGGATCTGACCGATGCCGGTCAGCGGCCGGAATATCATTTTCTGGAGAATGAGGCAGTGATTGTCGGAGTGCCGGTCTATGGAGGACGGGTACCGGCGACAGCTTTTGAACGATTGAAAAAGCTGCATGGCCGTCAGACAGCCGCTGTGCTGGTAGTGACCTATGGAAACCGGGCTTATGAGGATGCGCTTCTGGAACTGAAGCTGATTCTGCAGAGACAGGGCTTTTGCCCCATGGCGGCCGCGGCAGTGCCGGCAGAGCATAATATTGTGCGCAGTATTGCAGCCGGCCGGCCGGACAAGTCGGATCGGAAGCGTCTGCGGCATTTTGCAAAAGACCTGGGGCGGCGCTTCTGGGAGCTTCCCGGCAATTACCGGATCGGGGATCTGCAGGTTCCCGGGCATCGCCCGTTTAAGAAGTTCCATGGGGTGCCGCTGAAAATCAAAGTCGGCTCTTCCTGCAAAAATTGCGGAACCTGTATCCGTAAGTGCCCGGTACAGGCGATCTCGCGGACAGATCCCAGGGTCACAGATACCGAGCGGTGTATTGCCTGTATGCGTTGTATCAAGCAGTGTCCGTCAGGAACGCGCAAGATTAATAAGCTGGTTCTGCTGGCAGTGGCGCAGAAGCTAAAGAAGCTTTGTAAGGAGCGGAAGGAAGCGGAGTTTTTTATATGAAGATAAGGAAGCATTTTTATTTTTCCGGTCGGGTGCAGGGAGTGGGGTTTCGTTTTCAGGCCTGCCGGCTGGCCCGGAGCCTGGGACTGACCGGCTATGTACAGAATCTTTGGGATGGCCGTGTGGAGCTGGAGGCTCAGGGAGAGGAGAGCCAGGTGTGGGATCTGGTGTCAGCGCTTCATAAGCAGCCCTATATTCAGATTGAGGATATGGAGAGCAGGGATATGGAGATTAAGGAGGAGCGTGGATTTCAGATGGCAAATTGAGAACGGGAGCATGAAATGTCGGGAAACATGCGCAGAATGGAGGAAAAATGACGCAAAAGGAAATACTGGAACAGGCAAGGCTTTGCTTGGGGCCTTACTGTAAAGGCTGTGAGATTTGTAACGGACGTGTCTGCAGGAATCAGATTCCGGGTCCGGGGGCAAAGGGAGTGGGAGATACCGCTGTCCGGAATTACGACAAATGGAAGGAAATCCGTGTTCTGATGGATGTGATTTGTGAGAATCGTCCAATAGATACCAGCTGTCGGCTGTTTGGGAGAGAATTCGCCTATCCCTTCTTTGCCGGTCCGGTGGGAGCGGTAAAGCTGCATTACGGAGACAAATACGGAGACGGAGAGTACAACGAGATCCTGGTTTCGGCCTGTGCCAGGGCAGGGATTGCTGCGTTTACGGGAGACGGGACAGATCCGGAAGTCATGCGGGCGGCGACAGCCGCGATTCGGTCAGAGAGCGGAATCGGGGTTCCGACCGTAAAGCCATGGAATGCGGATGTTATCCGTGAAAAGATGAAGCTGGTCCGTGAGGCTGGCGCCTTTGCCGTGGCTATGGATATCGACGCTGCCGGCCTGCCGTTTCTGAAAAACATGACGCCTCCGGCAGGCACCAAGACTACGAAAGAGCTGGCACAGATCATAGGGGAGGCCGGCCTGCCTTTTATAGTCAAGGGCATCATGACAGTCAGGGGAGCCTTAAAAGCCCGGGAGGCCGGGGCCGCTGCGATCGTAGTATCCAACCATGGCGGCCGCGTGCTGGATCAGTGTCCGGCCACAGCAGAGGTCCTGCCGGCCATAGCCAGGGCCGTGGGCGATTCCATGACGATCCTGGTTGACGGAGGCATCCGCAGCGGGGCAGACATTTTCAAAGCCCTGGCTCTGGGAGCGGATGGGGTTTTGATCTGCCGTCCTTTCGTGACTGCTGTCTACGGAGGGGCGCACGAAGGCGTTGCCGAGCTGATTCAGAGACTTGGCGCAGAACTGAAGGATACGATGGCCATGTGCGGGGCACATACGCTGTCAGAGATTACCGGGGATATGGTGACGGGACAGATACCGTTATAACGTTACTGTTCATGGGCAATGTCAGTTAGTTAAGCGTTTCTGAAAGGTACGCCAAGGAAACGGGGAGGGAAGCGACCGGAAATGGTTTGCTGATTTTTCCGGTTTCGAGATCAAGAATTCCTAAAATTTCCGAATTTTGCTAAAAACGAAACGAAAATTCAGAAATTTAAGGACTTCTAAATCTCTGCAAAGTCAAAATCCACAAACCATTTCCGGTTGCTTCCCTCCCCGTTTCCTTGGCTGTGTTTCGCGATTACTTAACTTACTGACATTGGCTCACGGGGATCTCGTAAGGTTCGCCTGGCCGTTTTCCAGAGCGTACCTTTCGGAACTCCACCCCCTTAAAAGCTACCATTATAACCTCAGGGAATCACACTCATTCCTTTTACATAGTTGACAAACCGCACCAGGATTGCTATGATAGTATGAACGCGAGAGAAAGGGTGAATACCATGGATAGGATTGTTTTATCACTGCTGGTGGATAATACCGCGGGTGTCCTGAGCCGGGTGGCAGGGCTGTTCAGCCGCCGTGGGTATAATATTGAAAGCCTGACCGTAGGTGTGACTGCAGATGAACGGTATTCCCGGATGACGGTAGTGTCACTGGGGGATCAGGAGATTCTGGAGCAGATTGAAAAGCAGCTGCGCAAGCTGGAAGATGTCCGGGATATTAAGGAGCTGCGGCCGGGACAGTCTGTTTACCGGGAACTGATTATGGTCAAGGTCAAGGCGAACGCCAGTGAGCGTCAGGCAATCGGTGCGATTTCAGATATTTTCCGGGCAACGATCGTGGATGTAGGCAAGGATTCCCTGACTGTGATGCTGACCGGTGACCAGTCCAAGCTGGATGCGCTGATCAACCTGCTGGAGGATTATGAGATCCTGGAGCTGGCAAGAACCGGACTGACCGGATTGTCCAGAGGTTCTGAGGATATCCGCTATCTGCCGTAAGGCTATGGGAAGAGCATAATGGGAGGAATGGAACCCTTGTCTTTAAGAACATGAGGAGGAAAAAGACATGGCAAAGATTTATTATCAGGAGGATTGCAATCTGTCCCTGTTAGAGGGCAAGACGATTGCAGTGATCGGCTATGGAAGCCAGGGACATGCCCATGCGCTGAACGCAAAGGAGTCCGGCTGCCACGTAATCATTGGCCTGTATGAGGGCAGCAAGTCCTGGGCAAAGGCCGAGGCGCAGGGATTTGAGGTATATACAGCGGCTGAGGCAGCCAAAAAGGCGGATATCATTATGATTCTGATCAATGACGAGCTGCAGGCGGATATGTATAAGAGGGATATTGAGCCGAATCTGGAAGAGGGCAATATGTTGATGTTCGCCCATGGCTTCAACATCCATTTCGGCTGCATCAATCCTCCGAAGAACGTGGATGTTACCATGATTGCGCCCAAGGGACCGGGACATACGGTTCGTTCGGAGTATCAGGAGGGCAAGGGTGTGCCGTGTCTGGTAGCTGTCGAGCAGGATGCTACCGGCAAGGCGCTGGAGCTGGCTTTGGCTTACGCGCTTGCGATCGGCGGGGCAAGAGCAGGAGTGCTGGAGACCACCTTCCGTACGGAGACAGAGACGGACCTCTTTGGTGAGCAGGCTGTGCTCTGCGGCGGCGTGTGTGCTTTGATGCAGGCTGGCTTTGAGACGTTGGTGGAGGCAGGCTACGATCCGAGGAACGCCTATTTTGAGTGCATCCATGAGATGAAGCTGATCGTGGATCTGATCTATCAGTCCGGTTTTGCAGGCATGAGATATTCCATCTCCAATACTGCGGAATATGGTGATTATGTGACAGGTCCGAAGCTGATTACCGAAGAGACCAAGAAGACCATGAAGAAGATTCTGGCGGATATTCAGGACGGAACCTTTGCAAAGGAGTTTTTGCTGGATATGTCACCGGCCGGCCGTCAGGTGCATTTTAAGGCGATGAGAAAGCTGGCGGCAGAGCATCCGGCGGAGAAGATCGGTGAGGAGATCCGGAAGCTGTACAGCTGGAATAACGAGAGTGATAAGCTGATCAACAACTGATTCAGGGATTGAGCTGAGTCTAGAGCATGTCTGCGACAGGGGGGAGTAAGGGCAGAAACTGCCTGAGCTTTCCCCTGCCTTTTTTGAATAGACCCGCATAGGGAGTGTCGAGGAAAGGAGAAGAAAGGAATGAAGAGAATTCTGAAGAGTAAAATGGTTCGGATAATCTGCGCGGCGGTTCTGACAGCTATTTGGCTCTGCCAGCCTGCCTGTGCGGCAGAGCCAGACAGCGGAGGCCAGGCGGATGCGGCAGGCTGGAGACAGGTAGAAAATCGCTGGTATTATTATGACGAGTCAGGCAGGATGCAGACCGGCTGGATTCAGGCGGAGGACGGCCTGTGGTATGCACTGGATACGGAAAACGGAAGCTGGGTGCAGCGACCGGTTCTGAATACAGAGGCAGTGATTCACCTGTTGGAGAATGCTATTAAGAGACAGGGATATTATCAGGATGAGCAGCAGCCGGTAGTGGTTCGGGAGGATGGGCGAAACGAAAATCTTATTTATATGTCGGTCCGCATCGTGACAGGGCCGAACGATGACCAGATTCTGAACACTTACGAGGTGAACCGAAAAAGCGGCCGGGTAAAGGCAGCGGTCGGTGGGAACTTCAATCTATATGATCCGGACAGCAAAACTGAATAAAAGCTGCCAGGGCCTTGGAAGAAAGACCAGTGCGGAAGGCAAAGCCGATGGTTCGTTTGCGGATAGGATTGCCCAGAGGAATCTCGGTCAGCCTGCCGCTTTCCAGGTCCTCTTTGATGAATTCTTTGATCACACAGCCAATGCCGAGACCGATACGGGCGAACTCAATCAGCAGATCCATGGTCGTGACCTGCAAAAGATTATTTGCTTCCATGTGGTTGGCCGCCATATAGTCATCAATGTAGGTTCGGGTGACATTATGCTTGTCTAAGAGCATGATATTGCCGGTCTGGAAGATATCCGCATCGCTGCCTTCCCGCAGACGCAGGTTCTCCAGATAGCTGGGTGCAGCGACGAAAATATCTTCAATCTCCATAATCGGAAGAAAGGTGAGACTTTTCTGGTTTTCAGGCTGGGCAATCAGTCCGACATCAATGCACTGCTGTTCCAGCATGGCGAGGGTGTGCGTAGTGGACTGGTTTTCAATGGTAATCTTAATATGCGGATATTTCTCAATAAATCCCTTCAAATAAGGAAGCATGATAAAACGGCACAGGGTATTGCTGACGCCGATACGGATATGTCCTAAATGGAATTCATGGATGCGGCGCAGCTTTTGTTCGCCTAAGGCAAGCTCCTGAAAGGCGGACTGAATATGGCGAAACAGAATCTGTCCCTCTTCCGTCAGCAGAACTCCGCGGGAATTGCGGATAAACAGGGTAGTATGCAGACTGTCTTCCAGCTTGCTGATTGCTTTGCTGATAGCAGGCTGGCTGATATACAGCTCACGGGCAGCCTTGGAGATATTGCCTGTCCGGGCTACGGCGTAAAAAATGCGGTATTGGGAAAGATTCTGATCCATGAAAAGCTCCTTTATTCCTGCGAATGTTTTATCCGGTACTCCAAGTATACCTCAAAGAAAGAGGATTTGCAAACCGAAAAATTCCCTTGACTTTTTGCGAGGAAATGCTAGAATGTACTATAGGTTTTACAGATAAGGAAAAGCAGAGATCATGTTAAGTAGGGAATTATTTTCTGTCAGAGAGAGAGGGTCACCGGCTGAAAGCCCTTTTCAGTTCAGATAATTTCACGAAATTCCCATGGGAGCTGCGCGGCAGAAATCAGGAGAGCTTTTCAGACAGGAGTCTCGAATGGGAGTAGGCGGCGACGGAGACGCGCACGTTACGCGCAAATGAGTGTCTGCACAGAGACATGCCAGAAATGCCTTTTGTGCGGGAATCAGGGTGGTACCACGGTGTAAGAATCGTCCCTTTGCGATCGGAAAGAGAGCAGAGGGGCTTTTTTTTATCATAGGAAAGTGCGTCCTATGATAGAAAACGCTCCGCGGGGATGCGCACTCCGCGCAGAGGAAGATGGCTGCTGTCGCAGCCGCGCTCCGGCGCGAGAGTCCGGCTTGCCGGACTCTTTGTTCCTTAAAGGATGCCCCGTGAACGATAACCAGAAATCAAGAGAGGAAGGAAGATATGAAAGAGAAGTTAGAGCAGATTAAAGCAGAGGCGCTCAGGCAGATTGAGGCGTCGGATGCGCTGGAGAGGCTGAACGATATCCGGGTGGCATATCTGGGCAAGAAAGGGCAGCTGACCAGTGTTTTAAAGAGTATGAAGGATGTGGCGCCGGAGGATCGTCCGAAGGTGGGTCAGATGGTCAATGATGTCCGGGCATTGATCGAGGCCAGGCTGGAGGAGACGAAGACAGCTCTGGCAAGGAAAGCCCGTGAGGAGCAGCTAAAAAGGGAGGTCATTGATGTGACCTTGCCGGCGAAGAAGGCGAATGTGGGACACAGCCATCCCAACATGGTTGCGCTTCGGGAGGTGGAGCGTATCTTTGTAGGCATGGGCTACGAAGTGGTGGAGGGTCCGGAAGTGGAGTATCAGGATTATAACTTCACCAAGCTGAATATCCCGCCGAATCATCCGGCCCGTGACGAGCAGGATACCTTTTTTATTAATCCCGAGATCTGCCTTCGCTCCCAGACCTCCCCGGTACAGGCCCGTACCATGGAGAAGGGAAAGCTGCCGATCCGTATGATTGCACCGGGAAGGGTATTTCGTTCCGACGAGGTGGATGCGACACACTCACCGTCCTTCCATCAGGTAGAGGGGCTGGTGATTGACAGGCATATTACTTTTGCCGATCTGAAGGGCACGCTGGCCGAATTTGCCCGGGAAATGTTTGGGGAAGAAACGAAGGTGAAATTCCGTCCCCACCATTTCCCGTTCACAGAACCAAGCGCAGAGGTGGATGTGAGCTGCTTCAAATGTGGCGGAAAGGGCTGCCGTTTCTGCAAGGGTTCCGGCTGGATTGAGATTCTGGGCTGCGGCATGGTTCATCCGCATGTGTTAGAGATGTGCGGAATCGACCCGGAGGAGTATACCGGTTTTGCTTTTGGCGTGGGTCTGGAAAGAATTGCTTTGCTGAAATATGAGATTGACGATATGAGGCTGCTTTATGAGAATGATATCCGTTTCCTGAAGCAGTTTTAAAAGATGTCTGAAAATATAGTGAGAATAGACAAGGAGAAATTTACATGAATACCGCATTATCATGGATGAAAGCATATGTTCCGGATCTGGAGGTCACCGCACAGGAATACACGGATGCGATGACACTGTCCGGGAGCAAGGTAGAAGGCTATCAATGCCTGGATAAGAATTTAGAGAAAATTGTGGTAGGGCAGATCACCAGGATTGAGCGGCATCCCGATGCCGATAAGCTGATTATCTGTCAGGTGGATATCGGCAAAGAATCGATTCAGATTGTTACGGGTGCGCCCAATGTAAAGGAAGGGGACAAGGTTCCGGTGGTTTTAGACGGCGGCAAGGTGGCCGGCGGTCACGACGGCGGTCCGTTGCCGGAGGATGGGATCCGGATTAAAAAGGGCAAGCTGAGGGGAGTCGAATCCGACGGTATGATGTGTTCCATTGAGGAGCTGGGTTCTTCCCGTGAGATGTATCCGGATGCTCCGGAGCTGGGAATTTATATTCTGCCGCAGGATACCCCGGTAGGAGCGGATGCTGTTGCAGTACTGGGACTGCATGATGTGGTATTTGAATATGAAATCACCTCCAACCGTGTGGACTGCTACAGTGTGATCGGCCTGGCCAGGGAGGCGGCAGCGACCTTTCGTAAAGAATTCCATCCCCCGGTGGTTACCGGGACCGGCAATCAGGAAGATATTCATGATTATTTGTCCGTGGAGGTTGAGGATACCGGACTGTGTCCCCGTTATTGTGCCCGGATGGTGAAGAATATTAAGCTGGAGCCTTCTCCGGAGTGGATGCAGCGAAGGCTGGCAGCAAGCGGAATCCGTCCGATCAATAATCTGGTAGACATTACCAACTATGTGATGGAAGAGTATGGACAGCCGATGCATGCGTATGATTATGACCAGATCGGTGGACATAAAATTGTGGTGAAATGTGCAAAGGACGGAGATGAGTTCCAGACTCTGGACGGACAGAACCGCAAGCTGGACAGTACGGTACTGATGATCAATGACGGAGAAAAGGAAGTCGGCATTGCCGGAATCATGGGTGGTGAAAATTCCAAAATCACCGATGATGTAAAAACAATGGTATTTGAGGCTGCCTGCTTTGACGGAACGAATATCCGTCTGTCCTCTAAAAAGATCGGATTGCGGACCGATGCCTCCGGCAAATTTGAGAAGGGACTGGATCCCAATAATGCAGAAGCTGCGATTAATCGTGCCTGTCAGTTGGTAGAAGAGCTGGGAGCCGGAGAAGTGGTAGGCGGTATCCTTGACATTTATCCGGAGAAGCGGCAGCCGGTACGGGTAAAATTTGACGCGGCCCGGATCAATTCTTTGCTGGGAACAGAGATTGATGCGGCGGAGATGAAACAGTATTTCCAGAAGCTGGAGCTGGGATTTGATGAAGAGACGCAGGAAGTGATCGTACCGACCTTCCGGCAGGATCTGAACTGCCTGGCAGATCTGGCTGAGGAGGTGGCAAGATTCTTCGGTTATGACAATATTCCAACCACCCTGCCGTCCGGAGAAGCGACAACCGGAAAACTGTCGGATAAACTGCGGATTGAGGAGATTGCCTGTGAGGTGGCAGAGTTTTCCGGTTTCAGCCAGAGCATGACGTATTCCTTTGAAAGCCCCAAAGTATTTGACCGGTTAATGCTGCCAGAAAATGACAGGCTGCGCCAGACTGTGACGATCCTGAATCCTCTGGGGGAGGATTTCAGCATCATGCGCACTTCTCCGCTGAACGGACTTCTGACATCTCTGTCCACGAACTATAACAGAAGAAATAAGAATGTAAAGCTTTACGAGCTGGCAAATATCTATCTCCCCAAAGTGCTGCCCCTGACCGAGCTGCCGGACGAACGCATGCAGTTTACCCTGGGAATGTATGGTGAGGGTGATTTCTATACCATGAAGGGGGTTGTGGAGGAGCTGTTCGACAAGCTGGGAATGGTGAAAAAGGTACACTATGATCCGTCCTGTGCACGTCCGTATTTGCATCCGGGAAGAAAGGCTGATATTGTGTATGAGAAGCAGGTAGTCGGATATCTGGGTGAACTGCACCCGGAGGCGGCAGATACCTATAAGCTCGGAGAGCGTACGTATGTGGCCGTTCTGGATATGCCGGCAGTGATTCCGTTTGTGGATTTTGACCGGAAATATACCGGGATTGCAAAATATCCGGCCGTGACACGGGACATCAGTATGGTGGTGCCTAAGGAGATCCTGGTGGGACAGATTGAAGATATTCTCGCTCAGCGGGGAGGAAGGATGCTGGAGAGCTATCAGCTGTTCGATATCTACGAAGGGGCCCAGATCCTGGCAGGTTATAAATCAGTGGCCTATTCCATAACTTTCCGAGCCAAGGATCACACCCTGACGGATGATGAGGTAAATGCAACTATGAAGAAGATTCTGAATGGTCTGCAGGGTATGGGGATTGAGCTGCGGGCTTAAAGGTTGAGAAGTTACTTTTTACAGGGAGATTCCGAGAGGTACGCTCTGGAAAAAGGGTTCCCCGGACCTCGGGTTTCGGATGCGGAAATTCTAAGCTTGCAGAAATCTGTTAAAAGCAGGAGCAAAAATACAGAACTCGCTGCGCTCAGACAGCTGTATTTTTGCTCCTGACGCAGATTCCTGCGAGCTAAGAGTTTCTACGCATCCTGCATACGCAATCCGGTATCAGAGGGGGCAAAAGACCTTTTGACCCCAACATCTTGACATTGCCTGTGCAAAGTAACCAAAAGGTGTAACAGTTCAAGTGTTATCTGAACTGTTACCAAAAAGTAACGTTTGCCATGAAAATCTGTCAGAATTCATTGATTTTTGGACGATTTCGTGATATGGTTTAATCACTTTTAAATAATTTCTTGATATATCAGGTAACATTCATTTTCGGACCGAATCGGTTATGGATTCCATGGAGAAGAGACAAGCAGATTCAAAATAAAGAGGGTAAGGGTGGTTATATGGAGACCTTGTCTAAGAAAGAAGGGGGAACAGGATTGGGAAAGAAGAATTTAATAGTGAATCAGATGTTGGAGAGAAAGGAGAATTTTGCGGATCTTATCAATGGAACCATCTACGAGGGCTGCCAGATTCTCAGAGCAGATATGCTGGAAAAACAGTCCTGTCATAGCGGGGTGATTTATGAGGAGGAAGGGAGTAAGCGTGTACTGGAACGAGATGCAGATATTCGGATGAAGGCAGATATGGGAACATATTCCCTGATCTGGACCAATGAGACTCAGGCAAAAGTGCATTATGCCATGCCGGTAAGAGTTATGCTTCAGGATGCATTGGAATATGTAAAGCAGGTACAGGAGCTGGAAAAGAAACATAAGGATTTGAGAGAAAAGTTAAGAGAGGATGAATTCCTTTCCGGGATCCGAAAGGAAGACAGAATTTCTCCGGTGATTACAACCGTATTATACTGCGGGACAGAGTGGGACGGAAGTAAAAGTTTACGAGAAATGTTTGAGGTTGATGAACGAGATGAGTCGCTGAAAGTATTGGAAAAATATTTGCCAGAATATCGGATTCATGTGGTGGATGTAAGCCAGATTGAGGATATGAGCGTATTCAAATCCTGTTTACAGCATATTTTCAGTATGGTAAAATATAATTCGGACAAGAAGGAATTGTATGAGTATATGAAGGCTAACCGGGAAGAGATCCGGAAAATGGATCATGTCGAGCAGCTGGCGGCATTGGTTCTTTTGGGTGAGCAGAAAAGGGTTCAGAAGCTGATGGACGGGAATGAAGAGTGGGAGGGCGACGTGTGCAAAGCAATTGATGATCTCATTGAAGATGGAAGAGCTGAAGGAAGAGCCGAAGGAAGAGCAGAGAGTATTCTGGAACTGCTTGGTGAGCTGGGGAGTATACCGGCAGAGATTACCATGAGAATTCGGAAGGAGGAGAATGTAGAGGTATTGCGTGAATGGCTGAAGCTGGCGGCAAGAGCCAATAATGTTCAGCAGTTCCTGTCCTGTATGTGAGAGATGAATAGGAAAGCAGGAAAGCGGTCATCCTTATATTATGAAGAATCCGATAAGACCTGCCGGCGCGGGAATGAATCCGGTGGAGTGGTTTGCCATGTGGTGGTGTCAGGTTTTATCGGATGGAATATGAATGGAAGAAGGAGGCTGCTTTATGTACGGAGCATTTGAGATTGCCGGGGTATATGCAAGAGAGATTCTGGATTCGCGGGGGAATCCGACGCTGGAGGTGGAGGTGCGCTTAGAAGGCGGCGCTGTGGGAAGGGCGGCAGTGCCGTCGGGCGCTTCTACCGGGAAGCATGAGGCAGTGGAGCTGCGGGATGGCGGCGGCCGTTATCATGGAAAGGGCGTAATCAGGGCAGTAGAGGCAGTGAACACGGTACTGGCTGAAACTCTGATGTTTGAGGATGCTTTTGAACAGACCCGGATTGACGGACTTTTGCGGGAGGCCGACGGCACGGAGAATAAATCCCGACTGGGTGCCAATGCAGTGCTGGGAGCATCTCTTGCTGTGGCACGTGCCTGTGCAGCACAGCAGGGAATTCCGCTTTATCGGTATCTGGGAGGAGTCAATGCCAGAGTTTTGCCGGTGCCGATGATGAATGTTTTAAATGGCGGCGTACATGCGGATAATACCGTCGATCTGCAGGAGTTCATGATTATGCCGGTGGGAGCAAAGTCTTTTTCAGACGGCCTTTTGATGTGCGCAGAGGTATATCAGACTCTGAAGAGCCTCTTAAAGGAGGGCGGATACAGCACCGCGGTGGGAGATGAAGGAGGCTTTGCTCCGGATCTGAGGGATTCAGAGGAGGTGCTTTCCTATCTGACAGAGGCGGTTAAAAAAAGTGGTTATGAGCCGGGGAGCGATTTTATGATCGCCATTGATGCTGCGGCCAGCGAGCTGTATGACGAAGAGAGTAAAAGCTATGTTTTCCCTGGAGAGAGCAGGAAGCGTGGCGAGACTGTCAGGCGGACAGCAGAGGAGATGGTGGAGTATTTCCGGCAGCTGACAGAGAAGTATCCGATCTGTTCCATTGAGGACGGACTGCAGGAGGAAGACTGGGAAGGCTGGAAGCTTCTGACAGCGACATTAGGCAGCCGGGTACAGCTGGTTGGCGATGATTTGTTTGTCACCAATACCAAAAGGCTGGAGCGCGGAATCAAAGAGGGGGTCGGCAATTCGATTCTTATCAAGGTCAATCAGATCGGTACGCTGACGGAAAGCCTGGAGGCTATTGAGATGGCAAAGAGCGCCGGTTATACAGCGGTTATTTCTCATCGGTCCGGAGAGACGGAGGATACTTTTATTGCGGATCTGGCAGTGGCGGTCAACAGCGGCCAGATCAAGACAGGAGCGCCTTGCCGTTCAGAGCGGGTGGCAAAATACAATCAGCTTTTGCGGATTGAAGAGCAGTTATGCAAGCCGATTTAGAGTTGCTTTTCACGGGGTGGTATTTACCGGCCTTGAAAGAATAGGGAACGGGATGTTCAGCCTTGGAACCAGGGGAGGGCCGCGGCGGGAAATGGTCTGCGGATGTTGACTTTGCAGAGATTTAGAAGTCCTTAAATTTCTGAATTTTCGTTTCGTTTTTAGCAAAAATCGGAAATTTTAGGAATTCTTGATCTCGAAACCGGAAACGTCCGCAGATCATTTCCCGCTGCGGCCCTCCCCTGGTTCCAAGGCGTACCTTCTGGAACCTCACCCCACCCCGTGAAAAGTATTGAGCGCCTTTTGACAGACGCAGCCAAGCCGAAAAAATGCTTGTCATTTACGCAAATCTATGCTAAACTGTTCTTGTTTGACTATTAGGAGGTGTATGGATATGCTGAAAGTGATTCTGTCGGTAATTTTCGTGCTTATTTGCCTGGCATTGATTGTGATTATCTTACTTCAGGAAGGGAAATCCGCAGGTCTTGGTTCTATCAGCGGTATGGCTGACAGCTACTGGGGCAAGAATAAAGGACGTTCCATGGAGGGAACTTTGGAAAAGTTCACAAAGGCGGCGGCAGTTTTGTTTATGGTGTTAGCCGTGGTTCTGAATATACTGTAAAGCAGATTCGAATAACGTCTGCAGGGCTGTGAGATCAGACAGAAGTTTTCCGGTTACGGTAAGATGAGGCACTCTTGGTGAAAGGGTGCTTTTTTCTATTTAGGAGGGGTGATATTGTGGAGAATTTGATGAAAGAAAGAAAAGAGCAGCTGCTTGCCGTGATGGGAGAGCCGTCGTATGTGCCGATGAAGCAAAAGGAGCTGGCCATGCTGCTGGATGTACCGAAGGAATGCCGGGAGGAGCTTGTGGAGGTATTGGATGAGCTGGTGGCGGAGGGAAAGCTTTCCCTGTCTAAACGGGGAAGATACAGCATTCCCAGGACTCAGGAGCTGACAGGGATATACTCCGGCACGGCCAGAGGATTTGGCTTTGTGACAATAGAAGGATGGCAGCAGGATGTCTTTATTCCGGCAGACCAGACAGGGGGAGCCATGCACCAGGACCGGGTGCAGATCCGTGTGGAGCCACAGCGTCAGGATAAGAGAGCCGAAGGCGCGGTAACGCGGGTACTCGGGCGGGCTAATCATAGCGTGGTAGGCTGCTATCAGAAGAGTTCGGGATACGGCTTTGTGGTTCCTGACAATCGGAAGCTGGGTCAGGATATTTTTATCCCCCAGGGAAAGGATCTGGGGGCAGTAACCGGCCACAAGGTGGTAGTCGACATTACGGATTACGGAAGTCCCGGGAAAGGGAAGGGTTCCGGCACGGGAAAGAGCCCGGAGGGTGCCGTGACTGAGATTCTGGGACATGTCAATGACCCGGGAGTCGATATTCTCTCTCTGGTACGTGCGTATGATCTGCCGGAGGAATTTCCGGATGAGGCGATGCGCCAGGCAGGGAGTACAAAGGAAGAGGTGTCTGAGGATGAGCTTGACGGCCGCAGGGATCTGCGGAGCTGGCAGACCGTAACCATTGACGGAGAGGATGCCAAAGACCTGGATGATGCCATTACGATCAGCAAAGAGGATTTTGGGTACCGCCTGGGGGTACACATTGCTGATGTGACGCATTATGTGACAGAGGGATGCCCGTTGGACGAGGAGGCCTTAAAGAGAGGAACCAGTGTATATCTGGTTGACCGGGTGATTCCCATGCTTCCTCACCGGCTGTCGAACGGTATCTGTTCTCTGAATGCAGGTGTGGACCGCCTGGCATTAAGCTGTATTATGGATATCGATTCCCAGGGGCGGGTGATCGGGCATGAGATTGCAGAGACGGTGATTCGGGTTGACCGGCGGATGACCTACACAGAAGTTAATGCAGTCATTACGGACCGTGATCCGGCTGTGATGGCGGAATATGCGGATTTTGTGGAAATGTTTGACCGGATGAAGGTATTGGCCGATATTCTTCGGGAGAAAAGGCGGACGCGGGGATCCATTGATTTTGATTTTCCGGAGACCAAGATCGTATTGGACGATCGGGGGATGCCTCTGGAGGTAAAGCCCTATGATCGTAATGCAGCCACAAAGATTATCGAAGACTTTATGCTGGCGGCTAATGAAACGATTGCCGAGGATTATTTCTGGCAGGAGCTGCCGTTCTTGTACCGTACTCATGATAATCCGGATCCGGAGAAGATGAAACGTCTGGCAACGTTTATCAATAACTTCGGCTATACCATTCATTTCCAGAACGGCGAGATTCATCCGGGAGAGCTGCAGAAGCTGCTGACAAGGATTGAGGGCAGTGAGGAGGAGGCCCTGCTAAGCCGCCTGACACTGCGTTCCATGAAGCAGGCAAAATATGCGCCGATGTGTACCGGGCACTTTGGGCTGGCAGCACGGTATTACACACATTTCACTTCCCCGATCCGGAGATACCCGGATCTGCAGATTCACCGGATTATTAAAGAAAATCTTCATGGCGGCTTGACAGAGGAGCGCCTGGCCCATTATGATAAGATTCTGATGGGAATTGCCATACAGTGCTCGTCTATGGAGCGGCGGGCAGAGGAGGCTGAGAGGGAGACTTTGAAGCTGAAAAAATGCGAATACATGGAGGCCCGGATTGGCCAGGTGTTTGAGGGAGTGATTTCCGGGGTTACTAACCGGGGGTTTTATGTGGAGCTGCCGAATACGGTTGAGGGGATGGTTTCGGTCAATGACCTGCAGGAGGATTTCTATGTGTTCGAGGAAGAGCAGATGGAACTGCGCGGTGAGGCCAGCGGCAGAGTTTACCGCCTGGGACAGAAGCTGCGGGTGCGCGTGTCAGGTACAGACCGCCTGAACCGGACGATTGACTTTGCAGTGTCAGAGGAAGAAGAGCAGTAAAGCGGACGGCCAAAGAAAAGGGTTTTGATACAGCAAGGAAAGGGAGGACCAGGAAGCATTGAAAGACAGTATCAAACTGATTGCCAACAATAAAAAGGCATATCATGATTATTTTATTGATGAGAAATTTGAGTGCGGGATCGAGCTGTTTGGCACAGAGGTCAAATCAATCCGTGCAGGGAAATGCAGCATCAAGGAGGCTTTTGTGCGGATCGAAAAGGGAGAAGTGTATGTCTTTGGCATGCATGTGAATCCTTATGAAAAGGGTAATATTTTCAACAAGGATCCGCTGCGGGCGAAGAAGCTCTTGATGCACCGTTCGGAGATTCATAAGCTGGAGGGGAAAATCCGGGAAAAAGGTCTGACTTTGGTGCCTCTGCAGGTGTATTTCAAAGGAAGCCTGGTGAAGGTAGAGATCGGTCTGGCACGGGGCAAGAAGCTTTATGATAAGCGGGCGGACATTGCCAAAAAGGATCAGAGACGAGAGGTAGAGCGGGATTACAAAGAAAAGCTGCGCTGACCGGTCAGACCGCCGGGAGCAGGAAGAGGGGGCAGTTCCATGGCAATCATGTCCGGGAATGCTCCCTGTTTCGCAAAACAGGTATCTATGATGTTTCTGCTTATCGGAAATTGCGTTCTATATTTCTCATAGCTGTTTGTCTATGATGGTTCAGATCAGATTTAAAAATTCCGTGATAATCTTGGTCATATACCGATTCTTTTTAAAATAGAAATTCACGTCCCGGATAGCGTCCTGATTATTCAGCTTATAGTAGATCAGATTCTGATCTTCCGGAACATGACAGATCAGGGTATCTCCGCAGAAGGAGATTCCCATACCGTACCGGGAGAGATTATAGGCAGTGATCTGTTGCTCCAGCTCCAGCTTGACCTGGGGGATAAAATGAGCATTGTGACAGATTTTATCTGCCCGGGTCCGGGTATCGTTGCCGGATTTCAGGAGAAGAAAAGGCTCGTTTTGAAAGAATTCCAGCGGAATCGGCGGAATGCGGGAATTCAGATGCCGGCTGCTGCGGATATCGGAAGCAGTCAGGGCATAATTGCGGATCGGCTCATTGGAAGTAAAATGAGAGGGAACGGCCAGCAAAAGGTGCTCTTCGCAAAAGAACCGTTTCCCGTAAACATCCGGATCCATGGTCTGATTGTCAATTAGAAGGTCCAGACTTCCGGAAAAGAGCTTCTCGGTCAGTTCCGTGGTGTTGGCTTCCACGAGGTTGACATGGATATGCGGATACTGTTCGCTGAAGCGGGACAAAAGCGGCGGAAGCACATAAGAGGCAAAGAGGTTGGTTCCGCCGATAGCCAGGGAGCCGCTTCTCATATCCTGCATATCCTGTATATAATTCTGAAAGCCGTTTTCGACATCCATGATGATCTCAATGGAACGGATATATTCCTTCCCCAGATCGGTCAGCTGAATCGGAGAGGAGCTGCGGTCAAAAACAGGAAAGCCGATGCGCTGTTCCACCTTTTTAACAGCAGCACTTAAGGAGGGCTGACTGATATAGAGATTCTTGGCAGCTTTAGAAAAGCTCATTTCCTTGTAGACCTCGTAGATATAGTACATTCCCTGAAACACAGGCGTTCCTCCTTGTAGTATGGCAACGGCATGTGCCACTTCACCTGCCAGGACGACAGAATACATTGCCTTCCTCTTATAAATAAACATCTATGACAGATATGATGTGATAAGTATTTGAAAATATTGTAAATCAGAATTATACTCAAGTCAAGAAGATTAAAACCAGGGGGAGGGATTCAAATGGAAGAGAGAGAATATCGGCTGGAACATGATGCGATCGGAGAAAAGGAAGTGCCGGCAGAGGCATATTACGGAATACAGACACTTCGTGCCCATGAGAATTTTTATATCACAGGCCTGAAGATGCATCCGGAGATGATCAACAGTGTGGCTCAGATCAAGAAGGCAGCGGCAATTACCAACTTTGAGGTGGGTGAGCTGGACAAGCGGATCGCGAATGCGATTGTCGAGGCCTGTGATGAGATTATTTCCGGAAAGTGGCATGATCAGTTTATCGTGGATCCGATTCAGGGCGGTGCGGGAACCTCTCTGAATATGAATGCCAATGAGGTGATTGCGAACCGTGCGATTGAGATCCTGGGCGGGGAGAAGGGGGACTACGGCATTGTCAATCCCAATGACCATGTGAATTTCGGACAGTCCACGAACGACGTATTCCCCTCTTGTGGAAAAATGGCGGTTTTAAAGCTGATGGATAAGGCGCAGGAACAGCTGCATCGTCTGGAAGCGGCATTGATGGAGAAATCCAGGGAATTTGATTCCGTGATCAAGATGGGACGGACCCAGCTGCAGGATGCGGTGCCGATTCGCCTGGGGCAGGAATTCCATGCCTATGCGTCAGCGATCCGGCGGGATATCCGGCGTTTTGATAATGCAAAGGACGAGATCAAAAGCCTGAATCTGGGAGGAACGGCGATCGGAACCGGACTGAATGCAGATGTACAGTATTTTAAGAGGGTAGTAAAGAATATGTCCACCCTGACCGGACAGGATCTGGTGCAATCCTATGATATGATTGACGCAACACAGAATCTGGACAGCTATGCGAGCGTGTCCGGTATTGTAAAAAACTGTGCGATTAACCTTTCGAAAATGTCCAATGACCTGCGTCTGATGTCCTCCGGGCCGAGGACCGGTTTTGGTGAGATCAATCTTCCGGCCAGACAGAACGGATCTTCGATCATGCCGGGGAAGATCAATCCGGTTATTCCGGAGGTAGTCAATCAGGTGGCATTTAACATCATTGGCAATGATATGACTATCACAATGGCAGCAGAGGCCGGCCAGCTGGAGCTGAATGCTTTTGAGCCGATCATTTTCTATAACCTGTTTCAGTCGATTGAGACCCTGACCTTTGCGGTAAAGACCCTGATCGATAACTGCATTGTGGGAATCACGGCCAATGAGGAGCACTGTCGGCGGATGGTGGAGAGCAGTATCGGAATCATTACGGCAATCTGTCCTTATGTGGGATATGAGAGGGCTTCCAACATTGCCAAAGAGGCATTGCGGACCGGACGTTCGGTGCGGGATCTGATTCTGGAGAGAGGGCTGATGGACAGAGAACATCTGCAGACCATTCTGGATCCCTATACCATGACAGAGCCGGGAATCCTGGGGAAGGATCCGATGGCAAAGCTGAGAGGATAAGAGGGAATGGAGTTCACGGGGGGAGGTTCCAGAAAGTACGCCTTGGAACGAGGGGAGGGCCGCAGCGGGAAAGGCTGAACATTCCTTTCCTATACGAACTGACATTGCCTGTGAATAGTAACGCGTTTATCGCGTTTACCGTGTGCAGGCAACAGGGTTATTGACTTTGTCGAATAATAAGTCTATAATGGGTCTCAAAGAATCAGGGACTACCCGAATGGAGGCAAATTATGGAAAAGAAGAATCTGGACTGGAGCAATATCGGCTTTGGCTATATGGTCACAGATCAGCGATATGTGGCTGATTACAAGGACGGGGAATGGGGCAAGGGGGAACTGACCTCGGATGCGAATATCGTGATGAATGAATGTGCGGGCATTCTGCAATATTGTCAGGAATGCTTTGAGGGTCTGAAGGCATATACGACCGCTGACGGCAGTGTGGTTACCTTCCGCCCGGATCTGAACGCAGAACGGATGATGGATTCTGCAGCCTGGCTGGAGATGCCGCCTTTTCCGAAGGAGAGATTCCTGGAGGCAGTCGATGAGGTGGTTCGTGCCAATTATGCGTGGGTACCGCCTTATGGAAGTGGGGCGACGCTTTATCTGCGCCCGTATATGTTCGCGTCAGGACCGGTGATCGGCGTGAAACCGTCTGAGGAGTATCAGTTCCGGCTGTTCGGAACTCCGGTCGGTCCGTATTTCAAAGGGGGAGCCAAACCGCTTACCCTCTGTGTCAGTGATTTTGATCGTGCGGCGCCTCATGGTACCGGCCATATCAAGGCGGGTCTGAACTATGCGATGAGCCTGCATGCTTCCGTTCTGGCACATGAAGCGGGCTATGACGAGAATTTGTTCCCGGATTCGGCAACCCGTACTCATGTGGAAGAGACCGGGGGTGCGAATTTCCTTTTCATTACCAGAGACCATGAGGTAGTGACCCCGCAGTCGAATTCCATTTTGCCGTCCATCACCCGTCGTTCGCTGGTGTATGTGGCAGAGCATTACCTGGGCCTGAAGGTGACACAGCGTCCGGTGAAGCTTTCAGAGCTGTCTGATTTTGCGGAGTGCGGCCTGTGCGGCACAGCGGCGGTGATCTCCCCGGTAGGCAAGATTGTGGATCATGGTAAGGAGATCTGCTTCCCCAGCGGCATGGATGAGATGGGGGAGATTACAAAGAAACTGTACGATACCCTGACGGGAATCCAGATGGGCACCGTGGAGGCTCCGGATGGCTGGATTCGGAAGATTATGTAATTGCGTAAAAAATGCCGGTTTTGATAGGCAGGAGTTAAAAAGAGGATTCAGACAAGAATTATAGCTTGTCTGAATCCTCTTTTTGGCTCATGTAAAAACTATCAGAGGAATCAGGCCCCTGATATTCGATGAGATCGGAAACGCTGCAATCGAGCACATAACACAGACGGGCGAGTACAGCCAGATCGACCCGTTGGATATTCTCATTCATATAGGCTTTTAATTGCGTTCTCTGCAATTCCGCCCGGCATGCCAGCCGGTTAATACTAATGTTTTGTTCTTGCATAATATTCTTCAGATTCAAATGAATCTTTCCGTAATTGACTTCCCTCATGGCAATCTCCTTTAGGATTATCTTAAAGTTTATTGCTTTTTTTTGAAATGGGTGGTAATATATGAGTAGATATCTACTCATGTTATGCAATTTTGCATGAAAAGATTCAAATCCAGAAAAGAAAGGGAAAAAAGGATGAGAAAAAGAAATTTAGTGCTTATTTATGGCTTGGCAGCATGCATGACCGTGAATTCTGCCGTTCCTGCCATGGCAGAGAGTGCATGGGGGATGGTTGGGGAGGCTGCAGCGACAGGTTCTGACAGCATGCAGACCGGAGAGAATGACAGGGAAGCAGAATCCGGTGATTCTGGCAATACAGAAACTGCAGCTCCGGATGCCGATAACACGAAGGAGGAAGGAACGGAAGAAGAGAAGGATGGCACGTCCGGAGAAGAAGATGATGAGACATCCGGCGAGGAGAAGGGTGACGTGTCCGGAGAGGAAGAGGACGGGACATCCGGCGAGGAGAAGGGTGACGTGTCCGGAGAAGAAGACGGGACATCCGGTGAAGAGAAGGGTGACGTGTCTGGAGAAGAAGAAGGGACGTCTGAGGAAGAGAAAGGGGAAACTTCTGAAGACGAGAAAGATGGTGCGTCAGGCGAAGAGGAGAGTGATGCACCGGAAGACGAGAAGAGCGACATGTCCGGAGAGGGGGACAACGCCGCGTCGGATGAAGAGAACGGGAATGTGTCCGAAGGAGAAAAGGGAGATCTGGAAAAAGAAGAAAACGATGACACGGCCGAGGGGGAGGAGAATAACGAGGAAGCTGCAGAAGCCGAAGTCCCCGAATCAGAGAAACCAGATCCGGAGCCATTGCCTGAGCTTACCAAAGAGCCAGAGATGACAGAGCTGGCAGCGGCTTTAGCGGCGGAAGCCTCCCAACAAACGGAAGCGGAAATCAATAAAGGGGACAGCTGGGTTGCCGATTCTAATATAACAGTGGAAAGAGTTCCCGAATTAGATGGGGAAGGCAATCCTACCGGAGACAGTAAATTAACATTAGGCAATTATCATGTCCCGGAAGATTATACCGGATATGTAAATGTGAAGGAGATCGAGACAGCAGAGGATGGCAGCCAAAGGGAGATCACCCGGGTAGTATATATCAAAAACGGCCAGATTGTAACAGAGCGGGATGAGACTGGGAGCGGCGACGGAATCGGCTGGCGTGAAGATGCGGATGGCTGGCGTTTTATAAAGGGCGACGGCGTTGTTGTAACGGATCAGTACAGGGAGATCGGCGGGAAAGGTTATTACCTGAATGAAAGCGGGCTGATGGTCACAGACCAGGTGGTTCGTGTGGGATATCCGACAGAGGAAAACGGCTATGCCTGGGTTGCCGGCTATGCAGATGCCACCGGACAGATTCATGAGTCCTATAAGCTTTACGAGCAGGAAGACGGCAGATGGTACTGTACCACTCTGGAGGGAAAGGAAGTGCCGGAAGGAAAGATTCTGGGGAATCTGTATGTGGACGCAAACGGAATGCTGACAAAGAATCCTTATATAGATGCAGATATCACATCTACCGGCAGCTGGTATGATCAGTCGAATCTCATTGTTAACAGAGTCCCGGTTCAGGACGCGGACGGCAGCGGTGACGAGAAACTGGTGGTATCCGGGTATCAGACCATTCCGGATAATTATACCGGCTATGTACAGGTAACAGAGGAAGCCAGGGACGAGAATGGAAATATTCTATGGAAAGAATCCCGGATCCTGTATATCCAGAACGGCAGGATTGCGTCTGTGACAGATGAAAACGGCAATGGCGGCGGAGCCGGCTGGCATGAGGATGCCGATGGCTGGCGTCATGTAAAGAGCGATGGAACCGTCCGAACCAATGAGTACAGGAACATTCACGGGAAAGATTATTATTTTGATGAAAAGGGAATCATGGCTGCCAATGAGTTTGTGACGGTAACAGAAAATAACCAGAGAGTCTCCCGGTATTTTGGTGAGGACGGGGCTGCTGTGAAGAATCAGACCCATTATCCGATCAATGGCCGGTACTATGATTTTGACGCTGACGGAAACTATACGCTTTCCCGGACCAGTTCCGGAGGCAGTTCTTCCGGCGGAGGCTCGTCCTCTGGCAGTTCTTCCGGCAGCAGCTCAGGAAGTACAGCCACATCTGCTGCAACTTCGGCAACCGTTACAGCCGGTGCAGGAAGTGCGCAGGGACAGACTGCCGGCTATGCCGCAGCCGTGACAGAAGGGACAAAGGAACGAGACCAGGCGAATGTGGCAGCAGTTACGACAGCTGTAGTGAATCAGGCGGTTACCGTTCAGACGGCAGGAGCCGCAATTGAGAGCACAGTGGCACAGACAGCAGCAGGAAGCGTGAATGGGAATATCATTACCTCTGCTGCTGCCAATACCACCATTGAGATCGCAGCCGGGCAGAATGCTTCCGTGGCAACGACAGCAGTAAGCACCGGCGGAGCCACCCGCTCTCTGCTGGCAACAGCAGCGACAGGGACTACCGTGCAACAGGTTACCATGAATGTAAACGGAGCAGAGGTCAGTCAGAATGTGGTGGTTTACACAGATGGCGCTCAGGTGGCACAGCAGTCCGGCAGCAGTGAACTGAATGGATTTGCCGAGAATGTGATCCATGCGGAACAGCAGATCAACAACGGAAGCATTACGGTAGCTCAGGCTTATAATGAGGCAGTCTCCGTGGACCTGAATTCGTATGAACAGGTTGGGGCGGCAGTTACTTACTCTGTAACAGCAGCCGTTGCGGGAAGCTATACGCAGATGGAGCAAACCAGCTTTGCAGCCGGACAGGAGGTAGTGGCATTGGTAACAGATGCGGCCGGCAATGTGACTGCAGCCACCGTAGTGGTCGGAGTGAACGGAATTATTCAGTATAGCATTCCGGGGAACAGTTGCGTGGTTCGTTTTATGGTGAAGAAGGCATAAGGAATGGAGGGGATGAGAGAATGACAGATGTTCTCTCATCCCTTTTTCCAGAGCGTACCTTTCGGAATATCCCCATGAAACAATGTCAGTTAGTTAAGCGTTTCTGAAAGGTACGCCAAGGAAACGGGGAGAGCAGCCATCAGAAATGGTTTGCTGCTTTTTCCGGTTTCGAGATCAAGAATTCCTAAAATTTCCGATTTTTGCTAAAAACGAAACGAAAATTCAGAAATTTAAGGACTTCTAAATCTCTGCAAAGTCAAAATTCGCAAACCATTTCTGATGGCTGCTCTCCCCGTTTCCCTGGCTGTGCTTCGCGATTTCTTAACTTACTGACATTGCCCATGAAAAGTAACTCACCCTGCCCCTAATCAGTTAAAATTCTCTGTCCTACAAAAGAGAAATGTGGTAAACTTAAATCACAAGGGTTAAAAGATATGGGAGGGACTTAAGATGGCATATCAGGATGAGTGGCTTCTTCTGGAGGCTGAGGATGAGATGGATGAGGTGGAGCACAGGCCTCTCACCGAAGAATTTCTGTTTTATCAGGCAGTGACCAACGGGGATTTGGACGCAGTGAAAAAGAACTGTAAACAGGAGCGGTTTTTAGACAGTGAGAGGGTCGGGGTACTTTCCAAAGATCCGGTCACCAATCTGAAATACCACTTTGTCATTACCACAGCCATGGTGACCCGTTTGTGCAAGCAGAAGGGGATGGAGCTGGAGCTGGCCTTTCGGATGAGTGATTTTTATATTCAGAAGCTGGATGATGTCCGCACCATAGAGGAAGTGCGGGAGCTCCATGACGCCATGGTTTTGGATTATACGGAAAAAATGCGCAGAATCTGCCGGAGTGATACGAATTCCAGGCATATTAATATCTGTAAGGAGTATATTTATGCTCATGTAAAGGAGAGGATTACGGTTGAGGATCTGGCAGATGTGCTGGGGGTGTCGGCCAGCTATCTGTCCCGGCTTTTTAAGAAGGAGACCGGAGATTCGGTCAGCATATATATCCGCAGGCAGAAGATTGAGATGGCGAAGAACCTTTTGCAGTACAGTGAGTATTCGATGATTGACATTGCCAATCGGCTGTCGTTTTCGTCCCAGAGTCATTTTATCCAGCAGTTTAAGGAACTGGTGGGGATGACGCCGAAAAAGTTCAGGGATCTGCATCATGCACTTCGATGGGATATTGAGACAGGAACAGAGGGAGAACGGGAACAATAAGGAAGCCGCCTTTTTAAGGCGGCTTTGCTTTATGGGCTGTTTTCAGAGGGTTAAGTGGATCTCGTTTTCTTTTTCCAGAATAGCAGCGGGAATATAGGGCTCTGTCAGAGGACGGCCGTTTACTGTCAGGGTTTCCCAGCCGGATTCCCGTCCGTGGGGGTTGTCAATCACAATATGCAGGTGCTTTTCGCGGAAGTCCTTGTGGATTTCCAAGTGGTCCCAGGCTTTGGGAATGGCGGGGGAGAGGGAAAGGCCATCCAGGTCGGGGCGGATTCCCAGGATTCCCTCAACGCATCCTACCATCATGGTTGAGGCGGTGCCGGTCAGCCAGTGGACGTGGGAACGTCCCGGGTGACGGCTGTCTCTCCCCTCGGTGAACTGACCGTAGCAATAAGGCTCCAGGCGGCGGATCTCTGCCCGGTCGTTCCATGCAGAGGGGGCGTTTTCCATAAAGCAGGCAAAGGCGTGGTCACCCTGGCCGCACAGTGCCTTGGCCAGAACCAGCCAGCCTTGGGACTGGGAGAAGATCCCGGCGTTTTCTTTGGTCCCCTGATTGTAGATCACAGCCAGGGCGCCGTCAAAGGCATGGGCGTGGTAGGGCGGGTCCATCAGCAGGGCGCCGTACTCTGTGTTGAGTCGCTGCCATACATTGTCAAGAGCCAGTTTTGCCTGATCCCGGGTGGCCAGTCCGCTGATGACGGCCCAGCTTTGGGGATTCAGCCACAGATTCGCTTCCGGGTCGGCTGCCGCTCCGATTCGTTCTCCGGCCTGCGTGTAGCCCCGGATAAAACGATCCTGATCCCAGCAGAAGTTTTGGATGATATGGGCGGTTTCTTCCTGCTTTGTTCTGAGATAATTCTCGTAAGCGGTGTCATTTTTGTATTGTGCAAATTTTCTTAACAAAGACATGGCATAGTAAAACTGCATGGCCACAAAGGAGGATTCTCCGTTTGCGCCCAGGCGCAGGCAGTCGTTCCAGTCTGCGTACAGGCCTGCCGGCATTCCGTGGGGCCCCAGATGGTGAAGGGAAAAATCAATGGCGCGTTTCAAATGCTCATAGACGGTTCCTTCTCCCTGATCGGCAAAGGGGATTACCTCGTCCATAAACTCCATGGCGCCGGTCTCTGCGATATATTTCCAGATGGTGGGAAACAGCCATAAGGCATCGTCTGCGCGGTAAGCGGGGTGGCCGGTTTCCTGGCGGTAGGAGGCATCGTCCGGGGTGTCCTCCCGGCCGGGACAGTGGGTGAACTTTACAAGGGGGAGCCCGCCGCCGTTGGCTGCCTGGGCAGAAAGCATGAAGCGGATTTTCCCGGCTGCCATGTCCGGGGCCAGGTGGATAATGCCCTGGATATCCTGCACAGTATCCCGGTAGCCGTAGCCGTTGCGCAGCCCGCAGTAGATAAAGGAGGCGGCCCGGGACCAGGTGAAGGTCATGAAGCAGTTGTAGGCATTCCAGGTATTGATCATGGTGTCAAATTCCGGGCAGGGGGTGCTGACGCGGAAATGTCCCAGCCTTTCCTGCCAGTGGGCTTTTAGTTCAGCCAGTTCTCTGTCGGATGCCTTGCGCGGATCGCTGTAGGCAGTCAGGATTTCTTCTGCGCTTCGGGAGGGCTGGGCGCCCAGGAAAAAGGCTATGGTTTTTTGCTCTCCGGGAGCAAGGGTGATCTGGCAGGATAGTGCGCCGCAGGAATTTTCATTGTAGCTGAGCATATTTCCCAGATGACCGGATTCCACTCCCTGGGGATTTTGGTAGCCGTGATATCTTCCAAGAAAATGTTCCTTGTCTCCGCAATAGGAGGAGACCTCTGCCCCTGCCAGGCCGAAGAATCTTTCAGTCACATTCTTCTGGTCTACCTGTTCCTCCGAGGAGAGGGTGTCCAGGTTGCCGTGAATCTGCTGCACAATCCGGTTTTTTTCAAACCGTGTACGGGAGATAAAGAGGGAGTACTGGAGATTCACCTGATCCTGTTCGTAATTGTCGTGGTTGGTGAACTCGGCATAGCCGGTCAGTGTCAGCTTTCTGGAAACTTCGGACGTATTGTACAGGGAGAGACACCACACCTCATAGCTTTTTCCCAGAGGGACGTAATACAGGGCTTGGGAACGAATCCCCCCATAATCTGCCTCCATCCGGGTATAGCCAAGTCCGTGGCAGCACTTGCTTTTGTATTTTTCCAGATCCTTTCCCACAGGCTGCCAGGAGGCTGACCAGTAGTCTTTGGACTCATTGTCACGAAGATAGAGATACCGCCCGGGCTGATCAAAATGGTTGAAAATGTAACGCAGAATCCGTCCGTTGGCTCCGGATTTGGCAAAGCTGTAGCCACCCGCATTGTTGGAGATGATTGCCCCATATTCCGGAGAACCCAGGTAATTGACCCAGGGAGCCGGCGTGTCCGGCCGGAGAATCACATATTCCTGGTTTTGGTTATCAAAGTATCCGTAGTTCATAATAATATCCATCCTTTCTGTTCCTGTTTCCGCGAGTTTTGGCAGTCTAATCCAGCTGCACAAGGATTGTCTGGGCTTTTTCCGGCAGCTCGTCAAGCCATTTCCTGGGAATCATCACAAAAGAATCCTTTCCCTCATGATCTGTGCTGCAGGCCTTTTGGCAGCAAACCGCTGCCCGGATCCGGTATTCTCCATAATCCTTTCTTTGCGGATTCTCGTAAATAACGGTCAGAAGCTTCCCTGCAAAGGGCACGGTAAGGGAGGCTTTGTTTTCTTCGTCAAACTGTTCTGCCAGAAGCCGGGGACGGATCATCAGTTCTCCCGTCTTGCCGCAGATTCCGAAAACTTCTGTGATCATGGTCATCATATACCAGCTGGCCGCACCGGTCAGATACTGGTACATCCCCCGTCCGTCTGAGCGGAAATATTCGGGAATTCCGGGGTAAATATGACTGGTGTCAAAGTCCAGGGCTGTGTCCGCAAGGCTTTTTAAGGCCTTCCACCCTTCCCTCACAAAGCCCCGGCGGTACAGGGCATTGGCATACATCACCGTCATATGGGAAAAGACGGCCCCGTTTTCTTTCTCGCCGTAGGCGAATCCGAACATCCGTCCCATGTCGAATTTCTGTTCATGAAAGTCTGTATTGAGACGGTAGCCGCCGATCTTTTTCTGGTAGAGATAATGGTCGGCGCTTTTGATGATCTTGGGAATCTGCTGCTCGCTTGCCACCCCGCCCATAATGGCGAATACCTGTCCGGTCAGCATCATCCGTACATGATCCGGCCGGAAGCCCTCCACGGCGCGGCCGTGGTTGTCATAATAGCTGTTAAACCATCCTTCCTCTCCGCCGTCAATCCACTCATGAGTTCTCACATATCCGGCCAGCCATTCGGCCTTCTGAATGAGATTTGTTTCCAGGGATGACAGGGAAAAGACTTTGCGTCTGCCATTTACCGTATGGCGGCATTTGGCGGCATAGTCTGTCAACAGCTTCTGCTTTCTGCCTGTATCATCAAAGTTTTTCGGGTCATTGTCCAGAAGGATTTCCACCTCTTCCATCAGTTCCACCGTCTCCAGGGAGGATTTCTGCTTCAGGAGGCAAAGCATTTCGGCCAGGCTTCTCAGATTGCCGGCATAGGCACAGGTGAAGGCCACGCTTTCCCCCCGCTCGGAGGCCATGTCCAGGGCATCGTTCCAGTCCGCGTCACGGAGACGGCAGATATTGTGGCTGCCTGTCTCATAAAAGGCGGTAAGCTGCTGGATCAGCAGATGCTCCAGGATGGTCCCTTTATAGACCTCTCCTTCCTGTGTGAGCTGCAGGTTTCCCTGGCTATCCTGCCACAAAGGGTCTGTTTCCGCGCCCCGCATGCATTGCTTATCTTTAAAATAGGAAACCGGCTGATTCAGGATCTCAATATCTCCGGTCTGGTCAATATAAAGACGGGTGGTCATAAGGGGCCAGAGGGCATGATCCATCCAGACCCGGCTGATTCCGTTCCGGTCGGCCAGAAAGCTGCCGTCCCTGCTTCCGATAATAGTGGCATTGGTGCCGTCTGTGCGCACCCCTCCAAAATTTGCTGCAATCATCTGTCCCACGTCCCGGGGGTCCATAAGCAGCAGGGAAAGGCAGTCCTGCCACAGGTCTCTCCATCCCCGGCCGCCCCGGCCATAGTCGTGGTGAGGCAGGAAGGAGCAGCCAAACAGTCTGCGCAGAAGAGGCTGAAAGCAGATCCATTTCATCCAGGCATCAAAATCCCTGTTTCCTGTGCGGAAAGAGGCAGGAACCTGATTCTGCCAGTAGTCCCGGGTATCCTGGAAAGCCTTTTTTACCTTTTCTGCCGTGCAATATTGCCGGGCTATGGCAGCGATTTCTTCTTCCTCATTTTCCACTCCCAGAAGGACAATGAAGTCAGCCGTTTCTCCGGGAGCCAGGGAAACGGTCTCAAACCGGAAAGCGCCCATGGCTTCCTTTCCCTCCGCACAGCTTTTGGGGGGATGTCCGGGATATTGCTCATATACGGCCCGGGGATGGGTAAAGGTTCCCCCTTCCCCAATAAAATCCTCCACTGTTGGATAGAAGCTTTCCGGCAAACTGCCCTGGCCGGTATATCCCATGGCATAATAGGTCCGGCGATTGGGGCGGTGGCCTTTCTCGTCAAAGGACATGGTGGGTTTGACCAGTATTCCGCTGTCACAGACCCGGATCCGGTGGAGCATGGAGGTTACGTTTCTGTGATCCCGCAGGTTGTCGGCGCTGCGCCCGTAGAGGGGAACGGCGGTATAGGCAGTGAGACGGCGGGAGATGTCAGCCTGGTTGGTGATGGAAATGCAGTGAATCTCCACATTTTTATCCGGGGGAATAAAGGAAAGCGTTGTGGAAGCCAGACGGCAGCTTGGGGAAGAGCGGCTTACCATATGCCACATCAGGCCGGCTTTCACCTCGCTTTTGTCCTGCAAAGGTGAGAAACGATCTGCTTCCTGGGAGGCGGAGGCTCCGACGGCGGACCAGACCTGCTTGCCGTCCAAAACACACCAGAAGTTTCGGACAGACCGGTTGTTGTGAAGGTTCTCCGCACTCACAGGCTCTAAAAGAAAAGTTTCCTGGTCGATTTTTGCATCTCCTCCGAGATTGGGCGTGACAGAGCTTTTCAGTCCTGTCACCGAGGCAAGAGGAAAGTACAGGCAGCTGATATTTTCCGGCTGCTCTATAAGAAAACTCCCCTGTTCATCCATAAATTTTAAAGTACTCAAGCTTTCTGCTCCTTTCATGTTTTTTTGCTGTCGCAGACGGCGCAGCTGTGCGGTGTACGGCAAAGTCTGCAGAGAATATGTATGAAAAGCATTATATAGGCATCATATAAAAAATCCGCGGGAAAGAAAATCAGAAATATGAAAAAAATATCAGAATTATGACATAAAAGGCCGGAGATGGAAAAAGAAGTCATAAATCTGACATTTTGTTAAAATCCGTAATATATCCCTCCGCATAATTTACGCTATAATGCGGTCATGAAAAAACGTGAAACAAACACGTCAGAAGGAGGGTTTTCCAATGAAAAAAAGAGTGGTCAGCATCTTATTGACAGCAGCCATGGCTGCCGGCTGTCTGGCAGGCTGTGGCGGCTCCAGGGGCTCCGGCGGAAACGGGGGTGAAGGCAAGGTCATCAACATTTACTGCTGGAACAATGAATTTAAGGAAAGGGTTGAGGCCGTCTATCCGGAGGTGGCGGAGACTTCCAAGGACGGCACGATCACCAAGCTAAAGGACGGAACGGAGATTCACTGGATCGTAAATCCCAACCAGGACGGGGTTTATCAACAGAAACTGGATGAGGCATTGCTGAATCAGGCCGATGTTTCCGCTGACGGGAAGGTGGATATCTTTCTGTCCGAGACCGATTATGTAAATAAGTACACGGACATCGATGCAAATGTGGCCATGCCCCTGACAGATCTGGGAATTGATCCGGCCACGGACTTAGCAGATCAGTATGAATTTACCAAGGTGACGGCATCGGATGTGAACGGGGTTCAGAGAGGATCCACCTGGCAGTGCTGTCCGGGGCTTTTGGTATACCGCCGGGATATTGCCAGGGATGTGTTCGGCACCGATGACCCTCAGGCGGTTGGGGAGAAGGTGAAGGACTGGGAGACTATGGAGGCCACGGCCAGGGAGCTTGCCGCAAAAGGCTACTATACTTTTGCCTCCTATGCAGATACCTTCCGCCTGTACGGCAACAGCATTACCGAGCCGTGGGTAAAACAGGGAGATATCGTTGTACGGGTGGATCAGAAGATCATGGACTGGGTCAATGACTCAAAGGAGTGGCTGGACGCAGGGTATCTGGATAAGACCGTCAAGGGGCAGTGGAATGCAGACTGGAATCAGGCCATGGGCTCCTCCTCCAAGGTGTTTGCCTTCCTTTTCCCGGCATGGGGCATTGACTTTACCTTAAAGCCCAACTGGGACGGGGAGAACGGAGCCTGGGCAGTGACCAACCCGCCTCAGGAATACAACTGGGGAGGCTCCTACATCCACGCCTGTACCGGCACCGACAACCCGGAGCATGTAAAGGATATTATTCTGGCATTGACGGCAAACAAGGAGAATCTGTTAAAGATTTCCAGCGATTTTTCCGACTTTACCAATACCCAGAGCAGTATGAGACAGGCAGCAGAAGATGATGCAAATTTCGCTTCCGAATTTTTGGGCGGTCAGAATGCCTTCGCCTACTTCTCGCCGGTTGCGGAGAATATTGTCATGGCGCCTCTCTCTGCCTACGATCAGGGCTGCGTGGAGCTGATTCAGAATTCCTTCAGCGACTATCTGCAGGGACAGGTGGATTATGACAGAGCAAAATCCAATTTTGAGACGGCAATCATGGAGCGCTACCCGGAGATCAAGCAGGTTCAGTGGCCGGACTGATGTTTAGGAGGTTCTGTGGGAAAAAGCCGCGGGCGGGATGCCCTGGGGCATACACAAAGAAAGGAATGGCAATTATATGAATGCAAAACGTAAAAAAATCGATTATTCCAAGTGGGGATATATTTTCATCCTTCCGTTTTTCTTAAGCTTTTTTATCTTTTCCTTTATTCCTATGATAGACACGGTCCGCTATAGCTTTTTTGAGTACTATCGTTCGGGTCTTAAGGAGATCGGCCCCAATTTTGTCGGAATGGCCAATTATGTCAAACTGCTGAAATCGGATATGATCAAATACGGAGTAAATACCCTGATATTGTGGGTCATCGGGTTCATTCCCCAGATTGTCATCGCCCTGATGCTGGCGGAGTGGTTTGTGGATGCCCGCCTGAAAATCCATGGGACTCAGTTCTTCAAGGTAGTGATCTATCTTCCGAACCTGATTATGGCATCTGCCTTTGCCATGCTGTTTTTCACCATGTTCTCCACCAACGGGCCGATCAACGCCATTTTAATGTCCCTGGGGTGGACAAAGGAACCCATAGATTTTCTGGGATCTGTCTGGGGAACCAGGTCTTTGGTGGGCTTTATGAACTTTCTGATGTGGTTTGGCAACACCACCATTATGCTGATGGCGGCGATCATGGGAATCAGCCCGGATATTTTTGAAGCCTCCGAGCTGGATGGGTGCAACAGCTTCCAGCGGTTTTTCTCTATCACGCTGCCTCTGATCCGGCCTATACTGGCCTACACGCTGATCACCTCGGTCATCGGCGGACTTCAGATGTTTGATGTGCCTCAGATTCTGACCAACGCACAAGGAACACCCAACCGGACTTCCATGACCCTGATTATGTTCTTAAACAGTCACTTAAAGAGTAAGAACTACGGCATGGCCGGCGCATTGTCTGTCTACCTCTTTATCGTCAGCGGTATTTTGTGCTTTTTTGTGTACCGGATGACCAACAATCAGGATCTGGACGGCTCTAAGGCGGCAGCCAAAAAAGCAAAAAAGGAAAAGAGGGGATGAGTTTATGAAATCAAAGGGACCAAATGTTTTTCGGAGTGTTTTTGCTCATGTGACACTGATTATCCTGTCATTTATGTGTTTGTTTTTCTTCTACATTTTGTTTGTCAACGCCAGCCGCTCTCACGCGGATCTGCAGAAGGGATTTTCGGCGCTGCCAGGGGCTTTTCTGTGGAAGAACTTAAGCAATGTGGCCAATGACGGAAGCTTTCCCATGTTCCGGGGAATTTTAAACAGCCTGATCGTTTCCGGGTCCAGTGCGGCGATCTGTACTTATTTTTCGGCCTTGACAGCTTATGGCCTTTATGCTTATAATTTTAAGTTGAAAAAGGTTGCGTTTACTTTTATTATGGCGATTTTGGTTATGCCTACACAGGTGACTGCCATGGGATTTCTGCGCCTGATCACCAATATGGGAATGTATGACTCCCTGCTGCCTCTGATCATCCCGTCCATTGCATCGCCCTCCGTGTTCTATTTTATGTACAGCTACTTAGAGTCCTCACTGCCTATGTCTTTGGTGGAGGCGGCCAGGATCGACGGTTCGGGAGAGTTTCGGACCTTTAACAGTATTATACTTCCCATCACCAAGCCGGCTATTGCCGTGCAGGCAATTTTTACCTTTGTGGGATCCTGGAACAACTATTTTGTTCCAGCGCTGGTGATTCAGTCTAAGACCAGGATGACGGTTCCTATTTTGATCGCAACTCTTCGTGGAGCGGATTACATGAACTTTGATATGGGAAAGATTTACACCATGATTTTGGTGGCGATTGTGCCGATTATTCTGGTGTATCTCCTGCTTTCAAAGTATATTATCGCCGGTGTGACATTAGGCGGTGTGAAGGAATAACGACAGACGCGGGTTTATATGGGCTGATGTCAGGGCGGAGCAGCGGGGAAGGCCTGGCATCAGCTTTTTTCTTCTGTCAGGAAAGTTCGTCTTATGGAAAAAAAGCCCTCCGGGCAGGATGTGAGGGGGAGAAAGTCGCAGACAAGGAAAGGGGAAAAGGAATGGAAAAAGAAATGGAAAAAGAAATGAATGAGGGAATAAAGGGCCTGTGCCACAGCGGTACCCGGGACTTACAGGTTTCCGACCGGGAGCGTGAACATGGCAGGCTGGCAAAGCGTCTGGCCGCAGAGGGAATGGTGCTGCTGAAAAATGAAGGCCTGCTTCCTTTTGCCCCTTCTGTTTCGGTCGCTCTTTTCGGGGGCGGGGCGGGAAAGACCGTCAAGGGGGGCATTGGCTCCGGAGATGTGAATAACCGGGAGAGCATTTCCCTTTGGCAGGGGCTTATGGAGGCAGGAGTGGCGGTTACCAGTGAGGACTGGCTGAAAGACTATGACAGGCGCTATGTGGCTGCCCGGCTGCAGTGGAAGGAGAAAATCCTGGAGGATGCAAAGCAGGTGGACAATCCCTTTGATGCCTATGCGGCAAATCCCTTTGTCTTGCCGGAGGGCCGCACGATCTGCACAGAGGATTTAAAAGGATCCCAGGCGGCAATCTATGTAATCAGCCGCATTGCCGGTGAGGGGAAGGACAGACGGAAGGAAGAGGGGGATTACTATCTGAGCAAAAAAGAGCGGGAGGATCTTCTTTTTCTGGATGCCCAGGGGCTTCCGATCGTGCTGATTCTGAATGTGGGTGCGCCGGTGGAGCTGACGGGTATCTTAGAAGAGACGGAGAACATCCGGGGGATTCTGCACATCTGCCTGCCTGGACAGGAGGGAGGCCGGGCAGCGGCGGATGTTCTTTTTGGCCGGATGGCTCCCGGCGGCCGTCTGACAGATACGTGGGCGAGAAATTATGAGGATTATCCTTCGGCAAAGAGTTTTGGTTACTTAAACGGCAATCTGGAGACAGAGGAATACCGGGAAGGGATCTATGTGGGCTACCGGCATTTTGACAGCTTTGGCATTGAGCCTTTATTTCCTTTTGGCTATGGTCTTTCCTACACGGATTTTTCCGTCAGATTTGAAAGCCTGCGGGCGGCAGAAAAAGGAGTGGAGGTGACGGTTGCGGTTCAAAACACCGGGAAGGCGTATGAGGGCCGGGAGGTGGTTCAGGTCTATGTGACACCGCCCCAGACCGGCCTGGCAAAGGAGTATCAGCGTCTGGCCGGCTTTGCAAAGACCAGGACTTTAAGTCCCGGGCAGGAGCAGATTCTCACTATTTTCCTGGAACAAAAGCAGTTGGCCAGCTACTCTGAGGAGGATTCAGCCTGGGTGATGGATGCCGGGAAATATGGCGTATGGGTGGGGAAGCACTCGGCCTGCCTTGAACTGGCGGCCTTTTTGGAGGTTCCTGAGAGGACGGTTATTGAGAAAGCGGAGGAGGTGTGCCCCCTGAAAGCGGACTTTCAGTCCCGGGAGACGGATTTGCCGGCCGTGAGACAGGACAGGGAGTGGCTGAGGCTGGGGGAAGAGAAGGGGCTTGTGACGGTTCTTTATCTGCCTTGTGCAGAGGAGAGAATGCCTGGGAAAAGGACCGCTGCAAGGACGGCGGCACTTGCCGGGGAACTGCCGGTGGAGGAGTTGATTCCTCTTTTGTACGGAAACATCACAGACAGCAAGAGCACCCTGGGCTCTGCGGGAGTGCGGGTGCCAGGCTCCGCAGGGGAGACAACGGAAGGTCTGGAGGAGAGCCATGGCATCCCTTCCCTGATCATGGCAGACGGCCCTGCCGGGCTTCGCCTGCGGCAGAGTTATCAGACGGACCGGCAGACGGATACGGTGTATGGCTCAGGGGTGCTGGGGTCTCTGGAAAATGGTTTTCTGGAGGAGAAGGCCTGTCATGAGGATGCGGACACCTATTATCAGTACTGCACCGCATTTCCGGCGGGGACGGCCCTGGCTCAGGCATGGGACGAGAAGCTGATGGAAGAATTCGGGAGTGCTGTGGCCAGGGAGATGGAGGAATTCCATGTGAATTTGTGGCTGGCGCCGGGGATGAACATTCACAGAAATCCCTTATGCGGGCGTAATTTTGAGTATTACTCGGAGGATCCTTACCTGTCGGGAATGCTGGCGGCGGCAGTGGCCCGGGGCGTCCAGGGCAGGAAAGGCTGCGGCGTGACGATCAAGCATTTTGCCTGCAACAATCAGGAGGACAACCGGATGTCTGTGGATTCTCTGGTCTCCCAGAGAGCCTTGAGAGAGATCTATTTCCGGGGATTCGAGATCGCGGTAAAAAAGGGGGAGCCTGCTGCCATTATGACTTCTTATAACCGGCTCAATGGGATTCATTCGGCCAACAGCTATGATCTGTGTACCGTCCTTGCCCGGAGGGAGTGGGGCTTCGCCGGGGTGATTATGTCGGACTGGGGCACTACGGTTCCGGTGGGGGAGAGCATCCCCTGGCTGTGTGTTGAGGCAGGGAACGATATCATTATGCCAGGGACTCCTTATGACGGGGAGAATATCCTTCAGGCATACAGGGAAGGAAAGCTTTCGGAAGAGAAGATCCGGGGCTGTGCGGGAAGGGTTCTGGAGTTGGCGGAGAGGCTTGGGAGCTGCTTTTCACGGGCAATGTCAGTAAGTTAAGTCGTTTCTGAAAGGTACGCTTTGGAAAAAGGGTTCCCCGGACCTCGGATTTCGGATGCAGAAACACTAAGCTTGCAGAAATCTGCTAAAAGCAGGCTAAAAATACAGAACTCGTTTCGCTCTTAGCAAAAATCGGAGATTTTAGGAATTCTTGATCTCGAAACCGGAAACATCTGCAGACCAGCTCCCGCTGCGGCTCTCCCCTCGTTCCAAGGCGTACCTTTTGGAATCCCATCTCACTTCGAGAAAGATAACTCTGGGGATGGACTAAAATAAAAGAATTTCACAATTCCGTTGACAATGCCTATTGAGAATGCTAAAATTAAAATTACCGGTTGAGTCACGGTGATCCAGTAAGGGGTTGTACTGGTTTCGACGGGGGTCATGCAGCTGGTGAAGCTATCCGCATGCGGTGCGTCAAACGGCAAAATTAAAATTAAACGCTGAAGATAATTTAGCATACGCAGCTTAATTGCTGCTGTCAGCCTTAGTGCACTCACACATTAAGAACCTGGCATCGACTTTGTGAGAAACGACGTATACTAAGCTTTGCGTATACGGGCGTATGATGAAGCTACTGAAACCGTGAGGGTGTCTGTTCCCGCACGGCGGAGGGAATGTCAAACAGCAGACTATGATAGTAGAAGAACAGGGAATTGATTTTCGGACAGGGGTTCGATTCCCCTCAGCTCCATTGAAAAATCCATCCGCTATTGATTTTAAAACCAATAGCGGATGGATTTTTTACTTCCAGGACAGGTACAGCTGCTTTTTTGCTTTGCGCAGTCAGAAAGATACCGATTGATAAACGTTTGGCATGGAATACCGGAATCTCCATTTTTGTGAGCCTTCCGGCAGGAGGCTTGCCTGAGAAGACGCCCACGGACGAAGTTCGTATAGAGATGCGTCTGGTCCATTGCTTGTTTGAAGAGAAAAAACAGTTGACAATTTAACACTTTACCACTATAATACATACAAACAATTGTGAAGGCTACAGCTAATGAATTGTGAGCGGCTATTGTTTAAAGGAATTCCCTTGCGGGGATACCAGGATGTCCGGAATTCATGGACAAAAAGAGGAATCCCCCTGCGGGGATACCAGGATGTCCAGAATTCATGGACAAAAAAGAGGAAAAGAGGAGAAATCTATGAGGATGAGAAGATGGATGGCACTGGTACTGGCTGGATGTGTGACAGTTTCAGTGACGGCCTGTGGCGGTTCCGGAAGTACGGCTGCCACGGCGGCGGATACGAAAGCAGCAGATACGACTGAGGCAGCAGCAGATACAAGCGCGGCGGCAGAAGGCTCTTCAAAGGGTCTGACTCCGGAGGAGAGAGCCAAGGAGTTTATTACGGTAGGAACCGGCCCTACCTCAGGAATCTATTTCCCGATCGGCGGAGCTTTTGCGACAGCGCTCAGCGATTATGGCTATCAGACCTCAGCGGAAGCGACGAATGCAACCGGGCAGAACATTCAGAATATTTTGAATGGGGATGCGGAAATTGCGATTGCCATGCAGGATGCTGTGATGCAGGCGTATACGGCGACCGGAGCATATGAGGGGAAGGAGCCGGCGAGCGGACTGAAGGCGCTGATGCGGTTATGGCCGAATTATGTACAGCTGGTAACGACTGCAGACACGGGAATTACCTCTGTTGAGGATTTGAAGGGGAAGAGAGTCGGTGTAGGCGCAGCCAATTCCGGTGTGGAGATCAATGCACGGATGATTTTGAATGCTTATGGAATTACCTATGATGATATCACTCCCGATTATCTGGCTTATGGCGAGGCGATCGATAATATGAAGAACGGCCAGTGTGATGCGGTATTTGTAACCTCCGGCTTGCCGAATGCCACGGTTATGGACCTGGGCGTATCCTATGATATGGTAGTGATTCCGATTGACGGCGAGGGCCGTGAGAAGCTGGTCAATGATTATCCGTATTATGCGGAGTCTGTGATTCCGGCGAATACTTATAATAATACCGAGGATGTGGAGGGCGTATTTGTTTACAATATCATGCTGGTTCGCGAGGATCTGAGCGATGAGATGGTATACGACATCCTGAACGGGGTGTTTGAGAATATCAGCACGATTAAGGCATCCCACAATGCGGCTGACAAGAATATTGATATTACCTTTGGTGTGGACGATATCCAGCTTCCGCTTCATCCGGGTGCAGAGGCATTCTGGAAGGATAACGGATATATCGATTAAGACAGAATCGGCTGTCCGGAAAGAACCGGCAGGAGATCAGCCTCACGGAGGTTTGGCACAGAGAGGTGCGGCGTACAGGCAGGGAAGAATACAAGCTGCCGCCGCACTCTTTTGTGTTATCCGGTTCAGGAGGCGCTGCCAAGAGGCAGAAGCCATACATTTTATCGAATGAAAGAGGGCAGGTAACAGTTCAAGGGTTATCTGTACTGTTATGAGGGCAAGAAAGAGAGGCCTGTGATGAAGAAGCTGCAAGGAATTATGCTGGCAGGAATTCTGGTTTTTCTGGCAGCCGCCGGATTTTTCTGGTGGGCATTCCTGGCACCGGCCGGGACCGTGTTCCAGCTGGTTGACCGGAACCGGGATCAGGTGGTGCTTTCGGTGCCGGTTAAGGCCGGGGATAAGCTGAGTCTGGAGATTGAGCATTCTTTTGAGCACATTCCCTGGTATGAGTATTACACGGTGACAGAGGATTTTCAGTTTAACCTGGATGCCATTGCGGTGGCCGGTTACGGCGCCGGGATTCCGGCAGAGATGGATGTGCCCACACGGATTGAGAACGGACTGGTCTGGATGGAAGAGATCAACAGCGTATTTCCCCGGTTCAGCTGGATCACATCTGATAAATATATGAAAAGCTTTACACTGAATGAACAGGAGATTTTTGATTTTCGTTCCCTGCCGGATGCAAGCCGGATCCGGGGAGAGATTATAAAAAGAAGGGGGTATTTATCCGATGTCTGATTTAAAGCAAGCCAATGGCGAAGAGATTATGGAGAAATACGAAAAAGAATCCCGGACACGGAAGTTTGGGAACGTGCATCTGAACCGGCTGATCTATGTATTATGCCTGGCGTTTACGGTTTATCACCTGGCTTATGCCTCGGGAATCCGGCTGCTGCAGATGGTGAATATCAAGCATCATGCCATTCATGTGGGGCTGGTGCTGGTATTGGGATTTGCCCTTTATCCGGCTTTTTCCGGGAGCAGCCGCAAAAAGATCAGCTGGTATGACTGGATTTTCGTTGCTCTGTGTGCCGTGATGCCGGTCTATGTGTTTGTCCGTTATCCGGTCTTTATCTCTACCGGATTCTCCGGGGAGACGACAGATATTGTTATGGGGACATTGCTGATTCTGCTGGTGATGGAGTGCTCCCGCCGGATATCCGGCCCGGCGCTTTCGATTCTTTCGGCAGTTTTTCTGGTGTATGCGTTGTTCGGGCGTTCTTTTCCGGGGATTTTCCGTCACCGCGGATATAACTGGCATCGGGTGGTGACCTATCTGACGACAGATATTTATGGGATCTATGGTTCTTCGGTAAAGGTATCGGCAACCTATATCGTACTTTTCATTATCTTTGGCGATGTGATGAACAAATGCGGGATGGGGCAGTTCTTTAATGACATTGCCAATGCGCTGGCCGGCCATACCAAGGGCGGTCCGGCGAAGGTGGCGGTTCTGGCTTCCGGCTTTTTAGGGTCCATCAATGGTTCGGCGGTGGCTAATGTTGTGACCACGGGCACATTTACGATTCCGCTGATGAAGAAGACCGGGTATTCCAAGGAATTTGCCGGAGCCGTGGAGGCCACAGCCTCTGTGGGCGGCCAGCTTCTGCCGCCGATTATGGGAGCGGCGGCCTTTGTAATGGCAGAGACGCTGGGAGTCAAATACGGCGCCATTATCCGTGCCGCTGTGCTGCCGGCTCTGATCTATTACCTGGGAATCATTCTTCAGGTGCAGATGCGGGCGGAGAAGGATGGCTTAAGCGGCCTGCCAAAGGATCAGATGCCTAAGGTTTTGAATGTGATGAAGGAGCGGGGACATCTGCTGATTCCCATCGTATTTTTGCTTTACATGTTGATTTTCAGCGGGAGGACGGTTCTGTTCAGCGCCTTCTGGACGATTGTGGTGACGATCCTGGTGGCGGAACTGCGTCCCATCAGCCGGATGAGTTTCAAGGATATCGGGGATGCTTTTGTGTCCGGGGCGAAGTCAACGGTGTCAGTGGCCATTGCCTGTGCCTGTGTGGGAATTATTGTGGGCATCTGCGGCCTGACCGGCTTTGCGCTGAATGTGGCACATGCGATTATTAATATCGGGCAGTATGCGGTTCCGGGAAGCGCCGCGGCCAGTCTGTTTTTGACACTTTTGTTTACCATGGTGACCTGCATGATCCTTGGCATGGGTCTGCCGTCCATTCCGTCGTACCTGATTACGGCGACGATTGCGGCTCCGGCTCTGGTGGAGCTGGGGCAGGCGGAGATCGCGGCTCACATGTTCTGTTTCTATTTTGCCATGTTTGCCAATCTGACGCCGCCGGTGGCTCTTGCTGCCTTTGCGGCCGCCGGACTTTCCGGAGGAAGCCCGATGAAGACGGGCTGGCAGTCGGTGAAGCTGGCTTTGGCGGGCTTTATCGTGCCGTTTATGTTTGTGTATAATCCGCAGCTTTTGCTGGAAAAGGTCACATTGCTCAGCGGAATCCAGGTGGTGGTTACCTCCTGCGTCGGGGTGCTGCTGATCGCAGCAGCCGTGGAAGGGTATCTGAGAGGCAGGATGAATGTGGCGCTGCGCGTTGTGGCGGCTGTCGGTGCATTGCTGTTGATTGACGGGGGCGGCAAGACGGATCTGCTGGGGCTTTTCTGTCTGGCAGTGGTGCTGGGAGTGCAGCTGATGAAGGGAAAGACTGTTGCAGAAAAAGCGGATCGTGTGACAGCCTGAGTGTTTTACTCCGGCAGGAGCCTCTGGGAACAGAGATTCCTGCCGGAGTATCTGTATTATGGAGTATTTGCAAGAACGAACCAGTGACGCATTTTACCGGATCACGAGGGAATCCGTTATGGCGGTTCAGATTCCGGTCCGGGAGTGCTTTTTGGGAGCAGCCAGCTTTTGGAACAGTCGGAACAGAAGCAGCATGGGGAGGCAGACCAGCAATATCGTGAGCGTATACTCCATAAAGGCCTGAGAATCCTTCTGGTAAGCACGGTTGAGGAGCGGAAGGCCCAGCACGACGGCGAGATACCAGAAGGCAGGCAGCAGCCAGCGCAATTGCCAGAGCAGCAGTTCGGATATACTGACAAAGCAGTTATCTTCGTGTCTGGAAAACCAGGATTCTGTAATAAAAAATAAAACCAGGAGGGAACCGAAATATACAAAGACCCCGATTATGGTGTGAAGACGTTCCGGAGAAAGCCATCCGGACGGGGAATCGGGTATGCCGGCCTCCAGGAGATAAAGCGGCAGATAGAGGGAGAGCAGAATTCGGAAGCCGTTGACCAGGACGGTAAATCCATACGCGCAGAGGAAGCTTGCCGCCAGCCAGACAAGGCCTCTTTTCCGGGTTCTGATTTTGGGAAGAAAGGCAAAGAGCAGGAGCGAGGCGGCAATGATCCAGAATTGTACGCCGGAGCAGGAGGCAGCGATCACAAAACGGAAATCATGATTGACGTATCCGATGTGCGGCAGGTACTCAAAGGGGATTCCGGATAAGGTACGTACCCACCAGGCAGTGGGTGAGAGGATCCACAAAAGCCCGTCGCTGTCAGCCTGGCTGTAATAAAATTTGATTACCAGCAGGAGGAACAGTCCTGCCAGGCAGGTGATACCGTGAGTTTTCAGAAAGCTGTTATGATGTCTGGGCATGATCGTTCCTCCTGGAATTTATCCGTGTAAAAATTTTTATCTGCGCGAAAACTTCGGATGCCGGAAAATAGGGATCACCAGCAAAAGCAAAGCTCCCGTCAGGAAAAGCCATGTGCCGGGTTCGGAACCGGTCGTGTAGCCGCCGACGGCCAGGCTGGATACATGCAGCGGCAATGCCGATGGCTGGATGACATCGCTGCCTTCGCCTTCCGGATTGCGGACGGTCTCTGTCACTGCCACAAAGGAGGTGTAGGGAGTCATCATACTATACTTGAGTCCAAGGGCGGTTACCATTTTTGAGGTAAGGCCGGAGTCTGTACTTGCGGCGCCGTAATCCGTCAGCCGCTCTATTTTTTTGCGTGCCCACAGATAGCGGATTGCCGGATTGCTTTCCGTGTGATTGATAGCAGCGACATCGATTTCCTTAAGATAATCCTGTTCCCCTGTTTTGCCGGTGATGCGGATTTTTCCAGAAGCGTCCCCTTTCCATTTTCCGAACAGTACGATGGGACGACGGGCGAAAAGGGTGGGGATGGCGGGCGGTTCGATTTCATAAGCGTCAAAGCCGTCATAGCTTACCTGGATATCGGTCAGGAGGGGAGCCTGGATATAGGTGCGAAATTGCGTGGCCGTGTCAGCGGCATCCTCCTGATCTGTGACGATGAATGCCTCACCCTGTCCGGCCTTGGCGATTCCGTTGATCAGATAGCGGTTGACGGAATCTCCGATGCCGAAGGAGAAGAAATTCGTGCTGCTAAGATTTCTTCTTACAATTTTAAATATTTCTTTTTCTCCGGATATATAACCGTCGGTAATGGTAATGATGCTGCGTGAGTAATTCTCCTGCATGGGAATGGAAAGCGCATCCCGGAGCGCCGGTGCCAGCTCGGTACCGCCCCCTCCGCTTTCCTGGTCAATCAGGTCGATTGCCTTTTGGATATTATCCCTGGTGGCTGGTACGGAGGAGGGGGACATCCGCACGGAGGCATTGGAGAAGAGAAGCAGATTAAAGCAGTCTGTCTCTTTTAAGCCAGAGACCAGATCCCGGATCAGCTCCTTGGCAGTATCCAGAGGATAGCCGTACATGGAGCCGGAAACATCCAGAATAAAGATATACTCCCGGGGAGGGATCTGGCTGGGAGTGTAGTGTTCTGGCGGCTGCACCATCAGCATAAAGTAATTCTCCTCTTCCCCGGAATCCAGCAGCATTCCGCAGCTTACTTCCTCACCGGTCAGCTGGTAATCCAGGATAAAATCGCGGTTGCCGGCATAATCTAAGGGATTGGCAAGAGTGATCCGGGCCGTGCTGTCACTGTCCTTTTCCACCTGGATTTCGTGAGATTTACAACGGATATCCGTGATTGGGACACCTGTGGAGAGACTGACCGTGATGTTGTATTTACCAGGAGGAGTCTTCCCTTCTTCCAGATAAGGACTGGCTGCCCAGGAGTCAGAGGATTCGGAATCCGCGCCCGGACCATTCGGGGAATCCTCCGTATCTTTGGCATCCGCGGGAGCGGAACTGATGTAGCGGGGGCCGACTACGGTCGGAAATACAAACTGATAGATGCCTTCCGTCGAGAGAACCATCTCTGTGTAATGCAGTTCGATGCGGACGGTATCTCCGGGCATGATGTTGGCAACGTCCATGGAAAAGACGTTGGGACGCTGCTGTTCTAGCAGGGATGCGCTTTTGCCCTCGCTTTTGGCGGCCTCGAAGGTCTTTTTTGCCTCCTTGCGTTCCTGAATCCGGGCTGTGATAATCTGATCTCCTATCTGCATTTTCATGCCATGGATGGAGACACTGTCAGAGGCAGGAAAGAGATAACGGGCGTTGATCGGGCGTTCTCCTTCATTGGCATAGGTCTGGGTGACAAAAGTTTCGGCAATAATCCCGTTGATCACAGTAGAAACGTCGGTGTCCTTTAAGGGAAAGGAATCGGCTGAGGGATCGCCGTCTTCAATGACAAAGTAAGGGGCAAGGCTGGCTTCCCTGTCTTTATCGTCCTCTTCGTCGCCATAAACGACGGCAGGGCAGGCCAGGACCAGCAGCAGAGCCAGGGTGAGACATAGCCAGTTGGTTTTCTTTTTTCTTTTCATGCAAATACCTCTTTTCTGTAATTCGATGTAAGAGAATGGTGGGACAAAATGCGATGCCGCCTTCACGGATATCCAAAGAGCATCCGGGTGATTGGTGGCTTCTTGTATTCAGAATAAGGCAGGATGGCATCAAAAAGGCGTCAAAGTTGTATCGGAATTGTATCAAAAGAAAATTTTACATACAGGCCGAAAGGTATGCTCTGGAAAAAGACTTCCCCGGATTGCGTTTGCAGGAGGCTTAGAAACTCTTAGCTCGCAGGAATCTGCGTCAGGGACAAAAATACAGCTGTCTGAGCGAAGCGAGTTCTGTATTTTTGTCCCTGCTTTTAGCAGATTTCTGCAAGCTTAGAGTTTCTGCATCCGAAACCCGCAATCCGGGGAGCCCTTTTTCCAGAGCGTACTTTTCGGAACCCCCATGAACAGTAACCCTGTAAGAAACTGGTAAGGATACCGTAAAGAATCGGATCTTTACGGCAGCGGGAATCTGTGGTATAAAAATAGCAGAAAATAAAGAAAGGAGGATGGTCATGAAGCACAGCGGATTTTATATTACAGGGAACAATTTTACAGGTTGTCATGGATTGCGTATCACAGGACATGGTGTTTCGGGCAGGAATCTTTTCAGGAAGGGGACAGCTGTCTGACAGAGAGCTGCCGGGGAGGCTGTCAGCATTACCGGAATGCACTGTTTTCGTGGGACGGACATGATGGGATTCACATTTATGAACCGTCAGAGATCAGGAGAAAGCTGCAGGTACAGAGCCGATCGATTCTGGCTGAGGTCAGGATGGGTGGGCTTTTTTCATATTATCAGGAAAGAGAACCAATGCCTGCAGCGGAAATGAATGAGCGAGACGGGAAGGAAGAGTGCAGGAGGAGAAAATGGCACGTGACAGAGAAACGGTTTGCATGTATTATATCGCGGCCGGGCAGTGTAAGAAGGGGCGGGAGGCTTCTCACAGGCATTATTGCCAGAGATGTGAAAAGTATGTTCCGCGGGCCCGGATCCGTCATAAGAACCAGAAGAAAGAAAAGCTGAGGAGAATCCGGGAGAGGGGAGACGAGTGAGTGTATCAGGAAGTGACAGGACTTTATAACAGAGCAAGGGTGTATACGGACGTGGTGGAAGATGGGGTGCTGGCACAGCTTCAGACCCTGTGTGACCAGGAATTTACAAAAGGATCACGAATCCGTATCATGCCGGATGTGCATGAGGGAAAAGGTTGTACGATCGGGACTACGATGACCATTCAGGATGCGGTGGTGCCGAATCTGGTTGGGGTGGATATCGGCTGCGGGATGGAGACTATTCGGGTGAAGAATCATCATCTGGAGCCGGAAAAGCTGGATAAGCTGATCCGCGAAAGGATTCCCTCCGGCTATGATATCCGCGAGACGCCTCATCCGTTCCATGAGCGGATCGATCTGGGACAGCTGCGCTGCGTCAGGGAAGCAGGGCTGGATCTGGGTAGGGCGGTGTTGTCCCTGGGGACACTCGGAGGAGGGAATCATTTTATCGAGGCGGACAAAGATGAGGAGGGACAGCTCTATCTGGTAGTTCATTCAGGTTCCCGCCATCTGGGCCTGGAGGTAGCGGATTATTATCAGGAACAGGCCTTTAGAGAGCTGAATGGAAATACAAAAAGTGAGGAAAAAGCATTGATTGCTGCTCTTCGGGCAGAGGGCCGGGAAAGGGAGATCTCACGGGCATTGAAGGTATGGAGAAAGCAGGTAAGAACAGAGATTCCAAGGGCACTGGCCTATTGCAGCGGAACGCTGATGGAGGATTACATCCATGACATGAAGCTGGTTTCGAGATACGCAATGCTTAACCGGAAAGCCATGATGGATATTCTGATCCGGGGAATGAAGCTTAAGGTAGAGGAAGAGTTTACCACCATTCACAATTATATCGACACGGAAGCGATGATTCTGCGGAAAGGGGCAGTTTCCGCCAGATTGGGGGAAAAGCTTCTGATCCCGATTAATATGCGAGACGGTTCCCTGATTTGTGAGGGGAAAGGAAATGAGGAGTGGAATTATTCTGCACCTCACGGGGCCGGCCGGCTGATGTCACGGTCACAGGCAAAAAAGACCTGGACCGTATCGGAATTCAAGAAGCAGATGAAGGGAATCTATACTACCTCGGTTCATGCAGGAACGCTGGACGAGTGTCCGATGGCCTATAAGGGGATGGAGGATATTGTAAGGAATATCGGCCCTACGGCGGATGTTGTGAAAGTGATCCGTCCGGTGTATAATTATAAGGCAGGGGAAGAGCAGAACAGATACGGAAAGGTTACCAGAATATGATACAACAGGAAGAATTAACACAATTATACAGGCGTGAGTACGAGCGGGCGGGAAAGATCCGGCGAACCTCCTCCATAAAGGCAAAGGGGGCCGCGGAGAAGACCGTCAGTCTGGCACGTACTCTGAAGCGCCTGAAAAACAGCCAGGTCACCAGGAATGCCCTGGAGAATTATCACCGTCAGGCCAATAATCTCTGGTATTGTGCGGCCCGATATCATCTTCAGCCGGTGCTGGATCGCATCAGGAGGGAGGTATTGCCAGAGCTGGTACGGTTGGATCTGGCGTTGCTGCTTCCGGAGGACGAGCGGCTGATAGGCCCGGCATTCTATGAATATCTGGAAAAGGATGCGGCCGGCGAGATCTGCAGGGCTCCGCTGTATGATCTGTTCCGTACGTTTCGGACAGAGGCCCTGAAGAATAAGATTCTGCAGCTGGTGCCCTCGCGGCCGGAGCTGGAGTTTCCGGAAGCGCTCGAGATGAGACGGCATTTTATCCTGCATATCGGTCCGACGAACAGCGGCAAGACTTTTCAGGCGTTGGAACGGCTGAAAGATGCCGGGGATGGGGTGTATCTGGGCCCGCTGCGTCTTTTGGCCCTGGAGGTCTACGAGAAAATGACGGAGTACGGTGTGGCCTGCACCATGCTGACCGGACAGGAGTGCATCGCCCAGGAGAACAGCCGGGTGACAGCCTCCACGGTGGAGATGGCGGATTTCTATAAATGTTATGATATTGCGGTGATTGATGAGGCTCAGATGACTGCGGATCCCGAGAGGGGGCATTGCTGGACAAAGGCCATTCTGGGAATCCAGGCCACAGAGATTCATGTCTGCATGAGTCCGGCCGCTGAAGATGTAGTTTGTCATCTGATTGAGATCTGCGGGGATGATTTTGAGATTCATCGTTATGAACGGAAGACAGCCCTGATCTGTGAGGAGATCCCGTTCCGCTTTCCGGAGGATGTACAGGAGGGAGACGCTCTGGTGGTGTTTTCCAAAAAATCTGTGCTTGATGTCGCCGGACGGCTGGAGGAGAGAGGAATAGAAGCCAGTGTCATTTACGGAAGCCTGCCGCCGGAGATCCGGCGCCGCCAGATGCAGCTGTTTACCGGAGGACAGACAAAGGTAGTGGTAGCTACGGATGCCATTGGCATGGGACTGAATCTTCCGGTGCGCAGAATTGTCTTTATTCAGACGGAGAAATTCGACGGTGTGGAACGCCGGGGACTGAAGATTCCGGAGATTTTGCAGATTGCAGGCAGGGCCGGGCGTTACGGAATCTACGATACAGGGTATGTAAATGCCATGGGGGCATCGGCGCTTGCCTATGTGCGGGAGAGGTTTGAAGCTGCAGAGGAGCCGGTGCACACGGTCAGCCTGGGCTTTCCGCAGGTGCTTTTAGAGCTTGACGAGCCTTTGGATGTGATTTTGCAGGTGTGGCATTCGGAGAAAGCCGAAGCGCCGTTTGAGAAGGTCAGTATCGATGATCTTCTATGCCTGTATGGATATGCCAAGCGTTTTGAGGAACGGATTATGGGATTTGAGGACAAGACCATTCTTTATCGGATGATCAGCTGTCCCATCGACGTTAAGGATCGCAAGGTAGTAAAACAGTGGCTGGAGTACTGCATGAATTATCCGGCGGATGTCTGCCTGGATCATCCGGTGATGGATGGGATGCGCCGGAGAATATCCGGAAGGAAAAGCAGGGCAGGAGAGACATCTGGTCTGTCAGATGGCAGGAATGAGAAGAATTCCATGCAGAATTATGAGACCTATTATAAGAAATTGGATCTGTATTATCAGTTCTCGTATCGTTTTGACAAAATCATTGATGAGGAATGGCTGGTCAGAGAGCGGGAGAAGACAGAAGCGGTCATCATGCGCTTTCTGTCCAGGGGAAAGAAGGGATACATTGCCCGCTGCCAGTATTGCGGACGTCTTTTACCGGTTGGATATATGGCGGGGAAATGCAAAAGATGTTTTGAGCGCAGAGGATAGCGGGATAAAGTAAAGCAAAAACCGGCATCCGCCCAGGCTGGGAAAGCCGGGCGGATGCCGGTATAGGGAAAGGCTCAAAAAATGTTAGTTAACCGTTAATCGGAATATATCGGGGAGCTTCTTCCACAGCTTTGGGCGCTTCCTTGGGGAACTGAAGCTTCAGGACTCCATTCTCAAAGGCAGCATGGATATCCTCCTGCTTCAGCTGGTCGCCTACATAAAAGCTCCTTCTGCAGGAACCGCTGTAGCGCTCCTGGCGGATGACCTTGCCATTGTTATCCTTTTCCTCCTTGTTGTCCTCGCGGACAGCTCCGATGGTCAGGTAGCCGTTCTTGAGCTCAGCCTGAATGTCTTCCTTCTTGAAACCGGGAAGATCAATATCCAGCAGATAATTGGTGCCGTCATCCCGGACGTCAGTACGCATCAGCGTGTTAGAGGACTGGCTGAAAGGAGTGCTGAAAAACGGGTCATTGAAAAAGTCATCGAACAGATCAAAACCAGAGTGTCTTCTTGCAGGTGTAAATAACATAAATGATTCCTCCTTTTATTGTGGCAGCTGTCTGTTGCAACAGCTGTTTGAAATGTTTTATTTGTTATGGTTGTAATATAACACATATTATCAGCGCTGTCAAGTGGCGAGTGCTAATAATTTGTGAAGTATTTGTGAACTTTGGTAACAGTTTAGAGCGTGTTTCACGATTTCTTAACTTACTGACATTGGTTTAGGGGTTATCTGAGCTGCTGCGAATTTTGCTGTTTCTGAAGTACAAGAAAGATCAGGAGGTAGCTTATGCAATATACAACAACTTACCAGTCTCCTATTGGCCGGCTTTATCTGGCAGAAAAGGATGGGGCGCTGACGGGGCTGTGGATTGAAGGACAGAAATATTTTCTGGGCTCTGTGACGGAAGAGATGCGAGACAGGAAGGATTCGCCTGTTTTTGAGCGGACAGAGAGGTGGCTGGATCGTTATTTTGCTGGGGAAAGGCCGTCTCCCGGGGAGCTGAGGCTTGCCCCGGCCGGAAGTGCCTTTCGCCGGTCTGTATGGAAGCTGTTATGTGAGATTCCTTATGGCGAGGTGACAAGCTATGGGAAGATCGCACAGAAGATTGCTGCCGGCATGGCACAGAGAAGCATGTCTGCCCAGGCAGTGGGAGGAGCAGTGAGCCATAATCCGATATCGATCATTATCCCCTGCCATCGTGTGGTGGGAAATAATGGAAGCCTGACCGGATATGCTGGCGGGATTGATAAAAAGATTCGTCTCCTTACTCTGGAGGGAGTCAATATGGATGGATTTTTTGTCCCGAAAAGAGGAACCGCACTTCCTAACATTTCTGATTTTTGCTAAAAGCGAAATCTACGCCGTCGCTTTGCAGACGCACAGATGACGAAAATATCAAGCATTGTATTCACCGTTATTTTCGCAATGCAGTACTGGTGACATTTGTCACAGAGGGAAGTGACGGCTGGTATCTGGATGTTTTCCTGAGGGTCTGGTATAGTAAGGATAACAAGCGACAGTGGAGGTGGGAAGGAGGATTTTTATGTGGCTGCTGATTTTTGTGCTATGGTTTGTGGCTCCGCCAGTGGAGCTGGCTGTGATCCTTGCTCTTTGGATTGTAAATGGCGAGAAAAAGAGGAAAATTCAGGATTTGGAGACAAAACTGAGGGCAAGTCAGGGGGAGGGAACAGCAGAAAGGCAGTCAGATCCCGAAATACCAGAGGTGACTTTAGCTTTGCCGCAAAAGACCGGTTTCCAGGAAAAGAGGGCAGCAGGGCCATTGAAAAATGCAGCTGCGGCAGGAAGGGACAGCGAGGCTGCATGCCGGAAACCGGGGAGGAAAAACAACAGTATGGCAATCCTGGCTTTGCTGGCAGGAATTATCTTTGTAGTGCTGGCGGGATTGATATTTGCAACCACAGCATGGCAGATTCTGCCGAATCCGGCGAAGGTCCTGCTCGTGGCGGTATTTTCCGGGATGTTTTTTTGCACCAGTTATCTGGCGGAGAAACGGCTGGGAATTCACAGAACGGGGAACGCGCTGTATGTGTTGGGCAGTATTTTTGCATTTTTGTCTGTGCTGGCAGCGGCTTATTTTCAACTGCTGGGACCAGCTTATGTGCTGGCGGGACAGAATCGGTGGAGGGTCTTGTGGGTTGGCAGCCTGGTAACTGTTGTTATGTTGTTTTTGGGGATCCGGCGGTTTCACGACCGGGTATATACTCAGGTGTGCTTTTGGGGAATGACGGTTAGCGTGACCTTTTGGCTCTTATCTTGCAAGACGGGAGGAAACGGGGAATGGCTCAGTGCCATGATGGTGTATGCGTGGCTGTTGATGGCAGGAAAACGGCTCGTTGGAAAACGGATGCCTGAGAAAAAATCCGGGGAAGGGATCTGGGAGATAACAGGGAGTCAAAGCGGATGGGAGCTGCTGAGGGAGGGCTTTTCCTGGTTTGCGCCGGTTCATTTCTGGGGATTTTCGTTTCCGGTGGTCTTCCTGGGAAGTGTGAATGGATTTTTCCAGACAGGATGGTGGCTTCACTGGTATGTGGCAGTTGCGTTGGGGGCCGTAATTCTGGGGATTGTCATGCAGCTTTTGGAGGAAGAATGTGAGTGGAAGAGAACTTTCCTGAATGTGGCAGTGGCGGGTACGATTCATTATCTGACAGCCTGGATTGCCTTTGAGGTCTCAGGCGGCAGGCTAGTGGAGGGAGGATGGGCAATTCTGGCGGCGGAAATGTTTCTGGCGGTGTTGCTTCTGGCCGGGAAAGGGAGGAGATTGTGCCTGTGGACAGAAGCAGGAGGCTGGATTGCGGAAGCATTTTTGATGGGAGACGTGGTGCTGTTTGGATGCCGGCTTGCTCTTGAGCAGCAGATGACAGGAAACTTATATGTAGAGGCGGCTCTGCGGGGAAACGCATTCCGGGCACTGGCGGGAGCTTTGATTCTGGCCGTGGTGCTGGCTGCGTGGAGAAAGCATGTGCCGGCGCGGTATGGGTTTTGGCTCTTGCTGTGGTATGCGGTTCGCTGGCCGTTGGAGGTCTGGCTTCGGTGTGAGCTTGCCTGTTATATGCCGGAGAGTCTGAAGGAGTTGCTTTTCAGTTGGTTTGACAGGGGAATGCTGTGTTTTCTGATGCTGTGCGGGATGGTCTTCTGGGAGAAAAAGAACGGGGAGGGGCGTTGGCTGTTGATCTCTGTTCTGGGAACCTGTATGCAAATGATTTATTTTTCTCTGGAGATGGTGATGTTCCCGTTTTCTTTGATGTTGTCAGGATTTCTGTTGTCAGAGGCACTGAAGGGGAAGGCGGCGGAAGGGAAGGTGGCAGAAGGGAGGAACTCGGAGGGGAAGGCAGCAGAGGAGAAGTCGCTGGGAGCGCAGGCAGCAGAGGAGAAGGCTTTGGAAGGGAAGGCCGCGAAAGAGAAGATTGCCGGGAGAAGCGGTTTCAAGCGTGGGCAGGCAACGAAAGCGGCTGACTGGAAAAGCGGCACATGGGGAGATGGCTTTTGGAAGGGGGCATGGCTGTACCGGGCGGCTGCCCTGTATGCCATGGTGGGAGTATCCCTTTTCATGAGCCCGTTTACCGGAGATAACCGGGTGATAACTGTTATGGCAGTGGTCTGGGTCTATGGCATAGGGCGGCTCCTGGAACCGGGTCTTGAAGGCCGGTTGGCGGCAAGGCCAAGCAGGGAGGACCGGTCGGTGTTCTGGGATGCCTGCGGATGTCTGCTGGCGGTTGGCATGGCGGCGGCATTTTATGGCAATCCGGTGTTGAAGGGATGGAATCTGGCGTTTTGTCTGGCGGTTTGCGGCGGATTTTATGGGATGTTTTATCTGGGAGACCGGATTTGGCCGCATTTGCTGGTGAGCCTGGCAATGGTGCCGATGCCGTTTGTATTGGCGTCTCGTTATGGGTGGACGGAGAATCAGGAGAATCTGATTATTCTGGTTTTTCTGGCACTGACCGGGATTGTTGTCCGGCGTCGTCTGCGGATCTGTGAGCCGGATGAAAAGGTTTCTGGCGGCTGGCGTGTGGACTGGTATCAGGTACTGGCGGCGTTTGTGCTGGTGATAAGGGCAGTGGAGAGTGAAAGTGATCATTGGACATTTTTCCTGATTCTGGTTCTTGCCCTGTATTTTTTGCAGTATGGGGCGGTGAGGGAATGGAGAGCTTTTGCCTGGTCTGCGGCAGCTGGAATATTGGTTCTGGCGTACTGGAATCAGCCTTTTGGCGAGCTTCCTTCCCGGGTGTGGACAGAGCTTCAGCTCTTGCCGGCAGCGGCTTATGTCTGGTGCCTGGGAAGAATCTGGAGGAGGAAGGGAACAGAAAAGGAAGATTGGACAGGTGTGGAAATCTTTCTGTTTGCCGGGTATCTCTTTTGTCTGGTGATTCTTGTGTGCAATGCCTGGATTCGCGGGGAGGTAGTGAATGCACTGATTCTGGAGGGAATCTGCCTGGGAATTTTTGTGTGGTCTCTGGTGAGGCGCTGCCGGCGGTGGACCGGGGTGTCCGTTACGATTCTGATTCTGGTGGCTTTGTATATGACGAAGGAATTCTGGCTGAGCATTTCCTGGTGGGTCTATCTTCTGGCAGCAGGAATCGGACTGATTGTGTTCGCGGCAGTGAATGAGAAAAGGAAGAGGGAGTGAAGGCATGGTCCACATTCTATTGATGATACTGTATCTGATTACCATCGGTCTTTCGGCGTACAGCTGTGGATGGCTTTTGCTTCGGGCGGAGAGAAACGGCACTACCGGGGCACTGGCAGCCTGTCAGCTGCTGGTGATTCTGTGGTGTGTTCCGCAGCTTTTTATGATGGGTTATCTGGCAGGTTATGCCAGTGACGGGGCTGGCGGAGGCGGGCTTCCCATAACGAAGGGGATGCAGTATCTGGGTTATGGGATTTCTTATCTGGGGATCAGCTTTATCGGGCCGGCCTGGCTGGTGTTTTCCTTTTTATATTGCCGCCAGAGGCTGCCGGGATGGCTGAAAGGATTGCTGTTCGGACTGTCGATGTTTCATTATCTGGCTTTTCTGACCAATGAGTATCATCATCTGTTTTATCGGAAGTTTGAGGTGGGATATGTGGTCTACGGCTGGGTGTTTTATGAGCACATGATTTATACCTATCTGTGTGTGCTGGGGGGTCTGGCGGTGGTGCTGCGGGAGTTTCAGAAGCAGAGGGTTTTTGTGGTGCATTTGCTGGTGATTCTTCTGGCAGCGGCGGTTCCGCTGGGGTTTAATATTCTGTATTTGTCGGGCTGGCTGGAGGTGTCTTTTGATCTGACGCCGTCGGCATTTGCCCTTTCCAGCTTTCTGATGCTGCTGGCAGTGCTGCGCTATGATTTCCTGGATGTGAATGCGCTGGCTTTTGGACAGATTTTTTCTTCGATTGCAGAGGGGGTGGCGGTTTATAATAAACGGGGAATAGTGGTGTACTGCAATGAGGCGGCTTTCGGCTGGCTGGGAATCCGGGCCGGGGATGATTTTGAGAAGATCCGGGTTCAGCTTGCCAGTCAGGGGATTACGGCAGAGCGGGAGAGGGAACTTTTGGAAGAGGAGGCGGAATTTGTCCCGCAGGCGGGAGGACGGATCCGGGTGAGGCAGTATCTAAAACGGAGCCGGGGAGGGAGCCTGGTGGCCGGAACCTTTCTTCTGACAGATGTGGGGGAGTATTATGAGCGGCTGCAGCAGAGCCGGGAGCTGGCGGTTGCGGCGCAGCGTCTGGCCATTGAGAAGGAGAGAAACCGGATTGCCCAGGAGGTGCATGACACGACCGGGCATACCCTGACCATGATTCAGTCACTGCTGCGGCTGGCGCGGGTGGAGTGGGAGCAGGCCGGTAATTCGGAACCGGTTTTGAAGGAAAGCAGGCCAGGAACAGAAGGCGGCAGCTTCCGAACGGCAGGGGCGATCAGCGAGTATCTGACACAGGCCCAGGAGCTGGCGGTGAACGGAATCCGTGAGCTGCGCATTTCCATCAATCAGCTGCGTCAGGGGACGGATTGGGATCTGGTTACACAGGGGATCTGCCAGCTGGCGAAAAGTGTGAAGGAGCTGGAGGTGGATGTGGATATCCAGGGGGAGGACGGACCGGGATATTCGCACCTGTCCATGATTGTCTATGACTGTTTCCGGGAGGCGATTACGAATTGCCTGAAATATGCCCGGGCCACTCATATGGATGTAATTGTGAAATTTGAGAAGGATGGCCTCGGTCTTTATATTTTTGATAACGGGCAGGGCTGTCGTGAGATGGTGGAGAATAACGGAATCCGCGGAATCCGGGAGCGGGTGGAGAAGGCCGGGGGACGGGTACGGATTTTGTCGTCAGAGGGAGAGGGATTTCAGATCTATATCTGGCTTCCGGCGGGAAAGGGATGATTCAGGGAGGAAAGCGATGATACGTGTGGTGATTGCGGATGATATTCAGATTTTGCGGCAGGGATTGGCAGCAATCCTTGGCAGGGATAAGGAAATCTCTGTAGCAGGTCTGGCTGCCGACGGGCAGGAGGCCTGGGAGCTGTGCAAAAAGGAGAAGCCGGATGTGGTGCTGATGGATATGCGTATGCCGGAGTATGACGGAAGCTGGGGGATTACCCGGATTAAGGAAGATTTCCCAGAGGTAAAGATTCTGGTCTTGACGACTTTTGATGATAAGGAGACGGTAGAGGCAGCAGTTGGCAGCGGTGCGGATGGTTACATTTTGAAGGAAATGGAGGACGAGCGTGTCATTCAGTCGATTAAGGCGGTCTGTGCCGGAATCCGGGTGTTTGGGGACAGTGTGTTTGAGGGAATGCGGCGTCAGTTGGCAGCGGCGGCCTTACAGCCAGTGCAGAGCGCAGAGACGTCGAAGCTTACGGGCCGGGAGAAGGAGCTGATGCGGTGCGTGGCACGGGGGATGGATAATAAGGAGATTGCGGCAGAACTGTTTCTGGCAGAGGGGACTGTGCGCAATGGGATCTCCCGTCTGTTGGAGAAGCTCAAGCTCAAGGATCGGACCCAGCTGGCGGTGTTTACGGTGAAGAACCGGCTGGACTGAGCGGGAGCAGGGATTTTCGTGGGAATCCCGACAACAGTGATTTGCCGTCTGTGCAGCAGGCGGAAGGGGATGTGTTTTTGCGGGGGTTCAAAAATTTAAAAACGGGAGGGCTGACAGACAATGAAGATCATGCTGGTAGAGGACGACCGGGTACTGGCTGGGGAGATTGGGGCGTTTTTAAAGCGGTGGGGATATGAGACTCTGGCTGCAGAGGAGTTTGAGAGGATTGGGGAGGAGTTCTCCTGCTGGAGGCCGCAGCTGGTGCTGATGGATATTAACCTGCCTTTTTATGACGGATTTTACTGGTGCGCGCAGATCCGGCAGGTTTCGGAAGTGCCGATTCTTTTTATCAGCAGCCGGGGAGAGGATCACGACAAGATTATGGCTATTGCCCAGGGCGGGGATGATTATGTGGAGAAGCCTTTTCGGCTGGAGCTTTTGAAAGCAAAGGTGGAGGCGATTCTGCGGCGGACGTATCAGTACAGGGTCAGGGAGCGGATCTTTCTGGGGCAGGGGCTTTCTTTCGACCAGGAGCAGCAGGCGCTGTACCAGAATGGGGAGGAGATTCTTCTGACAAAGATGGAGCGTCGGGTGATGGCTAAGCTGGCGGCTCAGTGTCCGGATGTGGTGAGCCGAGAGGAGCTTATGATGGATTTGTGGGATACCGAGGAGTATGTCTCGGACGGAACCCTGACAACAGTAATTTGCCGTCTGCGTGGCAAGCTGAAGGAGATATGCGGCAGTGAGGTGATTCGGACGAAGAAGGGGCAGGGGTATTCGCTTTGCGGCGGAGAAGAATTATGTCGCTGAAGCGGCCCGCCGCAGGCGGAGAATCCTGCGGAGCAGGATTTTTTTAGAAGGAAAGGACAGGAGGATTTGCTGTTATGAACCGGGAGGAGAACTGTGGCGGCGGATGGCCTGAAAAGGTCAGGGAGAATGATCTGTTAGATTACTGGAAAACGCGGTGGAAATGCGCTTTTTATTGCGGGACGGTTTTTGCGGCGTTTCATTTTTATTTTGTTTTCCTAATGCCGGAAGGGAGAGTGGAATACCTGTATTATCTGGATTTTCTCTTGCTGGTTTTGTCCGGAGGGATGGCGGCAGCAGATTTTCTGTTATTTGTGAGGCGGCAGAGAGAAAAAGAGCGGCTGCTGGGGAGGCAGGAGCTGGTCTGCCGGGTGTTTTCGGGCTTTGAGAACTGGGAACTGGCGGAGCATGATGTGGGGATTCTGGAGAGACAGCTGAAAGAACGGTTCCAGGAGAACCGTGATCTGCAGGATTATGTGGCGGGATGGTGCCATGAGCTGAAGCTTCCCCTGGCGGCCGGGATGCTGCTTCAGGGAAGGATTGGGGATGTGAAGCTGAGAAATACCATGAGAGAACAGCTGGAGAGGATGAACCAGCAGATTTCATCCATGCTGCTGGGGTGCCGGCTTCAGGGAGAACTCTTTGATCTTCAGGTGCGTCAGGTAAGGCTTCGGGAATGTGTAAAAACGTCGATTCATAACAATCAGTTTTTTCTGATTCAGAAAAGGTTTGTGATAAAGGATGAGGTGGGGGAGGAAACCGTTTATACGGATCCGGCGTGGCTGGTCTATGTATTGGATCAGCTGATATCGAACGCGGTGAAATATTGCCGGGAGAAGGAGGAGAGACTTTGTCTGTGGACAGAGCAGGAGGCAGGGCTTGTGAAGCTTTTTGTGGAGGACCATGGGGTGGGAATCCGGGACTGTGATCTGCCGAGAATTTTTGAAAAAGGATTTACAGGACAGAATACTCATAACGGGAAATATAAATCCACGGGGATGGGGCTTTATCTGGCGGCGAAGATTGTCAGCCGTATGGGACATGAGCTTCGGGCCGAGAGTGAATATGGAAGTTATACCAGGTTTTGTATTGCTTTTCGGGGGAACGATTATTTCCGCGGGCAATGGTCCTAAGCATGAGTGGCTCTGCCAGATGTAAGGCTTAGCCTGGCTTTTGTAATGAGAATGTAAGGATTTTTTCTCTTTCCTGTTTTACAATAGCAAAAAAGGAGGCACGTGCCGGAGTTTGGCACATGCCGCTGACGATGAACGCAGGGAGGAGCATACATGAACAAAAATCCAGTGGTGCAGATTAAAAATCTGGTGAAGGATTACGGGACAAAGGGATTTCAGACAAAGGTACTGAAGGGAATTGATTTTACGATTGAAAAGGATGATTTCATTGCGGTTATGGGACCGTCCGGCTCAGGAAAGACCACCCTTCTGAATATTTTATCCACCATTGACCAGCCGACGATGGGAACGGTTTTTGTGGATGGACAGGAGGTGACCCGGATGTCCAACCGGGAGCTGTCTAAGCTGAGGCGGGATAAGATCGGGTTCATTTTCCAGGATTATAATCTTCTGGATACCATGACCTTGCAGGACAATATCGCGCTGCCTCTTTCTCTGGGCGGAGTGTCCGGGAGGGAGTGTGTGGAGCGGGTGGAAAAGCTGGCCAGGCGGTTCGGGCTGGAGGAGCATCTGAAGAAATATCCTTATCAGTTGTCGGGAGGGCAGAAGCAGCGGGGAGCTACCTGCCGGGCGCTGATTACGGGGCCGGAGATTATCTTTGCGGACGAGCCGACGGGGGCCCTGGATTCCAAGGCAGGAAGAGAGCTTTTGGAGTGCCTGAGAGGGGTGAATGAGAATGGCCAGGCGACGATTCTCATGGTGACCCACGATCCGTTCTGTGCATCTTATGCCCGGGATGTGTATATGCTTTGTGACGGCCGGATGATCTGCCGGATCAGCCGGGGCGCAGACCGGAAGGAATTTTATGACCGGATTATTGATATGCAGACTTCCATGGGAGGTGAGCTTTCATGGGGATGATGGGGTTAGTGTGGCAGAATTTCAGGAGCGGATTTAAGAATTATCTTTCTTTGATTTTGTCCTTGTCCTTTACGGTGCTGGTGTTTTTTAACTTTCAGAATATTCTGTATTCGGATGCCTTTGCGGTGTTGGGAAGCAGGAATCGCGAATATATCGGGATATTGATTCAGATGACTTCTTTTGTGCTTGGGTGTTTTATGGTGTTTTTCATCTGGTATTCGGTCAGCGTATTCCTGAGGCAAAGGAAGAAGGAAATCGGAATCTATGTGTTCATGGGCCTGACGAACCAGAGGATTGGCAGATTATATCTGGCGGAGACCGTGCTTACAGGGCTGTCGGCCCTGGGTCTGGGAATTGTGCTGGGAATGCTGACCGCAGGGCTGTTCCAGATGATTCTGCTGGCAATTTCGGATCTGGCGGTAGAGATTCGGTTTGTGCCGGCGATAGAGCCAATTGTGGTGACAGCAGTGGTTTATCTGAGCATTTATCTGTTTTTTGCCCTTATGGGGTATGTGAACATTGCCCGCAGCAGTGTGCTGGGGATGATTTCTGCAGCAAAGCGGAATGAATATGTGAGGCAGAGCCGGGGAATGCTTTTTGTCAGGGCATTTCTGGGAGTCTGGATTCTGGGATGGGGATATTCCTTGGCCTTAAAGGAGGGGAGAAGCAGTGTGATGGGAAATGCTTTTGGGGCTGTGGTGATGGTGACAGCAGGGGTTTATCTCCTGTTTGGAGGCCTGATTCCGCTGGTATTCCAGACTCTGGCGGAGCGGAAGCATTTTCTTTACCAAAAGGGGCGGGTGCTGTGGATCAACAGCGTCATTTTCCGGATGCAGAAGAATTACCGTACGTATGCCGTGGTGTCAGTATTGATGCTCTGTTCGGTGACTGCCCTGGCGATGGGATTTGCCATGAGGGGCAGGTATGAAAATATCATACAGTTTGAAAATACCTATACCTTTCAGCTGTTGAGCAGCAGGCCGGATTTGGACGGACAGGCGAGGGCGCTGATTGAAAGAGTGGATTCGGTTGCCATGAGTTCCCGGATACAGATGCTAAGCCTGGACGGTTCCCTGGTGGAGGCCAGGGAGCATTACAGCAAATATGCGTTTGTCTCTTATTCGGGCCTGCGAAAGCTGGCTAAGGAGACCGGAATGGGGCTTACTTTTGAGGAACCCGGGGAGGATGAGGTGTTTAAAATATCTCACCTGTACCTTTTGTCGCTGATTACCGGGCGGTCGGATGTGGAGATCACGATTCATGGCAAAAGCTACCGGCAGACCGGGGACAGCAGCGTGCCTTATCTGGGATATCTTCAGGAGAGTATGAGCTTTTATGTGCTGAATGATGAGGAGTATGAGAAACTGCTGCCTCTGGGAGAGGTGCTTTATACTTATAATTACCGAATCGAGGATGGGAAGCATTTTGAGAAAGTGAGAGAAAGCCTGGATGTGCTGGTGGAGGATACTTCGGAACATAATACAGCCAGGGTTGCCATAGATCCGGAGAACCATGAACTGGACTGGGTTAAGATTATGTACTCCATCTGCATTTTTATGTTTTTGGTTTTTATCCTTGCCAGCGGGAGTATTTTGTTTATGAAGCTGTATAACGATGCCTTTGAGGAAAAGGAACGGTGCCGGATTTTGAGAAGGATGGGAATGGACCGGATCCGGCTGCAAAGGGCAGCCGCCGCGGAGCTGGCCGTGGCCTATGGCCTGCCGTTTCTGGTCATGGGCATCTCTTCTCTGTTCTCGGTAGGAGCTTTGGGGAAGATGATGTTTACGAATCTGTTTGCGGTGAATTTCGTCAGTGTGCTGGTTGTCTTCGGGATTCTGGCTTGCTGGTATGTGCTGTCGCTGTGGGCTTATGAGAGGAATGCGGGGATTGGGAGATAGGGAGGAAATGAATTTTCAGAAAAAGAAAGGCAGGAAACATTGCGTTTTGTCTGTATTTTAGTATAATAAAAGCAGCAGATAATGCTGCAGCATAAAACAGACACATCCGCAGCAGAGATGTGTTCCAAAACATAAGGAGAAAGCAGGATGAAACAGGATATGATTGTAATTCTTGACCTGGGCAGTACGGAGAATACTACAATCGCCCGCCAGATTCGCGATTTGGGCGTGTACAGCGAGATTCATCCCCATGACATTACGGTCGGGGAGCTGGAAAAGCTGGAGAATGTAAAGGGAATCGTGTTAAACGGCGGGGAGAATCGTGTGGTGAATGGCAGTGCAGTGGATATTGATCCTTCGCTGTACCAGTGCGGATATCCGATGTTAGCCATTGACCATCCGACGGCAAAATGCGAGATGACACGGGATAGCCTGCCGACAGAGGAGGAAATGAAGGAATTTGTGTTTGGGGTCTGCCAGGCAGAGGCAAACTGGAACATGAAGAATTTCATTGAAGACCAGGTGGAACGGATTCGCAGGCAGGTAGGAGACCGGAAGGTTCTTCTGGCACTGTCCGGCGGTGTGGATTCTTCTGTGGTGGCTGCCATGTTGATCAAGGCGATCGGACAGCAGCTGGTATGCGTCCATGTGAATCATGGCCTGATGAGAAAACATGAGTCGGAGAGTGTGGTTGAGGTGTTTCAGAACCAGCTCCATGCCAATCTGATCTATGTGGATGCGGTGGAGCGTTTCCTGGGCAAGCTGGAGGGCGTGGCGGATCCGGAAAAGAAGCGTAAAATCATTGGCGGAGAGTTTATCCGGGTGTTTGAGGAAGAGGCCAGGAAGTTGGAGGGAATCGACTTTTTAGGTCAGGGAACCATTTACCCGGATATCATTGAGAGCGGCACCAAGACTGCTAAAATGGTGAAGTCCCACCATAATGTGGGCGGTCTGCCGGAGGATCTGAAGTTTGAGCTGGTGGAGCCGCTGAAGCAGCTTTTTAAGGATGAGGTGCGGTCCTGCGGCCTGGAGCTGGGATTGCCGGAGTCCATGGTGTACCGTCAGCCATTCCCGGGACCGGGACTGGGTGTGCGCTGCTTAGGCGCCATTACCAGGGACAGGCTGGAAGCGGTGCGGGAATCGGACGCTATCCTCAGAGAGGAGTTTGAGCGGGCAGGGCTGAATAAAAAGGTATGGCAGTACTTTACCGTGGTGCCGGATTTCAAGTCCGTGGGTGTGAAGAACAATGCCCGGTGCTTTGATTATATGGTGATTATCCGGGCCATCAATACCGTGGATGCTATGAGCGCTACGGTTGAGAGAGTGGATTGGGATGTGCTGGAGAGGATTACGAATCGGATATTGGCTGAGGTGGGGAATGTGTGCAGGGTGTGTTATGACATGAGTCCGAAGCCGCCGGCGACGATAGAGTTCGAATAAATTGAGAAGTCGTAAAAAGCCAGTATTTATGCGGGTTTTCGGCATTCCGAGAAGTCTTTTGATAACAATTTGATAACAGTTGTATAAGAGCCATTATTCTTGTAATCCAGTGGTTTATGGGTTAAAGAATGAAAGAGAATGGTTTTCTGATATAACAATCCATATTAAAACGCCCTTAGCTGTGGGTAGCAACTCATAGCTAAGGGCGTTTTGTCGTTTGCCTATTTATTTCCTTCCTAAATATCTGTTTACCTTTTTCTTGTAATTCAGATATTCATCTCCGAACGCCAATAACATTGCGTCCTCTTCGTTGTTTACAATCTGCAAATGGAGCGTGAGAATTGCAAAGGCTGAAAATATGAGAAGCACCCAATTAAAAAATACCATTAAAACGCCTAAATACATAAGATCAAAGCCAAGAAAGGCTGGGTTACGGCTTATCTTGAATACTCCTGATGTGACAAGTTCTGTTTTATCTTTCGATACGCCTGCACGCCAACTATCACGCATTGTAAGCATAGCTGTTATAAAAAGTGCGACTCCCAATGCAGAGATAGTTAGTCCTGCAATTCTAACCCACACAGGAGAAATAGACCAGTCTAACACAATGCTTATGACCTCTACGACTACAACGCAGAATGTTGCAATACCCATTGTAATTTCAATATATAGAGGAACGCCTTGCTTTCCCTTTCCGATTTGCGTGGTACGGATTCCTTTTTTCTTTTGCTCTATTTTCTTTGCATAGTAGCAAGCATAGATAACAAGCAAAATGATAGCAGTCAATATTTGAAAAATAGTCATAGTATTTGTTCCTCGCTGTTTTTATATATCTTTCAATTTATCTTTGAATGCTTCGACTAATGTGTCGCTTAATTCTTGTGAAGGGACTTTCGCCCAGATTTGTGTGGTATCGAACTTCGGATAGTGATAACGCCAGTTGTCGTATTCTTCCCTGCTGATTTCCTCGGAAGATAGCTTGTCCGCCTGTTCTTTCCAAGCACAGAGCATTTTTGATAGCTCGGCAGCGTCCTTACCTTTGTCCTTGTTGACTTTCAGACAGATTTCTCCGTCTGCTTCACTGACGGTAAGACCGTAAATATCTTCAAGGGTAAATAGGGTGTGCATAAGACCGATATAGCTGTCAATGTCGGGAACATCGAGAGCTTGCGGGGAAACCTCAAGCACCTGCGCCAATGCAGCCGTTAAGTCTGCTTTTGGTTTACGGGAGCCAGTTTCGTACTGTGCCAGACGCACATCTGCGCTCCGTTCGGGAAAGCCGACAGCCGTGCCAAGATATTTTTGCGTCATACCACGCAAAAGCCTGAAAAAATGTATTCTTTCGCCAATAGCCATAGTGTTTACACTCCTTGTTTATGTACTGCAATCAGTATAGCAGATATGTTTAGGAATTGTCAAGAGGAAACGAAACAAAAAAGTTTAATATTTTCTCTAAAACCTCTTGACACAAGCGTATTTGCTTAGTATAATAGAAAACGCTAAGCGGATATGCTTAATAAAACTAAATAACCGTCCGAGTAGGATACTTCGCCACGACCTTTTGATTTGTTCAAGAGTGAGCGAGATAACGCCGCTGAAATGGGGGCAGGAACGATATTCGGGGAGAACGGCAGCTTAAAAATCTAATGAAAGGACTGATGATATGGAAAACAAATTTATTCGTGCCGATGATGTGGCACAGGAACTAAGCGTATCAAAGCCCTATGCCTATAAGCTCATCAGAAAGCTGAATGAGGAACTGAAAGCACAGGGATTTATTACGATTGCGGGGCGTGTAAACCGCCAGTATTTTTATGAAAGGCTCTACGGAGCAGGAAAGGGGAATAAATAATGCCAGTATTCAAAAATGATGACAACGGCACTTGGTATGTGATGGCGAGATATGTGAATTGGAAAGGCGAACGCAAGCAGAAATGTAAACGAGGTTTCGCCACAAAGAAAGAGGCACAGGAATGGGAGCGAATGTTTCAGCTCCAAAACTCGTCTGACCTCGATATGAGCTTTGAAGCCTTTACGGAACTGTATATCAATGATGTGAAAAACCGCCTGAAAGAAAACACTTGGCTGACAAAGGAGCATATTATTCGCACGAAGATACTTCCTTATTTCGGCAAGTTGAAAATCAGCGAGATTTCCACAAAAGAAATTATCACTTGGCAGAATGAAATGCTTGCCTACCGTGACGAAAAGAAAAAACCGTATTCACAAACCTATCTGAAAACGCTGCACAATCAGTTGTCGGCTATCTTCAATCACGCTGTACGCTATTATGAATTGCGTTCCAATCCTGCCGCAAAGGTGGGAAATATGGGGAGTGAAGAACACAAGGAAATGCTGTTTTGGACGAAAGAGGAATATAAAAAATTTGCCTTTGAGATGATGGATAAGCCAGTTTCCTTTTATGCCTTTGAAATGCTCTACTGGTGCGGAATCCGTGAGGGCGAACTATTAGCCTTAACCGCCGCCGATTTCGACTTTGATAAGGAAACGGTAACAATTAACAAATCCTATCAGCGTTTACACGGCGAAGATGTGATTACCACACCGAAAACAAAGAAAAGCAACCGCACGATTAAAATGCCGCATTTTCTCTGTGAGGAAATGCAGGAGTATCTCGGTATGCTCTATGGCTTGAAAAAGAAAGACAGTATCTTTACGGTAACGAAAAGTTATCTTCATCACGAGATGGACAGAGGGGCGGAAGCCGCAGGCGTGAAGCGCATACGGATTCACGATTTACGTCACAGCCATATAAGTTTGCTGATTGATATGGGTTTTTCAGCGGTAGCGATTGCAGACCGTGTAGGACACGAAAGCATTGACATCACTTATCAGTACGCACACCTGTTTCCGTCTAAACAGACGGAAATGGCAAACAGATTGGACGATTTAGGGAAAGGGGATTTTGAAAATGTCGGCTAAGAACAGAGATAACAAAAACCGTTGGAGGAATATCACAGTAGGGTTTCGGGTATCGCCCGAAGAAAATGAACTCATTAACAAGGCAGTTGCTTTATCGGGATTGCCGAAACAGGAATACTGTTACCGCCGCTGTCTGAATCAGGATGTGGTGGTGCAGGGCAATCCGAGAGTATTTAAGGCACTGCACAAGGAACTTGCCGCCGTTCTTACGGAATTGCAAAGGATTGAAGCGGGAAACGGCATAAACGATGAACTTCTGAATGTCATTGAACTGATTACTATTATCCTCGGCGGTCTGAAAGGAGAAGATGGGAATGGAGAATAAAAGAGAAATGACTGTTCCGAATGTATCTGTTGGCGCAGATACGGAACAGCCAATTCAAAAATGTACTGACCATAGTATATCCGACTGCGATGAAAATATCAAGAGTTTTGAAGAAATGCAAAGGGAAATGCTGCGGCAGTTATCTCCCTCGTATCTCAAGACAGTATCAATGGCAGCTTTGTATGACACGGTATTTGATATACAGACGCCGCTGATTGATGGTTTGCTCCAAAGGGGAACTTACCTTTTCGTAGGCTCTCCGAAAGTGGGGAAAAGTTTTATGATGGCACAGCTCGCTTACCATATCAGCACAGGAATACCATTGTGGGATTATAAGGTGCGAAAAGCAACGGTGCTTTACTTTGCTCTTGAAGATGATTACCCACGCTTGCAGAAACGATTGTTTCAGATGTTCGGCGCAGAAGAAACAGGCAATCTATATTTTGCAACGGAGTGTAAAACGGTCAATGGCGGTTTAGAAGAACAAATCAGAGGATTTATGCAGGAACATCCCGACACAGGTTTAATAATCATAGATACCTTAAAGCGTGTCCGTGAAGCTGGCGGGGCAGATTACAGTTACGCAAGCGACTATGACATTGTGGCAAGGCTCAAAGCGTTGGCGGACAGTTACAAAGTTACAATGCTTATCGTTCATCATACCCGAAAGCAGAAAGCAGAAGATATATTTGATATGATTTCGGGAACGAATGGACTGATGGGTGCGGCGGACGGCGCATTTGTCCTCAGCAAGGAAAAGAGAACTTCCAATAATGCTACGCTTGATGTGGCGGGCAGGGATCAGCAGGATGTGAAAATTCATCTTGTGAGAGATACCGAGCGTTTGGTGTGGAACTTTGAAAAATCGGAAACGGAGTTGTGGAAAGAACCGCCTGAGCCAATGCTTGAAAAAATTGCAGCTACTCTTTTTTCGGAAAGTAACAGATGGGAGGGAACAGCTTCAGAACTTTGTGAAAGGCTCGGCGTGGATATAAAACCGAATGTGCTTTCACTTAGGCTTAGTATCAACGCAAGCAGACTGTTTCGTGATTATGGTATCCGCTATCAGAACAGCCGCACGCACGATGGCAGAAAGGTTTCGCTTTGGAAAGAAACCGATGGGGCGGCGTGACAAACGGTGTCAAAGGTGTCAATGTTTTGAGAGCAGTATCGCTGTCAAAAACATTGTCACTATCGTCACACATTGACACGGTTTGAAGTTTAGACGGGGTTGTAAGGGTGTCCTTTTCAAAGGACAGCCCTTACCCCTCGGAGAGCGCAAAACCTGCGTGCAGGTTGCATTTTTGTTGGCGTAGCTGACATAAGTGCTTTTGCGTTACTTTCGCAGAAAGTAACAAAGGCTCACCGCAAGCGGCGAAAAGATAAGAATGGAAAGGAAGTGATTTTATGCAGAGAACGATAAGCGCAATGGTCGGGAAAGGCTCGGTCAATCACAACAGCCGTAAATTCAAAGCGGAGAATGTTGACGCTGATCGCTCCTACCTCAATATAGATTACTGTAATGAGAGTATTAAAAAAGTCTATCACGAATTGTTTGATGAAGCACTCGAAAGATACAACGCTAAACAGACAAGAGCAGACCGAAAGATAGCAAACTATTATGAAAAAATCCGCAGTTCCAAGCAAGAAAAACCGTTTCATGAATTGATTTTGCAGATTGGCGATAAAGACAATATGAGTGCGGAAAGCGAAAACGGACAGCTTGCAAGGCGGGTCTTAGATGAGTATTATCGTGGCTTTCAAGAGAGGAATCCACAGCTTAGAGTGTTCTCGGCTCATCTGCATTTAGACGAAGCAACGCCCCACCTGCACATTGATTTTGTGCCGTTTACAACAGGCAGCAAGCGTGGACTGGACACCCGTGTATCGCTCAAACAGGCACTTGCCGCACAGGGATTTAAGGGCGGCTCCCGTGGCGATACCGAATGGTCGCAATGGGTACTTTCCGAAAAACAACAGCTTGCCGCCGTTATGGAACGGTACGGAATTGAGTGGGAGCAGAAAGGCACACACGAAAAACATCTCTCTGTTTTGGACTATAAAAAGCAGGAGCGAGCAGAAGAAATTGAACAACTGGAAAGCAAAATCATAGACAAGCAGACCGAGTTTGAAACACTTTCCAAGCGTATTCAAAATTTTGATAAGGGTACAGCTTCGCTTTTGCAAATGCAGAATGTACTGGAGAATGCCCCCGAATATCAGTTACCCGAACCGCAAGGCTTTATGACTGCAAAAAGTTATAAGAGCAAGATTGTCGAGCCGTTAGTTAAGCGGTTGAAATCTCTCATTAAAACACTTATGGTGCGGTGCTTTCAAGCGATTGACGATTACCAAAGGCTCAATCAGACAAACGCCAGTCTATACCGTAGCAATGAACGGATTAAAAGTCAAAACAAGCAACTGACCGCTGATAATAACCGATTGAGGGAAGAAGCCAAAGACTATAAGCTGCTGCGAAAGGTGTTTGGTAGTAAGCAGATTGACAGTCTGTTGGAGCAAGCAAGGCAGTCTAAACAGCGTGGCACACGCTTTAGAAATAAAGAAAACGAAAGGTAGGAACAAACAATGGCAAAGACAATTTTTGAAGAAATGGGCGGCACTTATGTACGGCAAGGGGATTATTTTATCCCCTGCCTTACCTTACCAGCCGAAAAAGAAAACAAGCCTATCGGTGTATGGGGACAGCGGCACAAACGCTATCTACGAGAGCATAAAAGAGCAACCTATACTACCCTGTTCATAAGCGGCAAGCTGAACAGCTATCTTGCCAACATTGACGAACAAGCAGAAGAATTGTTTTCTCGGTTGGTAAAACAGATAGCAGAGCGTGAGGGCGTGACGGAACAGTTAAAAGCGGAAAACCAGATGAAATGGATCGGATTGATGAATAATATCCGAAGCAGGGTGATAGAGGTTGTGAATGCTGAGCTGATTTATGTCTAAGCATCTAAAAAATTGCTCGACGCATCTATATGAGTGTCGGGCAATTCTTACATGGGACTTGAAAAAATCACGATTTTGTGATATTATAAATAAAAATGAACATGCTTGTTGCTATATAGCTCTTTCAGGAGGTGTGGTATGGCTATTAACTATGATAAACTTTTTCATATGATGATCGATAGAAAAATAACCAACATTCAGCTAAAGGATATGGCTGGGGTTAGTGCCAATATTATTACTCGCCTTAAGCGTGATGAGTATATTTCAATAGAAAGTATAGAAAAAATCTGTAAGGCTCTACAATGCGGAGTGGATGATATTTTGGAGTTCGTCGACAAGGAGGGACAACATGAAAATCAATGATTATAACGCAACATTAGATGAAAAAATGTCTGAGTTTGACATGTGGGTGACTCCTTCGCTTGGAGAAATAAGAGATACGCCACAATTCAGAATTAATCTTGAGCAGTTGAAAAAAGGATTTGACTACATAGCCGATATTACCGAGAATTTCGCAGATGTTTCACATTGCTCATCATCTGCCTTGGCAGCAAATGTACTGGGGTATTTATCTGGAAAAGATGATGACGCTGCCAAAGAAATACTTGATAATATATGTAATGTTCTTTTGTTGGCTACTGGAAAAACTGATAATAACCTAAAGTGCCAGTTCCCGCTTATGCTTAGAAATCAAATCGGAATAAGTACTTATCCTCAAAAATTGAGTGGAGAAAGATGGAGAGATAAAGATATTCCCCGAGCTTTTTCTATGACAGATGTTACCAAAACAATAGTACAACTTACCGGCAAAGATGATTATAGAATTGTATTTGTCGAAAGCTATTTTCATTTGATTATATCAGATGAAGATTACGCAAAGCAGCTCTGGAGTTTAGGAAATGCTTATGTATCACAAAAAGAATTGGGAAACGCAGATGCTCTTATCAGTTCGATAGTAATCTTTCAGTCTAGAGGATCTATCACTGCTACACAGGGGCATATTCCAGAAACTATATTAAGAAAGTATATGACTGAATGGGGTTTAAGTGCAGGAACAGACTTCAATACACAAGATGTTGAAGTTGGTGAAATTTTGGGTGATTTGCCTGTAGACAATAAACTAAAAAAGAGAAAGTATGATTTTATTGTTCCTTTCCAGTCAAGAAGATCAGGTGCAAAAGTCTTTATACAGAGCCAGTTTTATGCTGGAGATTCTGGAAGTGTATCGCACAAAGTTGTAGATCAAACCGACAGCACTCGAGAAGTGACTTTGCAGAAATACCCAGACGCTGTATTTATAGAGTATCTTGATGGAGCTGGCTATTTTTCCTCTCTGAATGGGGACTTGCGCAAGATGTTGGCGAAACCGACAACAAAGGATTTTATTCAAATCCGCACAGCACCACTTAAATTGCGCAGGGCATTGCAAGGAATTTTGTTCCTCACGCCACTTGAGATTGAGCATGCTGTAATTAGAACATCTGGAAAAGAGGATGAGATTTATCAGCTTTTAAGAGATGAAGGATATACTGATAAAGAAATCAACCGAGCATTTTCGGCTTCCGTAAGCGAGAAAAATATTGTGGCCTACGATGAACACAAGTATGCAATTAGTTCCGACCGGGTAGAAATTGTTCGTAAGTATTGCTTATTGGATATCATTGCAAATTACGGAGCACCTATTTCCGTCGGAAATGAATCAGGATGTCTCTTGGTTGCGGGGTTTGAAACCTCTTGGGGGCTACCACAAAACGAGGCGATTAGAATAGCCCAGGAAGTTTTTCCTGGGCTAGGTAAACTTTGGCATAATGTCCAAGATGCTTTTGATGACATTCAGTGGTTAATTAGTAAAGGGATTGTTATTACAAAATAGGAGGGGCATTATGACTATATCTGAAAAAATCAAACATGCCCTTGATACTGATGGAGTTGCTATTCTTCCGCCTATGGATGTGTTTGAATCTATTGCAATATTAAAAGAAGCTGATATATGTGTCAATTGTACTATGCTTGACCCCTGGTACAATAAAGGATTTGGTGGAGAATTGCCTACGAGTGAATATGACGACTTTATCACAAGATTATTAAACCAAACTGGTGAAATAAGCGATTTAATGTATTTGTGGGGGTTCCCTGAAATCATTGGTCCTTATGTTAGATATGCACCAAGCGGGTTTTACATGGCTGCATGGTTGACATGGTATTACAAGAACTGCCCATCAGTTATTAGAGGATGGAGATCAAGTCAAAATGCCTGTTTACAGTTCATGCGTAAAGGCCATAAATTGCATCCTGAACATTTCTTGAACGATGAGCAGAAAGAAAAATTTGAATCTGGAAAAATGCGTTTTGTGCCTGGACCACCAAGCGTAATTGAAGCACCTCTTATTATCGGGTTTGTTGGTAAAAAAGAACGAACTGGTCATCCTTCTCAAAAGCCTGAAGCTGTATTCGATAAACTTCTTTTGATGGCCAATCAAAAAGGAGATATTGTTTTTGATCCTATGGCAGGCTCGGGAACAACTGCAGCTTGTGCCAAGAAGCATGGAATGAAAAGTATTGTCTGTGATATGAACGAAGACTATATTCAAATGATTGAAAAAAGAATGGGCGTTAATAGAATTGTGACTTGATTCGATGTTCGTATCAGAGCTTGGATAGATAACTATAACCACAGATTATCATTATTAAAATTTGAGAGCGGGACGGGATATGATATGTCAACAGAAAATTTCACAATAACTATTCAGGGAGATAGCGAAGGATATGTAACCTTTGAATGTCCCTATTGTGACTCGGAATTTAAGCTGCAAGCTGGAGAATATCAGAATGACGATGAACCTTTTGAAGAACTGTTTTGCCCATACTGCGGTTTGGCAAAAGAGAAAAATGAATTTCTGTCATCAGATGTAATTGAGCAGGCACAAGCGATAGCTTATAACCATATGGTGGAGGAATTAAATAAGTCATTCAAGAAAATGCAGAGGTCGGTTAATCGCTCAAAGGGCTTGATAAAAATGGATTTTAAGCCATTGAAAAAGGTTGCAACAAAAGAATTGAAGGATAAGGATACCACGGAAACAGAGTTTATTTGTTCATGTTGTGGTCGCAGAGTTAAGGTGCTTTATTGTGCTGGAGCGGCAAAGATATTTTGTCCGTATTGTGGGGTGGATATATGAACAGATTAGAATTAAGAAAACTGAGTTTAGAATTTCGCAGGTTATCAAGTAATCTGCTCAATAGCACTGATGACACGGCAGATATAAATCTTTCTCGTTTCCTCAAATTTATAGATGGAAATGAGTTAATATCAGGATTTATTAAAGATAAAATCTCGGGTGTCGATTATGATTTTAAGAAATGCTACGCCATAGGCTGTTCAGGGTGGGCGGATTTTAATCCGCCTGAAGATGAAGCGTGTCATATTAAGGCACAGTATGATTATCTTTTGTTTATAAACAATGGGGATAAGATAAATGTGCGTGGACAGTCAATGCGATATTGTTGGTCAAGTAGAAAAATAAATGATAATATTCAAAGTTTCCTTGATATGGCGTTTAAACCTCTTATAGATTTCATAAATGACTGTCTTTCGATGGAAATGATTGTTTGTGATGAGGAGGAAAAAACTATGAGTGGAAATACATATATTCAAAATATTGAAACTGTTAATGGTTCGGCAAGCCAACAGAATAGTGGAGTAATAAATACTTACAACACTACAAATGATACAAGTTCTATGATTACTTTGATTGACAAATTGCTTGCATCACTTCCTGAGATGCAGGGAGTTGACTCGGAAGAAATCGAGAATGTGAAAGATGATTTGGAAATGATTCAGGAGCAGTTGAAAAGCGATGCTCCGAAAAAAAACCGTATAGGAAAGGCTCTTGCAGGAATAAAAAAGTTTGCAGGCGATTTTTCTATGAAACTTGCAGTGACACTTGCCGCTGGAGCAGTTACGGGAACAGATTGGAATATGTTACTGCAACAGGTTGAAAATTTTATTAAATAAAAGAGTTTGAGAAATGCATTTATGATTTAACACGAAACATGTAGCTATTATCCGCAGTTTCAGAGTTAGTGTTATCAATGCCGATAACAAAATGATAACATTAGCTCATATAGGCAGGATAATATGGATACATCAAATAATCAAAAGAACTGAAAACACGACAGAGAATAGTACCTAAACAAAACGCGTTAGGCTTTGTCGAGTTCGAGTAACGGATAAAATCCCGGAAATGCTGATAAAATGGGCATTTCCGGGATTGCTTTATGCCGTTTGGCTCTAAAATGGCTCTATTTATTTGATGAGTACTGAATTTTGGGCGGGTATCATGATACCTGCTTTTTTAATACAGAGGAATTTCGCCCTCATAGTTGTCGGCTCTTTCCAATAGAGGACCGATTGCACCCATTGTAAAAGCTATATCACTGCTTCGGATAGACAATAGTTTCATTCCAATCTTCAGATTAAGGAAATCTAATATCTTCTGATTAAGCTGAATTACACCATTCTCTGAAATATTTACCCAACAGTATGACCGTCCTTTGTATTTGACAAATTCGCCCTCTGCGGTCTGATAATTCTGTAGAGCCGGATTATCAGTAAGAATGTGTCCTAACTTTGACGGTTCTAACAATCCTTTTCTTGTCACACAAAAGCCGCCAGTGACCTTGCTTCCAGTAAAAAGATAGACTTTTCTCTCTGCTGTGGCGTTGTACTCTGTAAGAGCCTGTGTTGGGAGATGGATTGTCAAGTCATCTCGTATCAGCGATTTTCCGAAAATAAATTTACCGCTTTTATTCATCTGTGGCATATATCATCAACTCCTTTTCCTAAAAGTGGAAGTCCACTATACCACAAGAAAATTCAAATGTCACTAAGGCTCTCTAAAGTGTGGCAAGTTATTTTTCGGCATAGCGAGAAAGATTAGTTGTCGGGATATATTTTTTAGAGAGAGCCTGTTGCCTCTAATTGTTTTCGGAAGCGTTATTCTCCGAGTAGTAATGGAACGCTTTTACGATATAATCAGAAGCCCCCTCTCCATATTTGTTATCAGTCATGTTTTTGATATAATCGCTTGAATATGTGTCGATAAGAACATTGATATAGGGCTTATCGAGGGATACGCTGGTGCTATTTTCCTGTATAAGCCGCAATAGTTCGTGTACAATGGATTGTATTTTAGGGGAGGAAACATCTTCTGACAAATTAGTGGTTAGTCTGCCATACAGAATATCAGATTGTTTTCCAATTTCTTTCACTTCTTCCGTTAGTTGTGTTTCCATGAGTTCAGAGAAATGCTCTAAATTATGTTTCATGGCTTCGGTGTATTTTTCAATACTTCCCCAGTGCTTGATAACATCATCAGTGCTGTTATTTTTAAAATCCTCTAATGCGGTAATGTAATCAGACAGGTCAAATTCTTTAAAACTCATACATTGCTCTCCTTTCTCTAAGCGGCTAAGAAGCTGTATAAGTTTGTCTGTCCGATTGCGCTTCAGCAAAAGCAATTCTTTTTGTCTTTTGAAAGCATTGATCTTGTCAAAGTCGGGTTTTTGCAGAATTTCTTTAATCTCTTTCAGCTTAAATCCCAATTCCTTAAAAAACAGGATTTGTTGTAGCTTTTGCAAGGCTTCATCATCATATAGGCGATAGCCGGATTCGGTCAATTCGCTTGGCTTTAACAATCCAATCTCGTCATAGTATTGTAGTTTTCGTGTGCTTATGCCTGTTAATTCTGCAACTTGGCTTATGGTTCGCATTCTTATCAGCTCCTTAAATTTGTGAAGAAGCAAGACAGAGATTGCCGGCTTATATCTATTCTGCTCCTATGAGAAAAGAATACAGTATCACGTTACGTGGAAGTCAATACTTTTTGCTCAAAAATTTTTCATTCATTTTCGGGATAAATTTTTACAGATATACCCCTAACACCCTTTTTGACAATCTTACTGTCATCAAGAATACTCTGCTTAACAGCGTCTAAATCCTTTGAGAGTGCTTCAATCGCCCGTTGGTGTTCTTCTTCTGACGAGAAGCGTTCCGTATCATTCAAAAGGTTCTCCTGCAATTCCCTTGCTTTCATGTATACGCCCAACTTATGATTGAGCAGGGAGTTCTGAAAGGATATTTTGATTGTAGCGGGATTGAAACTTCCGTCCTCATACCTCTCTGCTTCAAAGTTCATATCTAATTGCTCGTCCATTTTCAAAATCAAAGACAATACATCTGACACTGTTTCTATATCAAAATCCATGAAAACATTGATACTGATACCCAAAGCATTTGCAATTTTCATCAGTTGGTCGGGCTTTGGATTGCGGATGCCATACTCGTACTTTTTAATTGTGGCGGAATTGATGCCGGAAATCTGACCGAGCGTTTCCTGTGATATGCCGCGCAAATTCCGAAAGTGTTTAATCTTTTCCCCGGTAGTCATGCCAATACCTCCGATTTTTGTGATTTTCGTTAGTGCTTAATTCAATTCTATCACACTAGTACAGCGTTTTTTTGATGCTCATATACTATCAAGGCTGTTTTTAACCAGCATATTTCCAGTTAAATGCTTTGGCTGTTAAATTGTATTGTTTAATAAAATTAAGGATGCTTTGAGCCATTTCCTCTACGGATTTATAGCTGCCTTTTTTCAAAAGCTTCCGATTGATGATACCAAACCAGATTTCTATCTGGTTCACCCAGGAACTGTGCTTCGGCGTATATACAAAACGAATCCTGTGGCTTTCATCCATAAGGAAAGTTTCCCTGCTTTTCATGCTCTCCAGTATGCCTTTCTTTCCCTTAATACCAAGATCAACCGTAATGGAACATTTCTGTGCAACCAACTTTACAAGTCCTTCGGATTTATGGGTATTAAGACCATCACAGATAATGATATAGTTTTTATCTGCATCCTCTGATATAAGCTGCCCCACAGCATTGCAGAAATCTTCCTCATTTCGTGTGCTGTTCAGATACGGTGACTGGATCCTGCCATCTGCAACACGCAGGAATGTGATCAGACTTATAGTGCCATGACGGATGTATTCAAACTCATGCAGCGCCGGGCTGCCCGGGCGTACTGGCTTGTCCGGATATTTGCGCTCCAATGCCTGGATCCCGGTCATTTCATCCGTGGAATATACTTGCGTACCGCATTCGGCAAGTTCCGAAGCCTGAAGATAGATGCCGCAGATTGTTTCAATTTTTTTTAAAGGATTCCGGGTTATCGTGCTTTTCCGGGGAGTTGAGCCAGTAACGGTTTTTCCATGGTGCGATACCCGCAAATTTAAGGAACCTCTGTACACTTGCGACAGAAATGGATCCCACGATACCCTGCCTGACAGCTTCTTTCGCAAGGGATGCAAGATTCCAGCAGCTCAGCTCATAGCCAAAGTCTTTTGGGTTTTTACACGCCAGTTCATTGATGAGCATGATCTGTTCCGGGGTGAATACAGGCTCTTTTCCGGGTCTTTGTTTATCTGAAAGCACAGACTTTATGACATCAGACAGCTTTTTATCACCATCCGGTCCGTCATACTCCTCCGTCTGGGCAATAAGGTCTATGTTGTTATAAAAACGATTCCGCCATATGCTGACAGTCGAATAGGTGGTTCCAAGCGCTTCTGCGATCTGGGTATTGTTTTTCTCCTCCGAGGCCATCAATATAATTTTGGATCGGGTCACAATACATGATGGCAGGGAATAGCTGGTGCTGAAATTTTTTAATATTGTTTCTGCCTTATCAGACAAAGTAAAAGAAGCAGCTTGAAAACCACGCATAATATTCCCTCCAATTTGAACCAATTCCTGTTAAGATATTATTGCATATTTTATAAAAAAATGGAAGAAAAAAGTATATGGTTATCAAAGAAACATTGTACTAGGACACATTTGTGTATAAAATAAATACTTGACGTTCACAAAAGTGTACCGTATAATAAAAACATAAAGGTCACATATGTGTACCTAAAATAAAAAAAAGAAAGGACAGGATTATATGGAGAATGGAAAGAAAATGTATGTAACGGCAGAGGAAGCGGCTGAAATGCTTGGTGTATCAACAGGTTATGCCTACAAGATTATCCGGGGGCTGAATGAGGAACTGAAAGCAAAGGGCTATCGAACAATCTGCGGCAAAGTTCCGACAAAATACTTTGAAGAAAAATTTTACGGTCTGACCGTAGCCATGTAGGAAACACCCTGCGGGTATACCACTATGGCGAGAGGACACGCCAACAATAAGGAAAGGAGAGATTTTATGTCAGCGACAAGGGACGGAAAGATGTGGCGTTGCCAGTTCTATTATAAGGACTGGCAGGGTGTAAGCCACAAGAAGAACAAGAGGGGCTTTAAGACAAAAGCGGAAGCGGAACAGTGGGAACGTGACTTCTTACAACAGCAACAGAGGAATTTAGACATCAATTTTGAAAACTTCGTACAAATCTATTATGAGGATATGGAACATCGTCTGCGTGAAAATACCATGCGTACAAAGAAATTCATTATTGACCTGAAAATCATTCCATATTTCAAGAAAAAAACATGAATGAGATTAAGGCTTCCGACATTCGGGCGTGGCAAAATGCACTGATGAAAAAAGGATATTCGGAAACGTATCTGAAAACGGTCAATAATCAGTTGTCGGCAATCTTCAATTATGCGGTTCGGTACTATGACTTGAAAGACAATCCTTGCCGGAAAGCCGGGAGTATCGGAAAGAGCCACGCCGGGGAAAAGGAGTTTTGGACGAAGCAGGAATTTAAGCAGTTTCTTGTGACTGTGGAGAACAAGCCGGAAACAAAAATGGCATTTCTTCTCCTTTACTGGACGGGTATGAGGATTGGGGAATTACTTGCTATAACCTATAATGATATTGATTTAGAGAAGCGTACCATTTCCGTAAATAAATCTTATCAGCGGATAGAGGGCAGGGACATTATCACACCGCCTAAAACGCCAAAGAGCAAGCGTATCATAACGATACCGCCATTTCTGACAGAAGAATTAAAGGAGTATATTTCACATTTGTACGGAATTATGGCAGACGAAAGAATGTTCCGTTTTACAAAATCCTATATGGAGCATGAAATTATCAGAGGTATCAAGGCTTCCGGGGTAAAAAGAATACGTTTGCACGATATTCGTTATCCAAACTTAAATAAAATCCAAACCTTTCAGAAAAAAGACGTAAACCGCAACAAATACCGTCTGAAAAGGTTTGGATTTTATTTTTGGTGTATGATTCCTTTATAACAAAAAAAGGGAGGTCATACCATGGATTTACAAAACCTAAAGGAACACATTGAAGAACTTCTTTCCTTCATGGAAAACAATGGCTATTGCAGTACCTACATACACCGGTTCAGAGACGAAATCAACCGTATACTGGCGGATGCAGACAGCCACCGCTGGCAGTCATACCAGGATATTTACCTTGAATACTTAAAGGTACCGCATTCCAAGGACTATCTCCGCAACAAGAGGACGATCATCGGAGCCCTGGAGCAATTCGATCTCTTCGGCCACTTTCCGGACGGCAGACACCGCCATACCCTTTTTGAAAGGGGCTCCTACCACCTGCTGGTGCCGGAATTCCAGGAACTGATTGATTTCTACCGTGCGTATGAAGTTCAGCGCGGCAAAAAAGAATCAACCATCCGGGGTGAGTCCCTTAACACGGCATCTTTTTTATACCGGATGCAGGAGCAGGGAGCCCGGAGCCTGGATGAAGTGACAGAAGATGCTGTCCTGTCGTTTTTCGTTTCGGACGACGGCACGCTGCAGAAGAGCTGTTCCTACAAGAAGAACATATCCGCTGTCTTTAAGGCCGGACTCAAATGGAAGGAACCACAGTGCCGGAGGATACTGGGCTTTCTCCCGCTGCTGCGCGAAACAAGGAAAAACATACGATACCTTACACAGGATGAAGTCAGGCTCCTGCGGGATGCGGCAGAGAATGATGGATTCTCCGCCCGCAACAAAGCCATTCTCCTCCTGCTCCTTTTTACAGGCCTGCGGGGATGCGATATCGCCGGCCTTACATTCAGCTCCATCGACTGGGAAAAAGAACGGATACTGGTGGAGCAGCAGAAGACATCCGTGCCGGTGGAGATACCTCTTTCTGCTGTTGTAGGCAATGCCATATACGATTATCTGGCAGAGGAAAGGCCGGATACCGGGAGCCTGCGCCTGTTCCTGTCAGAAACACATCCCTTTTCACCCCTGGCTGCCGGGAGCATTGGCAACATCGTGGCAAAAGCCTGCAGGCTGGCGGGGATAAGGCAGGAGCCCGGAGACAGGAAGGGCACCCATATCTTCCGGCACAACCTGGCGTCCTCCATGCTGGAGAACGGCGTCCCACAGCCCGTCATCACGCAGACCCTGGGACATACAGCCCCGGATTCCCTTGAGCCTTACCTGAGGGCGGACTTTGTGCATTTAAAAGAGTGCGCGTTAAGCATAGAAGCTTTCCCGCTGGCGGAGGAGGTGTTTTCCTTATGAAAGAGTTCCGGTCTTTTCTTGCCCCGCAGATCCGCCATTTCATACGGTACCGGCAGGCGTCGCAGCGCTGGAACGACTCTTCCTATGAAGAGAACCTGATGCTTTTCGACCGCTACTGCCTTGAAAACTATCCGGGTGATACCATGCTGACACAGGAGATGGTTGACGGCTGGTGCCGCCAGCGGCACACGGAAGCAAACAATTCCTGCCGGTCAAGGATCTATGTGGTGGACAGCTTTGTCCGTTTCCTGAATGGGCGGGGTCTGTCCCCTGTACAGCCCCCGCAGATTCCCCGTAAGGAAATGCGGACTTACATCCCCCATGCCTTTACACAGGAAGAGCTCAGCCGTTTCTTCCATGAGTGCGACCATATCCCCGTCATCAACAACCGGAAAGAGACGGTCATAAGGAAAATGACCATCCCCGTCTTTTTCCGGCTCCTTTACAGCAGCGGGATCCGCACGAATGAAGCAAGGCTGCTCCCCAGGGAAAATGCAGACCTTGAAAGGGGCGTCCTGGACATACAGTACTCCAAGGGGCATGGCCAGCATTACATTGTCCTGCATGACTCCATGCTGGAAATCATGCGCAGGTACGATACGGCCATTGGGGAGATTGTGCCCGGGAGGGAATATTTCTTCCCTTCCATACGGAATTCGCATTTGGGCAGGGGGTGGGTGACCAAAAACTTTAACCTCCTGTGGCGCGGGGGGAACGCATCCCACGCTATTGCCTACGAATTCCGGCACCATTATGCCGTGGAAAACATCAACCGGTGGGTGGGACGGGGCTTTGAGTTCCATGACAGGCTGGTATTCCTCAGTAAGAGCATGGGGCATACGACAGTGGAGAGCACGAAGTACTACTACTCGATTGTGCCCGGGCTCTCGGAGATCATAAAGGAACAGACACAAGCCGGTTCGGAATGGATGATGCCGGAGGTGCCCGCAGATGAAGAAACCTAATAAGGAAAGCATCCTGATAGCCGGATATATTTCAGGGTTTCTGGACGGTTATGTCCTTTCACAGAAAACAGACAGCATGAACACCCTGAAATCCTACCGGGATGCGATCGTGCTGTACCTGTTCTTTCTGGAGAATGAGAAAAAGATACACAGTGACAGCCTGAATGCAGACTGCTTCCGGCATACGGTTATCGAAGAATGGCTTGTCTGGCTGCGGGAATCCAGGGGATGCAGCCCGGAGAGCTGCAACAACAGGCTGGCATCTTTAAGGACATTTTTGAAGTACCTGGGCAGCCGGGATGTGGCTTACCTGCACTTGTATCTGGAGGCGGCCCAGATCCCGCGCAGGAAATGCCAGAAAAAGAAAGTGGAAGGCCTGACGAGGGAAGCGGTAAAGGCACTGCTGGATGCCCCCAGCCCATTAAGCAGGACCGGACGCCGGGATATGGCATTCCTTATCCTGCTCTACAGCACCGCTGCCCGGCTGGACGAGCTCCTGTCGATGAAGAACAGCCAGCTGCACCTGTCGGACGAAAAACCATATGCGGTTATTATCGGGAAAGGAAATAAGATCCGCACCCTTTACCTGCTGCCCAAGACCGTCGCGCATTTAAAGCGTTACCTGGCAGAGTTCCATGGGGAAACACCGGATCCGGAAGCTTATGTCTTTTATTCCCGTAATACTGGATGCCATGGGAAGCTGACCCAGCCTGCCATCAGCAAGATGTTGAGGAAATATGCCAAGATGGCGCATGAGGTCTGCAGTGATGTGCCGCTAGGGCTCCATGCACACCAGCTTCGCCATTCGAAGGCTTCACACTGGCTTTCATTTTTACTCGGCCACGAACAGCTCCAGACCACGATGGTTTACCTTGATATCACTGTGGAAGAGAAAGCAAAGGCACTGGCCACTCTGGAGGATGAAAACGACAGAAAGGTATCTGCAAAGTGGAAAAATCCTGATGGCTCTCTTGTAGATTTTTGCGGTATCAAGAGAAAAAGATAAAAATAATATCCAAACTTTTTCAGACGGTATTTGTTGCGGTTTACGTCTTTTTTCTGAAAGGTTTGGATTTTATTTAAGTTTGGATAATTCAAAAAATGAATAATATTCGGGCTTGTGTGAGGGAAATTGTGGAAAACGAGGTAATCTATTTATAAGTGATAGGTGGCACTTCTACGGTATGTGGAAGTGCCTCTCAATTAAGCAAAAATAGTTCGGGGAATTGAAAAATCTTATAAATTCATGTATACTGAAAAAAAGAAATTAGACTGCGAAATTGGGGATTTTTGGAGGTAAGATAAAGATGAGCGAAATTATATTTTTAAGATGCGATGGAAATAACAAAGATTTTATAGAAAATTGCAGGTTACTTGATGAGGATTTGGATTTGCGAGTTGGAAAAGTGATTAAACGGGATAAGTATGCTCAATATAACCTAATTGATAAAATAAACGAAGCGATAGTTGTTTATCGGGGAAATAATCCGATTGGTGGTGGTTCGATACGTCCTTATGATGAAAATACAGTAGAGCTAAAAAGAGTGTTTGTCATACCAACTGAACAAGGAAAGGGCATAGGAACAGAGTTGGTTTCTAAACTAATAGAGTGGGCGAAAGAACTGGGATATAAGAAAATGATTTTGGAAACAGGAGAACTTTTAGCGGAATCCTGTCATGTATATTTAAAGCTAGGATTTAAGCAAATTCCTAATTATGGTGCGTATGTAGATATGCCAGAGTCTCTCTGTATGGGAAAAGAATTATAAGTTGAAACAGGCATATAAGAAATTTATCGTAATGCTGCATATAAAGAAAATTAAGATTAAGGAAGATAATGATATGAAGATAATAAACAAAGACATAGATAGCGGAAAACCCTTTGACTGGGGGCAAACTTCTTTAGATTATGCGAAATTCCGTGATATTTATCCACAAGAGTTTTATCAAAGGATTGTTGACCGTAAATTATGCTTGGACGGACAATCTGTCCTTGATATTGGAACAGGAACGGGGGTTCTTCCTAGAAATATGTATCAATATGGGGCGAAGTGGACGGCTGCGGATATTTCAGAAAACCAAATTGGAGCGGCGCAGGGGAAACGAAACATCCGATAGACATACCAGATTGTTATAAAGAAAACTTTGCGCTTGTATATCATGAAGAATTTACTTTAAGAATACCGTTTACCCGTGAAAGCTGGAATGGAAGAATGAAGGCTTGCCGTGGAATCGGAGCTTCGCTTACCAAGAAAGAAATTTCGATGTGGGAACAAGAGCATATGCAGCTCCTTAAACAAATTGCACCGAATGAATTTGATATTTTGCATTATATTGCTATTGCAGTGCTTAAAAAGCATTAAATTCTGTTTGTTAAATTAACATTTGTGAGGTTTTACATAAATATGGATTATAAAATTCGAGAAATTAGAAAAAATGAATATTCAATATTATCTGATTTTCTGCACGAAGCAATTTTTATTCCAGAGGGCATGGACAAGCCGCCAAAATCTATTATTGAACAGCCAGAGCTGCAAGTATATATTGAGGATTTTGGAAAAAAAGATGATTGGTGCTTAGTTGCAGAAGTAAAAGGGAAGATTGTAGGCGCAGCATGGGTGCGTATTATGGATGATTACGGGCATATTGATGATGAAACGCCTTCATTTGCTATTTCACTGTATGAGGAATATAGGAATATGGGCATTGGTACAGCACTTATGAGGGATATGCTTGAATTTTTAAAGAATAAAGGCTACAGACGGACATCCCTTTCTGTACAGAAGGTAAATTATGCGGTTCGTATGTATCAGAAAGTGGGTTTTGAAGTCATTGACGAAAATGAGGAAGAATACATCATGGTTTGTCGGTTGTAGTGTGATGAGGAGGGCATATGTAAATGTCTGATAATTTAGATGAAAAACAGTAAAGGAAGCCTTAAAAACATTATTGAGAATAATAGCACTATTCCGTATAAGGCTAAAACGGAGATAAAAGCGATAATAGAATTGGAACACAATCCAGAAAAATTGCTGCAAGAGTGTCTGTTATATATGCTGTCATATAAGGGATAATCTGTGCTAAAGAAAGTGGTTGGAGATAATGAAAAATATGAAAATAGATGCCAATGGAACAGAAATCAGAGTAATGGGTGATGTCGTAAATGAAGAAGCTTATATTTCTTTAACGGATATTGCCAAATATAAAAATCCAGACAATGCTTTTATCGTTGTTGCGAACTGGATGCGTAATCATTCCACAATTTCATTTTTGGGTTTGTGGGAACAGATTCATAATCCCAATTTTAAACCTATCGAATTCGATAGGTTTAAAGCGGAGTCGGGAGATAATGCATTTACATTGACACCGCAACAGTAGATAAAAGCAACAGACGCAATTGGTATCGTATCGAAATCAGGACGATACGGCGGTACATATGCCCATACAGATATAGCCTTTGAGTTTGCGTCTTGGATTTCACCAGAATTTAAACTCTATATTATCAAGGATTATCAGCGGTTAAAGAAAGATGAAGCAAACCGATTAGCGATTGGTTGGGATGCCAAGAGGGAACTTTCTAAAATAAATTACCGCATTCATACAGATGCAGTAAAAGAATTTCTGATAACACCAACATTATCCCCGCAGGAAATGGCATATACATACGCATCTGAAGCAGATATTCTTAATATGGCGTTGTTTGGCAAGACGGCGGCGCAATGGAGAAACGAAAAGGGAATAAGCGGAAAATCACCTAATATCAGAGATTTTGCTTCGGCAGAGGAATTAGTTGTGCTTATTAATTTGGAAGATACCAATGCTGATTTGATAAGACAGGAAGTGCCTAAAATCGAGAGGTTAAAAATATTAAGAGAAAAGGCATATAGGCAACTTAAAATTTTGAGAAAAAATAAGGATACTATTGAAACATTGAAGAAAAACATTATTGAGGATGTAAAGAAAGATAATTAAGAAAATTGTATTTGGTTATGAAAGATAAATTTTAAGAAACAGTTTCGGATCTACATAATCTAGGATAATAGATATAATGTTTAGAAATACTATAAAATAAATTAAGGAGAGGATACGATGAGTGATTTTAGAGAACAAATAAAGGAGGATATTCAGCTAATACAAAAAGAATATGGATATATAGATGATAAAATCCAAAGAGACGAGTATGCTTTTAATTATTGGGTATTAAGCAGATTATATAGTCTGGATGAAGAAATAATATCGTCATATGTAACCGATGTTCAAGACAAAGGTATTGACTGTTTTGTTCATTATGAAGACACAAAAGAACTATATATAATTCAGAATAAATATTATAATGATTCAACAAACGTAGATAGGAATGATGTTGCTGATTTTTTGAATTCGCCATTAAGCATATTAATGTCTGGAAATTATAAAAGATCAGAAGAGTTACAAAGAATATTTGATCGGGTACATAGTGATAGTGAATATAAAATATGGTTGCATTTTTATGTGACAAATGATTTGCATAATAGTGATGTTGAAACTTTGATAGAACAGTTTTCATTTTCAGATGAAAGAGTGAAAGCTTTTATTGGGGTTAAATATTATAAACTATCAGATATAAAAAATATTTATTATGGCGATAGATTTACAAATAGAATATCATTTACAGCAAAATTGACTACTAGAGTGTCAGCCACTTCTTTAGATGTAAGACCAAAAGATTATGGGCTTGATTGGATGATTGACTTGAGATTCATTATGGTCAATGTTGCTGATTTATTTACGTTGTATAAAGATGCGATCAAGCATAATTATGAATTGTTTGAAGAAAATGTCAGAGAATTTTTGGGAACTCAAGGAATTAATAATGGGATAATTAAAACACTTCAGTCGCCAACGGATAGAGAAAATTTTTTCTATTATAATAATGGTATCACTTTGATATGTGAAAAATGTGAAACACTTAGGGGGTCAGAAGTGTCGTCTGGTTCTGATGGAGTTCGGAATCAGTATGGATTTAAGTTGAAAAATCCCCAAATAGTAAATGGATGTCAGACAATTAATTCTATTGCAGAGGTGCTTTCTCATTGCAATGTAGATGAGTTATATGAGGAGTATAAAAAGACATTTGTTTTAGTAAAAGTATATGTGTTTGATAAAAAAACAAAAGAGAGTAAAGATGGGCTGGACAAAAGTATTGTAAAATATACAAATAGTCAAAATGGGATAGATGAAAAAGCATTTGCATCTAAAATTAATTATTTTAGTAATATTCAGAACGAGTTTAGGAAGCGGGGAATTTTATTACTGGTTAAACCCAGTGATAAAAATAAATTTAATGTAGAATTCAAGGATCGTTTAAAGTTTGTGGAATTGAAACAAAAAAGCAAAGGGTTATTTCAACTGTTCGACATAGATGATTCTAAAATAAAAAATTATATGATACCTTTAGAAAAGTTGTTGAAAGTATTTCTTGCTTTTGAAAAAGACGGATTTTATGCTTTTACTAAGGGCAGTTCTGTTTTAAAGTTAAATAGCGCCTATTATAAGGATTTTTCGTTAAATATAGATCAATTGTTGACGATTGATAATATGATTAAGTTATATCTTTTATTTAATAAAGCAGAAGCGGATAAAAAGATTAGCGAAGATAGTCGAACACCAATACCATATTATGTATTAGGATTTTTAGGGAAAGAATTTAAAAATATGGATTTTGTTCAAAGAAACGAGAAATTAAAGGGAGTATTTGCTAATAAACAGTCAATGAATATGATTTATGATTTTTATAAAAATCTTACCTCACTTTATACAGAAGAATATGCAAGAGTCAATGGAGAGGAGTATAATAAGATGATTAAACAGGAAATTGATGATGCATTGCTAGAACGCTTGATCGTGCAAATGGCAAGATATGGGGCAGGAGATGTTGTGAAAAAATTTTTAAAAAAATAAATATAAGAATTTATGCTTTTGAATTTAGAAAAATACATTGACCTATTTAGCAAAATCGCTTATATTTTAGATCATAGTATATAGCTATTATCCGCAGTTACAGAGCAAGTGTTATCAGCACCGATAACAAAATGATAACATTAGCTCATATAGGCAGGATAATATGGATATATCAAATAATCAAAAGATTTACATACTCGACAGAGAATAATCCCTAAACAAAGTTAGTTAGGAAATGTCGAGTTCGAATAGGGGACATTTCAGCCGGAAGCCTGATAAAACAATGGCTTCCGGCATTTTTGATTTCTTCGTGACACTAATATGACACTGAAAATATGGCCAGCTACTTTTCCTACTCCAAAATGGATGCGGTTGAAATCCCTGTCATATTGTGGTAGAATCCATTCATGGAACCCATGACAGGGGTGGTAGCCTCCCGAGCCAATGACCGGCTTGCCGGAATACATAGGAAGGGAGGTGGCGCCAATGACAGCTGCAGATATCATTTTGATATTCATAGGGGTGATCGGCTTGCTGATTGCTTTCGGTAGCTTTGTTATAGCGTTGCTTGCCTTTCTCGACAGAGACAAGGACCACAAGCGAAAAAAATAATGCCCACCCTGTTGCAACCAGGATGGGCGCCTCTCACTGAGAGGTAAATAGTCCGCTTGGGAAACTCCACCTTTGGAGTGGGGTTCCTGAAGGGCGTCTGTTGGAGCAGGCGTCCTTCTTTAGTTAAAGGATAGCATAAAGCGGCAGAAAGTTCAAGAGAATTCTTCTTCCGGCGGCACTGCCCTCCGGAACTGATTGAGCCGGTCCGCAATCTCCAATGGGGCAAAGCCCATTTCGATCAGCATACTGGCGTGGGAGTGCCGGAAGAAATCCAAACGTTTGGATTTTATTCGTCACAGCGCGGTTTCGCTTTTAATCAACATGGGATTTTCGGTACTGGCGATTGGGGAGCGCATGGGGCATGAAGCGGAGAAGATTACATACCGATATGCCATTTGTTTCCTACGGTTCAGACTGAAATGGCGGAAAGGCTGGAAATGGAGCGAATGACAAAGGAGGACTAAAAAATGGATAAGGCACTTGATTATAAAGGAAGATGGCGTAATCATACGGTGGCGTTCCGGGTATCGGACGAAGAAGCAAAACTGTTAAATGATTTAGTAGCATTGTCGGGGCTGACTAAGCAGGACTATATCACCAGGCGGCTCTTGTGCCGGGATGTGATGGTACAGGGCAATCCGAGGGTATATAAGGCTTTCAAAAACCAGATGGCGGCAATCCATGAGGAATTGAAGCGTATGGAGAGCATAAGCCCGGACAATGACGAACTGCTCTACACATTACAAGTTATTGCAATCACGTTGGACGGTCTGAAAGGAGAAGATGAATGACAGGAAAAAGAAAAACGACTGCTTCCGTATCATCTGTTGGCGCAGATGGGAAACAGCCGAATATCAAAAATAATGAACCGCTCCCTGTCAAGTAGACAGTTAAAAAAATAAAAATTTTTACCTGCCAGTCGCAAAGAGGACTGGCAGAGTTTTTATGCAGCATCTTTCAAATAGTTTCTATATTCTATCGGTGTCATACAGTTTAAGCGCTTCTGATACCGATGATTATTATAATAATCTATGTAATCGGATATGGCCTCCTTTAGCTCCTCATATGTTTGAAATTTCTTCAGGTAATACATTTCTGATTTCAGCATCTCCCAGAACGCTTCCATTGGTCCGTTATCAATACATCTGGACACTCTTGACATGCTTTGCGTCATTCCTGCTTTGTTAAGCTTTTTACGGAAGGATTTTGAGGTGTATTGGTATCCACGGTCACTGTGAAATAAAGGCTTTGTATCTTTATCACAAATTTGCGATAAATATGGAAGGTCCCACTCTAACAAAATCTTATAGACAGAGAAAAACAAAGGAGCAGTTTTTGGATATGGGCGGAAAAGAAAAGGAGAAGGATGAGAGAAGCAGGAGGTTTTAAGCTGCGCACGAAAGGATCGCAGGACAGAGATTTTTTCATGGATTGTCTGTGTTATTTTTGATGGTGCTGACGAATGCATCGGCATGGAAGGAGGCATGAAGAAGAGAGCCACAGTCCAAAGAGCAGGAGGACAGATGGAACAGGATGGGGAGGTGTGTTTCTGAAAAACAGGCAGCACCGGTACTCACGATACTGCCTGTCATTTTCCGCCAGCCTTCATCCGCTCAATGAATCCGATCAGCAGCCGGATATCTTCATCCGACATGGAATAAATGTGTTCGATCGCTTCCTGCTGGGTCAGGGTGGTTTTCCGTTCCTCGTTGAAAAACTCCATGGGTGTCACGCCCAGGTATTCGCAGATATACAGAAATTCACTCATGGACGGCAGCGCCCTGCCGGAGGTGATGCTCCTTTTAACGGCATTATACTATATCCGTCCTATCTGTTCAAGGTACTATCCTTTTTGATACCGGTATTATTTTACGCACTATAAACGAAAAAAGACAGTACTTTTCTTTTCCCCTGCCAGTTGCTATCATGTGATTCAGGAAGGAGGCGAACGGGATAAACACATCAGTGGATATAGCGGCATCAGGTTAAAGAACCCGGTGATGCCCGCGTCCGGGACATTCGGCTCCGGGCATATGGAGGAAGGGGTGAAGAACACGGCGGAGGTGTTCAACAAGCTCCATCCGAAGATCATCGTTTCATCCATGCTGTACCCATCCTCGGAGCTGTACCAGGAGATTCAGGATGGGAACTGGACGGAGGAAACGGAAATCGAAAAGCTGTATGAACTGAGGACGCTGATTGAAAAGCTGAGCATTGACATCTATTTTGCCACGATAGGCGCATCGAATTGCGTCAATGTGGAAGGACACCTGCCGAAGGACAGGAAAAAAATGATAAAGTGGCTGGATGAGGTCATTGGCTTCGTGGATGAGAAGGAGCTGCGCAGATACCGTGAGAACCTGCGGCATCTATAAAAATAGCAGGGCATACGAAAGACAAAGAGGAAAAGGGCTCACAGGCCCTTTTTCCATATGCGGCGGTCTGCCTTTTCCGCAGGCCGGCCGGGCGACCTGATAAGGGAAATTGCTTGGAAAGCGAGGAGGTTAGAGGTAATATGCTTACACGGCGATTTGCGCTTCCCCTATATCGGACGAATGGCAATATGCCATATTCGGGTGGTGGTGTATGAGCCTTCCATACAAAAGCGTCAACATATCTTAATAATTAACGATAATTGACCGATATATAAAATGGAAATAAAAACCGAAAGGAGGGAAACGGTATGGCAAAGGAAGAGATTACACCGAGTGAATGGCAGATCATGGAAGTTCTGTGGGCGTGCGGGGAGCCTTTGACATCCTCCGAGGTCTACAAGAGGATGCAGGGGAATGTGGATATGTCGATGAGGATGGTGCGGGTGCTGATGAACCGCCTGAACCAGAAGGATATCCTCGGATACACCGTGGATGAGCATGATTCAAGGGTTTACCACTACTATGTGCTGAAGCAGAAGGAGGAATGCGTGAAGGAGAAAAGCAGGAAGTTTGTGGACAGCTATTTTTCCGGCAGCGGGACAAATGCAATGGCGGCGCTGCTGCAGAGCTTCGCATTGACAGATGAGCAGATAAAGGAACTGGAGGAGATTCTGGAGAAAAGCAAGGGGCAGAATGCGGAATCCTCGGATAAAAAGGAGTGATGGCCATGCCCGACTGGAGACAATTAGCCAGCCTTATAAATTTTTGCACGGTTTATTACACTACCCAGCTTGTGCGGTGTGCGGCATTTTCATTCGTGCTGATCGGGCTTGTGATGCTGCTCCGGAAGATACATTTTTCGGAACGGACATTTTTAAGGGGGATGTCGTGGGCATTGTTCCTGGTCATCCCGTTTCTTGGAAGATTGAAGATGTTTTATGAAAATGCCGCCGTACTAAAAGCAACATGGAGGATTACGGCAGTAACGGCTTCATGGCTGTGGGGTGACCGCATTTATATGGCAGGCATTCTGGTGACTGCCATCTGTATATTTGGAAAACGGATACGTCTTCAAAGAACTGTTTCCGGAATGGAAAAAGTTATGTTTGAAAATGTCCGTATCTATGTTACAGACATGAATATCACGCCATTTACCGTCGGGCTGTTAAAGCCGAAAATCGTCCTGCCGAAAGTGATGGCGGACAGTTACAGCAAAGATGAGCTTAAGTCTGTTATACAGCATGAGCAGACGCATATCCGGTTAGGGCATTTATGGTTTGGCTTTGCATGGGATATGCTCAGATGCCTCCTGTGGATCAACCCATTACTGACAGTTTTCCAGAAACATTTCCGTGCAGATATGGAGGACATCTGCGACAGGGTGTGCATACAAAGCAGCAGAAGGACGGCTCATGAATATGGGATGGTATTGCTGAAAACCCTGAAACTGCTGCGTTCCGAATCGGAGACTGCACCGCCCAGCGTTACCTATGCGGGGGAAAGGGAATTCGCGGACATGAAAAGGAGGATGGGCGAAATTGCCGGTTTCCGTCCATACCGGAAAAAACTGTGCGTAGGCATGGCAGTCACAGCTTTTCTGATGATCGCGGCCATGCTGTTGGCGGTACATACACATTCCTATGCCCGCTGCAATGAAAGCAGGGACATTCTAGTGGGAAATTATGACGGGGAACCCCAAGTTATTTCTTATGATACCGAGGAATTAAGCCAGATGATTTCATATGATGACAGATATGTTTATGTTGAAAGGCAGGCCTTTGAGGATTTTTTAGAAGAAAACAATGCGGAAGGAGAAATTTGGATTGTCTTCGGCGGATTTTATAAACTTCCGGGTTTGGCTGGCATAGCGGAATCCTGTATTTATGAAAGCAGTTCAAAAGACAGGATAATACAGATTCCCTACGAAAGTATAAGGAATTACTGGTATTATGAGCTGCTTGAAATATTATAGGCCAACTGTACAGTTGAAACGGATTTCAAATAAATTTATTATCAAGGAGGAAAAAATTATGGCAATGGAGATTACAAACAATTACAGAAGTTATGTAGCGCAGGGTATGGCGGGAAACTCTGCTGCAGGCAGCACGAAAAAGAAGGAAACAGAAAAAACACAGGAGACGGCAGAAAACAGTAAATCCAAGAAGACAGCAGAATATGCGAATGAACTGGCCAAACTTGTTCCAAGCGTAGATTTTAAGGTTGGAAATGTCTGCTCATCAGCCAAAAGCGGCAGGTCACTGACCGTCAATCCCCAACTTTTGAAAAAAATGCAGAATGATCCCGAAAAAGCAAAGGATATGGAAGACATGATAAAAGGCGTTGAGTCTATGTCCAGATTGGCAGAAGGCATGGCGAAAGCCACTGGCTGGACTATAGTGTATCAGCACAGTTATATTGATGAGAACGGAAAATATCATTGCAGAATGCAAACCAGAAACGATGGTATGTTAAAAATGAGTGCTAAGATGCGGGAAGAAAGGAAGAAAATTTCTGAGAAACTGTTTGAAAAGACAAAAGAAAAGGCAGCAGAAAGGAAGGAAAAATCAGCGGAAACATTAGAAGAAAAGAAAACGGCAGAAGCAGAGGAAGTAACTGCGGAAAAGACAGAGGGTGGATCAGCTTACAACAAGGCCGAACAGCTCATAAATGAAAAAATGGCTGCTTCCAAAGATGGCACGATTTATCTGAATGACACAGATATGAAAACAATCATCGAGGCTGCCCGGGAAGAGGATGCGGGCAAAACCACTGTGAAAGATCAGCCGCAGGTTGGCGCGGATCTGGATTTGAAGATATAGAGAGGCAGGCTTATTGGTGAAGGAGGTCACGATATGGATATTCGTATGAACAACATGAACTGGTTTTCGGGGTATTCCCTGATGAACCGGCTGTTTTCGCAGAAAAATGGAAACCAGGCCGGTATCCCCAATCCGACGGGCGGCCAGATCTGCGGAAGAGTGAAGTATAAACATAGCAATATGTATTATGATGAAAACGGTATCCCTTGGAAGTCAAAAGAACAGGCAGATGTATAACGGGAAGAAATGACTGGAAAAAATAGTATCTGTGTCTGATGAAGTAAAAGCAGATTTAGCAGAGGTAGTAAAGCAGGATTTTATTAGCACCAATGGAAAGGGCATACCAGAAGGAACAAGGAGAGCGTTATAAGGCAGGCAAAACAGGCCACAAGCGCACTGTCTGCAAACGTCTATGGCGGCGAACTGGCAGGAGAGCTGAAAAAGCTGAAAGGGCAGAGGGCAGGAAGCGCATACCTCTTATTCGGCGGAGGCGAAAAAACCATGCGCCCCTGCCGGGGTACCTGTCCGGAGTTATTGCGAGGACGAAATGAATTCAATGAATCGTTCAGACATGAGCATTATTATGAGGGTGCTAGAACAGTCCTGACCGGCAGAGGGGACGCCGAGAAAAAAACTGGAGGAAATATTATTGAGAAACTGCCATTAGAAAATAATTTTGAAGAACCCTTAAAATCTTTTATAGACATTGCAGTTGGCCTGATTATTGATGGACAGCCGCCTGAAACAGCAAGCCTGATTTTGGATGCAGAATATGACGTTATATTAAACACAGGTGCAGTCAGCGTAAAAACAGCTATGAGCCTGCGGCTTATAAAGGAACTATCATTGCATATCCATTATGATGAAGACTATTATAGTTATCTGCTGTCTACAGATAATTTGTGGGGTAATGAAGTTTCTGAGTATGCTTCCCAGACGTTTTATCCGAATCTTCCAGAAGAGATAAAGGAAAAGTATAAATTTCCATATATATGCAATTAAGTGTCCTGAAAACTGCATGATGCAGATAGGGGTGGAAACTGTCTGGCAGGTGATAGATGGCTCATTCAGCGGGGATAAGAAAACCATGAAGCAGTTGAAGAAGCTGTACAGGGAAATATATCTGTATTACGGGGTCACCGCCGAAGATATAAAAAATGAAACGGAAAGGTATAAGTCACTTTTGACAATATTATGTTCATAGATATCTGCTTTCAGATAGGGGAGAGGTTATAGGGAATCAAGCAGGGTGTGATTCGCACCTGTTGATTCCCTTATTGTATGCCAATGAAGAAAGACGACTGCCAGAGCAAGAGTAGCCGTCTTTTTTCGTATGCAGATTTTTAGCAGTACAAATGGATACCCTACTTTTCTTCTTCCGGTGCAAGCCTGGAACGGCACAGGTGTACTTCGCTCCATTCCTTCATCTGTTCCAGAATGGGGACGAAGCTCTCGGCCAGTTCCGTAAGAGTATATTCCACCTTGGGCGGTATCTCCTGGTAGATCTGGCGGTTGATCCAGCCGTCGTTTTCCAGTTCCCGGAGCTGCTTTGTCAGCGTTGACTTTGTGATCTCATCCCCGATCCTCCTTTGCAGCTCCCCGAACCTCTGGACCTTATATACAGCGATGTACCACACAATGAGTATCTTCCATTTCCCTCCGAGGATGGACTGCAGGGTGGTCATCGGGACGCAGCTTGCCATCAGGCTCTGGCTGTGGGAAAATTTGTTGTCAGCCATAGAAAAGACCTCCTTTACATGGGGAAATTATACCGTATTTTGCGCCTGGTATCAAGATAGTGTATTTTTAAATACCGGTTTATCAAAAGATACCAGGTGCCAAAAATACGTCCAGGACCATAAAAAGACAGTACTTGTTATATCCATTTTTTCGTTTTAGACTGTGCTTGAACGGAGGCGAAAGGGATGAGGAAAGATGTTCAGGTTTCCGTCCTGGGCATCCTGGATGCAAGGGGCGGACCGGAAGCAATCCTGACAAGGACGACAGGGATCTGCTCACCCCAGAGCGGGGGATACCAGGTCAGCTACCGGGAACTGGATGAACATGGGAATGTCACGGACAATCGCCTGTTCCTGTCACAAACGGAGATAAGGCTTGACAGGAGCGGTGCTATCTCCGGCAGTTTCCGGTTCATGCCGGGGGAGAGGACAAAGGCCCTTTACCGGACGCCCTTTGGGGAGATTGGCTTTCTGGCGGAGACGGAGAGCTGCACCATGGAGGCGGACGGGAACGGCCTGGAGGCACGGCTGGAATACCGGCTGTACGAAGGCGGGCGCCTGTTCTCACAAAACATCCTGTCCGTCCGCATAAAGGAGGACGGAATGACTGGCCCCGTCCTGGATCATACGACAAGGAGGAACCACATATGAGAAAACTATTTACTTCGGAATCCGTAACGGAAGGACACCCGGACAAGCTCTGCGATCAGATCGCAGATGCCATCCTGGATGCAGTCCTTCGGAAAAAGCCCGATGCAAGGGTGGCCTGCGAGGTGTTCGCTTCGACAGGGGCAGTCTTCATCATGGGGGAGGTATCAGCCGGGGGACTGGAGGGGATCGACATTGAGGCAGTTGCCCGCGATACGATCCGTGAAATTGGGTACAGGGACAACCGTTTCGGGTTTGATGCGGACGCGGTCGCAGTGATCACTGCCATCCACGGCCAGTCCCCGGACATTGCCCAGGGTGTCAGCCGGGCGCTGGAGGTCCGGGGGAGCAAGAAGCAGGAGCTTGGGGCCGGCGACCAGGGAATGGTCTTCGGGTATGCCACGGACGAAACGGACGAGCTGATGCCCATGCCGGTCTATCTGGCCCATGCCCTCACAAGGGAGCTTGCCCAGGCAAGGAAAGGCGGGGACATCCCGTACCTGGGGCTGGACGGGAAGGCGCAGGTGACGGTGGAATATGAGGACAGCAGGCCGGTACGGGTGGATACCGTGGTAGTGTCCACCCAGCACCTCCCGGAGATCGGCCATGACACCATCGAACAGGACATCATCGGGAAAGTCATCCGCAAGGTGATCCCGGAATGCCTGATGGACGAAGACACCAGATACCTGGTCAACCCCACAGGGCGCTTCGTGATAGGAGGCCCCCAGGGGGACACCGGACTGACGGGCAGGAAGATCGTGGTGGACACTTACGGCGGGGCCGCCAGACACGGAGGCGGCGCATTTTCGGGGAAGGACCCTACAAAGGTTGACCGGAGCGCTTCTTATGCCGCCAGGTATGTGGCAAAGAACCTTGTGGCGGCAGGGCTGGCCCGCCGCTGCGAGATACAGATAGCTTACGCCATCGGCGTGGCGAAGCCGGTCTCCGTATCGGTGGACACCTTCGGCACAGGGGCGGTTCCCGATGACAGGATACTGGAGCTGGTGGAGGAACACTTTGACCTGCGCCCATCCTCCATCATAAGGGGGCTGGGGCTGCAGAAGCCGATCTACCGTCCCACGGCGGCATACGGGCACTTCGGGCGCAAGGACCTGCAGCTTCCCTGGGAATGGACGGATAAGGCAGCAGCGCTCCGTGGGGCGCTGGCGAAAATGAGTGAATGAACGGAAGGAGAGATGACTTATGCATTACACAGGAACGATATGGAGGCCGCCCTATGAGGCGTGCAGCGCACTGATCCAGGTGACGGCAGGCTGCACCCACCACAAATGTAAATTCTGCACGCTCTATGAGGACGTGCCGTTCAAGTTCAGGATGTCCCCCCTGTCAGAGGTGGAGGCGGACCTGAAGGAAATGAGCCGCTATTACCGGAACGCAAAGAGGGTGTTCTTTACCGGGGCCAATCCCTTTGTATTGAGCTTCGACAAACTGAAAACGCTGGCAGGGCTGGTAAAGAAATACTACCCCAAAGTGCAGTCCATCGGCTGTTTTGCCCGCATCACGGACATCACGCCGAAGACCACGGAGCAGTTGAGGGAACTGCGGGAAATGGGATACAACAGCCTCACTATCGGCGTGGAGGCCGGGGACGAGGAATCCCTGTCCTTCATGCACAAGGGCTTCGGGGTAAAGGAAATCCTTACGGAGTGCCAGCGCCTGGACGAAGTAGGCATGGATTACAATTTCTTCTACCTTGCAGGAATCTACGGTTCCGGGCACATGGAGGAAGGGGTGAAGAACACGGCGGAAGTGTTCAACCAGCTCCACCCGAAGATCATTGTTTCCTCCATGCTGACCATCTACCCGTCCTCGGAGCTGTACCAGGAGATTCAGGACGGGAACTGGGCGGAGGAAACGGAGATTGAAAAGCTGTACGAGCTGCGGATGCTGATAGAAGGGCTCGCTATTGATACCTATTTTGCCACCATGGGCGCGTCCAACTGCGTCAACGTGGAAGGGCATCTGCCGAAGGACAGGAACAGGATGATCAAGTGGCTGGATGAGGTCATCGGCTCCGTGGACGAAACGGAACTCAGGAGATACCGCGAGAACCTGCGGCATCTGTAAAGGAGGGATGGGGCAATGATACAGGACATTTTCCCCTACCGCCTGGACCATGCATTCTGTGACAGGGAACCGGAGTCGGAGGATTGCTTTTTCTCCTTCCGTGGCGGAGAGGTGCTGCTGCGGGTATCGGAGGACGGCAGCAGGAGGATTCCGGTATTCCATGACCTGGGTATGCCTTTTGCAGAAGTGCGGAGGCTGGCGGTTTTCCTGTTCTGCGTGGACGGGGTGACTGTCTATCTGCTGCGGCAGCAGGGAGATGTCCTGCCCGAAAGGGAGGGCATGCAGTATCTTCCGCTCCGGGAGCTTGACGGCATCCTGTCGGGCTGGGCGTATTTTGCCGGGGCCACTGCCCTGCACCTGGCGGGATGGTATGAGAGGAATGTCTACTGCGGAAGGTGCGGAGGTGTGAGGGCGCAGGACAGGGGGCGGCGGTCACTTAGCTGCCCGGACTGCGGGGACACCGTTTATCCGGCCATCGCCCCGGTGGTCATGGTGGCGGTCACGGACGGGGACAGGCTTCTGATGACGAAGTACGGGGACCGTCCCCTCCCGCAATGGGTTCTGGTGTCAGGCTTTGTGGAGGCAGGGGAGACGCTGGAGGAAGCGGCAGAGAGGGAAGTCTATGAGGAAACGGGCATCCGCATCAGGGGCCTTAAATATTTTGGGAGCCAGCCCTGGGGCTTTTCCGGTTCCGTGATCGCAGGCTATACGGCAGAGCTGGACGGTTCGAACCAGCTGCACATCGACACCGGGGAACTGTCAGCGGCGGCATGGCACCCACGTTCCATTCTGCCGAAGGAGCTGACGGACATCAGCATCGCTTATGAAATGATAGAGGCAATGCGCCTGCCGGAGAAAGGAGGGGCCGGATGAATACCTATTGCAAGGCTGCTATAAGGAACCAGAAGGAGCTCATGCCCGGAATATGGAAAATGGAACTGGAAGCGCCTGAAATCGCCCATAGTGCCAGACCGGGGCAGTTCATCCAGATGTACCCGCCGGATGAGAGAAACCTGCTGGCACGCCCGATCAGCTTGGCGGCCATCCATGGGGAAAGCGTGGAAGTAGTGTACCGGGTGGTGGGGAAGGGCACGGAGCAGTTCTCCCGGCTGCGGGATAATGATACGGTACGGCTCATGGGGCCTCTGGGGAACGGGTTCACGCTGCCGGAGGCAGGGGAGCGGAGCGTCATCATCGGCGGCGGCCTGGGGATTCCTCCCCTTCTGGAGCTTTCCAAAAGGATTCCGGGAGAGGCGGAGGTTTTTCTGGGTTATGCGGATGTCCCGTTCATGACCGGGAACTTCCGGGGGCAGGGCCGTAGGGTTCATGTGGCGAGCCAGACCGGGAATGGCGGCTTTTGCGGGACGGTGCTGGAGCTTGTGGAGGCCATCGCGCCTCTGGCGGACAGGGTATATGCCTGTGGTCCCCGGCAAATGCTGCAGGCCGTGGCAGAATGGGCAGAAAGGCAGGGCATCCCGGTTCAGGTATCCATGGAGGAACGGATGGCCTGCGGCATAGGCGCATGTCTTGGATGTGCAGTAAAGATACAGAAGCCGGGGGAGAAGGACTGGCAGTACCTGCGGGTTTGCAGGGACGGCCCGGTCTTTTCCGGCAGGGAGGATTTTTTATTGGCTGTAACGCAAACCATGGGTGTAGTTCATCCCTGTTGGCGAAAAGACAGGCGTATTTGTTCTGAAGCCGTATATGGGGATACGGATGCAAAGAGCTGTAATGATTTAAGGCTACAAAGAAGGAAAAAATGTGATTTTGGGAGCAAACGGCCAAAAAAATCAGTAGTTTGGTGAAGGGATTTTGCGGTCTGCAATATGAACTAATAGGACATCATATACAGGAACAAAAAGATGAAACGCAGAGGGATGTATCAATCTTTCTGTGTTTTTTCTGTTACGAGGCCTGTACCCCAGGGTGCCGTTCCCCGCCCGGCTTGTTCTTCATTTTTGAAATTTAAAGAAAATGAAGGACAAGCCTATGGCAAAGCCAGGCAGACTGCCGGACTTCCGGAAAATGTATCCGGAGGCCAGCGAAGAAGTGATCGAAGTATTGAAGGAAACAGAGAGAAAAATGCAGTATGAAGGCAGAGCAGACCATCATTGACCAGGATGCACAGGAGATCCGGGTGATACCGAGCCGGGAGGATTCCTATGAGCGCCTGCTGGAAGAACATAACCTGCTGGCAGATGAGCAGGCGGATGTGGAAAACATCGTACTTAGAAAGATACTGCGAAAGCAGCTCCATGAGGCCATCCGGAACCTGGAAGAAGAGGAACAGTATCTGATCATCCAGCTGTTTTTTATGGACAGGAGTGAGAGGGAGCCGGCGGAAGAACTGGGGTTCTCCCAGAAGGCCGTGAACAAGCGCCGCCATAAGATTTTGGGAAAGCTGAAAAAGTTTTTAGAGAAATTTTGATTTTTTGGTTCTCAAACCTCTCTCCCAACGTGGAAATAAGTGAAGGGGATAAAATTCCCTTCTCTGTCCTTTGAAAAATACCGCCCCAGGCGGTCATATCCAGCAGTTACAATACGTTAGCTTATGCAGCGCGAAAAGCGCGAAGCGGCGAAGGAGGACACGCCAGGACCACCTGCAGGCAGTCAGAGTGTCTGTCAATAAGATGACATCAAAGGTGCAGAGCGGGAACTGTCCGTCCTGAAAATGCCCCATGGCCGGGGCATACCGCAATGACCTGTACAGCCTATAATGATACTTCCGTCCAGTCACAGCCCCTTTTTAGGAAGGGAACCGCAATGAGGGCGGCGGCCAGAGATCCTGGCCGGGGTTCGATTTCCATGACGGCCTGCCAAAGCCGGTTGTAACTGACTGCCCAGGCTCCGGGAAGTAGTGTCGAATAGGGGCAGACGAAACATGAAAATGAAGAACAAGCACGATTTTTCATGTGAGGAAAGGCAATCCGCTGTAAGGCGGATAACCTGCGTACACAGATGTGTGCGTTTATGAAGTATGACAGGCGGCGGTCTGTATTTCAGGCCGCTGCTTTTATAAAGAAAGAACAGGAAATGTCGTTTTGCTGACAGAAAGGAGGAAAGGCAGGAATGGCAGGAAGAAAAATCAGGCCTGGAGATATCTACTATGCTGACTTAAGGCCGGTAGTTGGCTGTGAGCAGGGCGGCATTCGTCCGGTGGTGATTCTGCAGAATAACACAGGGAACCAGTTCAGTCCAACTACCATAGCGGCAGCGATCACCAGCCGGGACGGAAAGCATCCGATCCCCACTCATATCCATATAGACAGACAGTTTCACGGACTGCATCAGGATTCCATGATCTTGCTGGAACAGGTACGGACCATGGATCAGAAACGGCTGCGTGAATACATAGGCTGCCTGGATAAAGCAATCCTGGCGGCAGTGGACAGGGGGCTGATCGTCAGTCTGGGGATGAAAAATATCCAGAGGGAAAAAACAGCTGCAGATACGGCAGCTATGAAAAAATGAGTCAGAACAGGGCGAAGAAGCAGACAGAGAGGAAGAGAAGTATGGATGACAGAAAGAAGAAAGCATGGATCTATACCCGTATCGATGCGCCGGAGGACAGCCATGGTACCTTAAAGAAGCAATATGAGCAGCTGAACACCTATGGAGAACAGCTCCGGGTGGAGATCGCAGGCAGTTCCAGCGATACGGGGGAAACGGCAGGATCAGAGAGACCTGGACTGGATCTGTTCCTGGAGGAAAAGAACAGCAGGGGGATCGAAGTCCTGATAGTTCTGGATTCCTCCAGGCTTCGGGTTTCCGGTAGTTACGGGTCATTCAGTTTTCAATGTGCTGTTGCTTTTTGACTGTAGATGAATTATATCATTTTTGTACAAAATAACTAATTAAAAAAGCAAGGAAAAACTTGCAAAATAAGGAAATTTTTTATTTGATTTTATTTAGCAAGTGGCAAACTCGGGAAGCCCCTTTTAAAGTGGAGGATGAAAATTTTATGGCAGTGTGTTTTAATGGAAATACAGATAAATTGAATGGGATCATAGAATATGATAAGGTATTTGGGATATAATTCTGATCCGGTTTTTCTATGAGTTAAACAGAGCGGGGTATCTGCCGGAAGCGTATGAGTTTGGCAGAAATTTTATAAGGATTGATCTTGGTGTAAAAAACGCATCTTTTAGCAGATACTTTTCTTTTGTGTTGTATGGCAGACTCAGTGGGGAATTTGGATTTGGATTCCTGAATGTATATCATGGCCCATGGAAAGGACTCTACGGTCCGTAGGTTGCGCAGATGGGAAGCGGGCGGTAGAATATGTTTATATTCGGAAAGAGAGGTACTTGAAGATGGGTTATGTAACAGGAAGGACAATAAAGGAATTAAGGGAAAAAAGGAAGATCACGCAGAAAGAACTTTCGGAAAAGATCGGAGTGAGTGATAAGACAGTGTCAAAATGGGAAACGGGAAAAGGGCTTCCGGATATCGGCATCATTGAGGAACTGGCCAGAGCGCTGGGCGTCTCAATCGCAGAACTGCTGACAGGCGATCTCAGGGAAAACGGGAACCAGTCGGCGAATATGCGGAAGATGTGTTTTTACGTCTGCCCGGTCTGCGGGAATATCATCACATCCGTGGGGCATGGCGCTTTTTCATGCTGCGGGATCACCCTGCCGGAAGCGGAAGCTGAAAAAGACGGGGACGGGCACTGCATCTGCGTTGAGACGGTGGACAATGAGCATTCTGTGACGGTCAGCCATCCCATGGAGAAAGGGCACTATATTTCTTTTATCGCTTATGTGACATCGGATGCACTGGATCTGGTGAAGCTGTATCCGGAGCAGGGGATATCCGTGCGGTTCAGGAAAAAGGGACATGGGATCATCTATGCGTATTGCAACAGGCACGGAATGTTTAAGACGATGGTATGACCTTAAGCCTGAAAGAATTTTGGAATGGATTTTTTGGGAAGTCTGGCGGATTCCATGGTATACTGTAGGAAAAAGACTGGACGGGGTGAAGGCAGTGGATGGTAAAGTGTATGAATATGAGTCCCTGATCTATGAAGCCGGGGAGACCGGCGGCGCTTATGTTCTTTTTCCTTATGATATCAGGAAAGAGTTTGGACGGGGACGGGTGAAGGTGCATGCCACGTTTGACGGGGAGCCGTATGATGGCAGCATTGTAAATATGGGGGTAAGGAACGCTGACGGGAGCGTCTGCTATACCATAGGCGTGCGGAAAGATATCCGTTCCCGGATAGGGAAACAGCCGGGGGACAGTGTCTGGGTGAAAGTCAGGGTACGGGAATAAAGGAGGGATGGACGGTGTGGACATGTCCGAAATGCGGGTGTACTTTTAAGAGACAGGAACAGGGGCATTACTGCGGGAAAGCGCCGGAGACGGTTGAGGAATATATCGCGGCACAGCCGGAAGAAGTACGGCAGTATCTGAAAGAAGTGAGGGATGCGCTGCGTGCGGCGCTGCCGGAGGCGGAGGAACGGATCTCATGGAGCATGCCGGCTTATTGGAAAGGGCATAACATTATCCAGTTCGCCGGGTTTAAGAACCATGTGGGGCTGTATCCGGGGCCGGAGGCTGTCCGGGAATTTTCCGAACGGCTGAAAGACTATAAGACCAGCAAAGGGACCATACAGCTTCCGTACAGCAGGGAGGTCCCGGCAGGATTGATCTCTGATATTGCCGGATGGTGTTATGAGACAGGGAATCATCCATAAAAGTAAGAAATATTTGGAAGGCGCAGGGAATGGACCAGGATGTATTATATTTTTTTGACAGGAAGCCGGAAGCACTGCCGCTGTATGAGGCTTTTGAACAAAAAGTTTTGTCCGCAGTGGAGGACGTGAAGGTAAAGGTACAGAAAACGCAGATTGCTTTTCCAACAGACATCATTTTGCTTTTGTTTCCTTCCTGCCGGTGCGGAAAGCGAAGGAGCGGCCGGAGGTTTATATTGTTGTGACCTTTGGGCTTGGATACCGTGCCCGGTCCCCGCGCATAGATGCGGCGGTGGAGCCGTACTCCGGACGCTGGACCCATCATGTCCTGCTCTCCGGGACAGGGGAGGTTGATGATGAGCTGATCGGGTGGGTGAAGGAAGCGGCGGCCTTTTCGGCCGGTAAGCGCTGAACCAGCCGGGGCGGCAGAAGCGGTGTCAGAAATATGGATCATGGGGTGTATCTTATGGGAAATGAGAAAGTATATCAGATGGATTTTTCAAAAGTGTATCATCTGCTTGTGAGCAAGGCGGAGAAAAAAGGACGGACAAGACAGGAGGTTGACGAGGTGGCCCGGTGGCTTACCGGGTACAGCCAGACGGAACCGGAAGGGATACTGGAAAGGCCGGTGTCTTACGGGGATTTCTTCCGGGATGCCCCGGAATTCCCGCTGTTTCCCTATGCAGGAAATTCATCACATAATCAGCAGCGTATGTGAAAAATAGGTAATTATAAAGAATGCAGTAACTGTTTTAAAGGAGACCGTCGCTATGGAAAACCGCCATATGCGGCGGTTGATTTTTGCAGAAATCGCTTGAAAAGATCAGATAATTTCCGCAGGAAATAGAACCGATAAATCTGAAAAATGAAGATATTTTACAAGACGCAGAAAAAAATAAGAGGTAAAATGGCTCTTGACAAATTCAAAAATTCGGAGGTAATCCACATGAAGAAAGAAATAAGGACAGTGGTATATGATGATGAATTGAGGATGGAGGCATATCGCTTTGAGGGAATCGTACAGCCCTTTCCAAGCCATTTCCATGAGCATTATGTCATTGGATTTGTGGAGAAAGGGGAGCGGGTGCTTTCCTGCCGTGACAGGGAGTATGCCATAGAAGAAGGCAGCATCGTGCTCTTCAATCCGGGTGACAGCCATGCCTGCGTACAGAGTGATGAAGGGACGTTTGATTACCGGGGCTTCAACATTTCAAAGGAGGTTATGCTCAATCTGGCGGAGGAGGTCACGGGGAAACGGGAGCTTCCGGGATTTTCAAGAAATGTTATCTGCGATGAGGAGGTAGCCTGCCACCTGCGCCCGCTGCATGAGATGGTCATGAAAGGGACGGGGGAGTTTAAGAAAGAGGAGACTCTGCTGTTCCTGCTTTCGTACCTTATCCAGAATTACGGGAAGCCCTCCCACCGCTGCATCCCGGAGTGCAGGCAGGAGATTGAAAAAGCCTGTGAATACATGACAGCGCATTTTACGGAGCGCATTTATTTAGACCAGATCTGCCACCACGCTGGACTCAGCAAATCAACGCTGCTGCGGGCCTTTACGAAAGAAAAAGGAGTCACGCCGTACCGATACCTTGAAACAGTCCGCATCAATGAGGCAAAAAAGCTGTTATCGGAAGGTGTGCCTCCCGTGGAGGCAGCAATCAAGACGGGATTTTCAGACCAGAGCCATTTTACAAATTACTTCAACCAGTTTATAGGGCTTGCGCCGGGTACTTACCGCGAAATATTCTCAGAAAAAGACGGGGACGGTGGGCAGTATGGGGAATAGGAGATCAGCTGGGCATTTGGCGGCGCTGTTCACTATCATCATATGGGGGACGACATTCATATCAACCAAAGTCCTGCTTACGGATTTTAGGCCGGCGGAAATCCTGTTCTTCCGCTTTGTCATGGGTTTTGCAGCATTATTTTTGGTTTGTCCGCACCGTATGAAAGGCGTGGGGCGAAGGCAGGAGCTGACTTTTGTATTGGCGGGCTTGTGCGGGATATGCTTATATTATCTGCTGGAGAATATCGCACTTACATATACGATGGCGTCCAACGTGGGTATTATCATCTCGGTTGCGCCGTTTTTCACGGCAATCCTGTCACGCCTGTTCCTGAAATCAGAAGGGAAGCTGCGGGCAAATTTTTTCATAGGCTTTGTGGTGGCGATGGCGGGTGTTGTGCTGATCAGCTTTAACGGCTCTAAACTGGAACTGAACCCGATGGGGGATTTGCTGGCAGTCCTTGCGGCTTTTGTGTGGGCGTGCTATTCCATACTGACAAGAAAAATCAGCAGCTTTGGTTACCCGGTCATACTCACCACGCGGCGGACATTCTTTTATGGCATCCTTTTCATGGTTCCGGCACTATTCCTTTTCGATTTTGAAGTCGGGCTGGAACGGTTTGCGGATGTGACGCATCTGCTCAATATCCTGTATCTTGGGCTGGGGGCGTCCGCACTCTGCTTTGTCACATGGAACTTTGCGGTAAAGGTGCTTGGTGCGGTCAAGACCAGCGTCTATATTTACATGGTTCCCGTCATAACGGTGGTGACTTCCGTGTTAATACTGAAGGAGCCGGTGACATGGGTTTCCGTTATGGGGACGATCCTGGCGGTTGCGGGGCTTTTCCTTTCTGAATATAACGGGAAGGGGAGTGGGAACAGTGAATGAGCCTGCGATAAGGACGGAAGAGCAGATCATCAGCCTGTTCCCTGACAGGGAAACGCAAGTATGTAAGGGATGAGTGCTGAAAAGAATGGAAAGGCAGCTTTTGGTCTATCCGCTGTATTACAAGTTTTCGGAAAGGGATATCCCGGAGAACATACGCAGGTGTGAGGAGATCAGCCGCCAGTGCGGGGCAGGGTGTGTGTTCCGCATTGTGGAACGTACCAATTATTATCTGAGTTCCATCCTTACGGACAATGGGTACAGGCTGGAAAAATGCGGCGTTGTCGGTGAATGCAGTTTAACAGGGGATGCCGGAAAAATGTGCATGAAAGAGAGTGTGCAGGGCGGGCTTTTCCTGAAAAACGGGAACGACGGGACGGAATATGTCATGGCGGGAGAGATGGCTGTCGGGATAAAGCATCAGGGGCTTTTATTCCTGCCAGACGGAGACCTGCCGGAGCAGTATGGGTGGCTGGGCTTTTGTAGGGCCTATCTTTACCGCCATTATCAGAAAAATCAGGAGGAGAAATCCTCCGGAAAAGAGGAATAGAAAATGGATTTACAGAATGAAAAATGTGTCATGGTGATTGACGAGAACCTGCCGCTTGGCATCATAGCGAACACGGCGGCGATCATGGGCATCACGCTGGGGAAGCAGATGCCGGAGGTTGTAGGCGCAGACGTGTATGACAGGACGGGCAACGGGCATTTAGGGATTATAGAATTTCCGGTGCCAATCTTAAAGGGCAATGCGGAGGTGATCAAGTCTATCCGTGAAAAGCTGTATGAGCCGGAGTTTTCGGACTTGGCGGTGGTGGATTTCTCAGACCTTGCGCAGGGGTGCAAGACCTATGATGAGTTTATTGAAAAGATGAAGGATGTTTCGGAAACAGAATTGAAGTATTATGGGGTTGCCATCTGCGGGGCGAAAAAGAAAGTAAACAAATTGACAGGGAGTATGGCGCTGCTGAGATAAAGGGTATACAAAAGCTAACTGCCGCAGATGACTTACCACCATATGCGGCGGCCTGTCGTTTCCGCAGGCAGGCCTGACAGCAGAAAACCACTTGAATTCCGTGGATGTTATTACTTTAGCAGGAACGATATTCTGCCGAAGTAATAGAAAACGGAAAGGAGCATCAGCCTATGAAAATGCGGACAGAATACACCTGCCCTTTGGAACTGGTGCATGACATGATCAAAGGGAAATGGAAACCAATCATCTTATGGCGGCTGCGTTTAGGAGCGACATCCCTTGCGAAGCTGGAACGGGACATAGACGGCATTACACAGAAAATGCTGCTGGAGCAGTTAAAGGAGCTGACAGATTACGGCTTTGTGGAAAAGAAATCCTATGAGGGATACCCGCTCCATGTGGAATATTCCTTGACGGATGGTATGGGAACGGAGATACTGGAGGCATTAAGGATCATGCAGCATATCGGGATTGATTATCTGAAAGCAAACGGCATGGGGCATATTCTGGAGGAAAAGGGAGTAGTGCCGGATTAGTACCCACGAAAAAGTGGGTAATTTACTGTCTGACAGCCGCCGCTTATAATATCATCATAAAATCGGATTGGAGGTTATCAAAGATGAATGTTATGAGCAGCGGTATTGTAAACGGGGTAATCCAGCCCCAATATGGAGGGCATGGAACGCAGTTCAATGTAAACGACATACCTACTTATTCTCTCCCATTTACGGTGGAGGACGCGCCGCAGGGAACGGTGTCGATTGCCATTGTCCTGGAGGACAAGGACGCATACCCGGTAACAGGGGGATTTGCATGGATACACTGGCTGGCGGCAAACATATCCCGTTTTGAGGTTAAGGAGAACGAGAGCCAGACGGCGGATGATTTCGTGCAGGGCCGGAATAGCTGGACGAGTATACAGGGCGGAGAACAGTCCGCAGAGCTTTCCTGTTATTATGGCGGGATGACACCGCCGGATAAACCGCACATATACGAACTTCATGTGTATGCCTTGGATAAGATGCTGGATTTGGAGAGAGGCTTTCTGCTGAACGAACTTTACCGTGAAATGGATGAGCATATCTTAGACCAGTTTACCCTGAAAGGGATATATGAAAATTAACAGACAGCATTGACAGAACAGCAGAATCGCCGTAAATGGGATCAGACCATTGCGGCGTTTTCTTCTTTATATTTCAAAATGAATATGTTATAATATATTTTGTTTAATAAAACATATTCAAGGAGGAGTCGTGGAGCAGGTTTCATTGAAGATAGGAGAGCGACTGAAAGAGATTCGCAACACAAGGCAGCTTACGCTGGATGATGTTGCGGAGCTGACTGGCGTGAGCAAGCCCATGTTGGGGCAGATCGAGCGTGGGCAGTCCTCACCCACCATCAACATATTATGGAAGATTTCAACAGGGCTGAAAATTCCGTTATCCTTTTTCTGCAAACAGGAAGAAGCGGAATATACGGTCGCCGGGCTTGGTGGGGAAAATGCGATTACGGAGGAAAACGGGGGGATGCGGGCTTACCCTCTATTCCCTTTTGACCCGGTGCGGAATGTGGAAGTGTTCTATATTGAATTTGATGCGGGAGTGCGTCATGAATCACTGCCCCATGTGGCAGGCGTGGAGGAATATGTCTTTCTGGTGCAGGGAACGCTTACAATGGCGATTGGTGGAAAAGAAGTCTGTCTGCAGGAAAAACAGTCCATACGGTTTGGGGCTGATATTTCCCATGCATATCACAATGTTTCAGATAAAGCCTGCGCCGCCTATAATGTGATATTTTATTCAAACAATTAGAGGAGGAAACGAACAATGTATGAATTGGTACAGTACAGGTCAGTGAGAAATGTTATTACATAAACTGTCCGGCGAAGATCGGCGTCTATGTGGCGGACGGGGAGAAAGTCTGTCTGGTTGACAGCGGGAATGACAAGGATGCAGGGCGGAAGGTCAGGCAGATACTGGATAAGAACGGCTGGCATCTGGCGGCGATTCTAAATACTCATTCCAACGCAGACCATATCGGCGGGAACAGATATCTGCAGGGGCAGACGGGATGCAAGGTTTATTCCGGCGGCATAGAGGCGGCTTTTACGAAGTACCCGGTACTGGAGCCGTCTTTCCTTTACGGTGGTTATCCATGTAAGGACTTGCGGCATAAGTTCCTGATGGCGCAGGAGAGCGATGTGGTGGATTTTTCAGATCAGAGTTTCCCGAAGGAAATAGAGGTGATACCATTGCCGGGCATTTCTTTGACATGGTGGGATTCCGTATGCCGGACAATGTGATGTTCCTTGCTGACTGCATCAGCAGCAGGGAAACTCTGGACAAATATGCGGTTTCCTTCATCTATGACGTGGGCGCATATCTGGAAACACTGGATAAGGTGGAGCAGATGGAGGCGGCCATGTTTGTCCCTGCCCATGCGGATGCCTCTGCCGATGTGAAGGAGCTTGTCCGCTATAACAGAGATAAAGTGCAGAGCATCGCGGAAAGGATTTTATCCATTTGTGGGGAGGCAATGTGCTTCGAGCGGATTTTACAGGAGGTGTTCAAAGGCTACGGGCTTTCCATGAACTTTGAGCAGTATGTGTTGGCTGGCAGCACGGTGCGCTCTTACCTTTCGTGGCTGAAAGATACCGGGAAAGTGAAGGCCGAATTTCAGGACAGTATGCTTCTGTGGCAGAAAGCATAATTTTATGTTCCGGAAACAGTCCGGGAGGCATACAGGCAAAGCACGGAAAATCTGAAATTTTTGAACAGCTTAGACCGGGTTTTTCTCATTGGAGGCGGATATACAGTTATAAAAAGCCAGCAGGAAAGCCAGTCAGGGTTCTCCTGCTGATTTTTTTGTGCAGCATGGCGGCTGGATGTCCAGTCCGTCCAAAAAGCCTGCGCCCCAATCGCACATGGCATTCAGTACAGGGATGATGCTGCGTCCAAATGAGGTGAGGGAGTACAGTGTCCTGGGCGGCTTGTCCGGGATGACTTCCCGGTGCAGCATCCCGCATTCCTCCAGATCATGTAACTGCTGCGACAGCATCTTGGGTGTCGCTTTCGGGATCATGCGCTGCAGCTCCATGTAGTGGAGCGGTTTTTCTATCAGATACCAGAGTATGAGCGGCTTGTATTTCCCGCCGATCAAAAACAGCGTGGCTTCAACCGGGCAGTTGAACTGGTCTTTTGAATATTCCATGATGTACCTCCAACTTTTAATAACTACCCTTTTGGGAAGTATCTACCCCAAAAGTGCAATCTTGCGGAATTCCTGTGTTCTGCTAAAATGGGGACAACGGTTAATCAACACGTTCAGTATATAACAGAAAGAGAGGATTTGCCACTATGGATTTTATCGAAATTGCAAAGAAGCGTTATTCCGTCCGGGACTACAAGGACAGAAAGGTGGAGGAGGAAAAGCTGAAAAAAATACTGGAGGCCGCCCACGTTGCGCCGACTGCGGCCAATCTCCAGCCCGTCCGACTGATTGTCGTACAGAGCAGTGAGGGGCTTGCGAAGATTGGAAAAGGGGCGAACCTTTACGGCGCGCCGCTGGCAGTCATCGTCTGCGCCGACCACAAAAAGGCATGGGTGCGCCCGTTTGATAAGAAGCAGACCGCCGACATAGACGCCTCCATACTGACAGACCACATGATGCTGCAGGCAGCGGAATTAGGGCTTGGCTCCGTGTGGATATGTTACTTCAAGCCGGATGTGATAAGCAGGGAGTTCGGGCTGCCGGATAACCTGGAGCCGGTCAATATCCTTGCGGTCGGGTATTCGGACGAGGAAGCGGCAGACCCGGAGCGCCACTCACAGACCAGAATCCCGGTGGAAGAACTGGTTTCTTACGAAACGGTATAGACAGTTTTTTACAACTTAATACTGGCATCTTCAGGGCAGGGTGAGATTCCCGATTGGCGGTATAGTCCGCGAGCGTGAAAACGCAGGACTTGGCAGGCGTCCAAGTCAGGATTTGGTGAGATTCCAAAACCAACAGTATAGTCTGGATAGAAGAAGATAAGGCCGCATGGTACGAAAGATAAGTGATTTCGTATGGTGTGTGCTGTCTGCAATTTTCTGGCACCTGAATACAAGATTTGGGTGCCTGTTTTATTTTACGGAAGAGAGAAAATGTATATGAACAATAATACAAAGAAGATAACGACGACTGCCATGCTTTCCGCAATAGCGTATGTGATAGTGGTGGTAGGGCTCATCCCGGTGGTGCTTTTTCTGAAATATGACCCGAAGGATATCATCATCACGCTGGGCGGGCTGATATGGGGGCCACTGACATCCTTTACCGTATCCGTGATTGTTTCGCTGATAGAGATGGTGACAATCAGTGAAAACGGGATTCTTGGGTGCATCATGAACATTGTGTCATCGTGTTCCTTTGCTTACACGGCGGCGGCCATCTATAAGAAAAAGCGGACATTAAAAGGGGCAGTAGTAGGTCTGCCTATTGGAAAGCGGGGGAAACAGAGTTAATATGCTTACACGGCGGTTTGCGTTTGTGCCGCCCCGATATCGAACGAATGGCGAAAAACTTTAGACCTGTTTTGGAAATTTCCGCACTGCATTTATGCCTTTCGTTCCCAAAAAGTGGTCGTTTCGTTCCCTCCGCCCAAAAAACGGGAAATTTCTGCCGATATAAGAAGTGAATGCCTATATGGATTGAGGTGATGGATTTTGGATATTGCAGTTGTGGATGACGAGAAAGCGATCAGGGAGCATATATGCGGGCTGGTGGAGGAGCAGCAGCCGGAAAGCCGCATAAAAGCCTATGCCACGGGCGAGGAACTGCTCGCATCGGGGAAGCGGTTTGACATCGTTTTCCTTGATATACAGATGGAGGGCATGAACGGCATAGAGGCGGCAAGGAGCCTGCGGGAAAAGCAGGGGGATACCGTGCTGGTGTTCGTTACGGGCATCAGGGATTATGTGTTTGACGCATTTGACCTCTATGCGTTCCAGTACCTGCTAAAGCCCATAGACGAGAATAAATTTGCGGAGGTACTGGCAAGGGCGGTGCGGGAGGCCGCAAAGAAGAAGGAGCGCCGTGTGCTGTTCATCAAGTCACGGAACCTTACCCTTGACCAGTCCGAAATCCTGTATATCGAGAGCAGGGCGAAGAAGGTGGAGATACACACAAAAGGGGCGGCGCAGGCCATAGAGATCTATGCGGCGATGGATGAACTGGAGGGGCAGCTTGGGGAGAATTTTTACCGCTGCCACCGGGCGTACATCGTGAACATGGACTGCATCACGGAATATAACAGCGAGAGCATAACCCTTATGGGCGGCGACAAGGTGTATCTGACGAAAAAGAAGTATGGGGAGTTTGTGAAAGCCTATATGTGGCACCTGCAGAACGGGGGTGTGTCCGGTGTTTAAGATGGCGGATGTGTTATATGCGGCCCTGACGGTGTTCCAGGGGTACTGCCTGCAGTATTTTTTGGGGAGATTTCTGGAAACAAGGATGAGGGGCAGATGGAACGGGATGTATGTGGCGGGCTTATATGTGGCTCTGCGGACAGCCGTGGTGTGGTGTTCCCCGCCGGGATATGAGGATTACAGGGCGGCGGCGGGGACGCTGGCATTGTCGCTCTGTATCTTGTCAGCCCTTTCCTTGTGTTTTTATAAGGCGTTGCGCCTCATCACGGTTTTCCTCGTAGTCTCGTTCCAGGTGTTGTTGGATATCAGCAAATATACGGTGGCCATACTGCTGAATGCGGTGGACGGGTGGGTGCTTGACATCATTAACTGGTGCGCGGGGAAAGGGATGCTCGCATCGGAAAAATCCTTCGGCATGGCGGTAAAGGCCGGTGTGGCCGGGACGCAGCTTATCCAGTATGCCGGGATCGCCCTGCTGCTGTATTTTTCACTGAGGAAGATCGTGCGGGATTTCCGGGAAAAGGATTATTTTATCAGCAGGACGGAGCTGCTGTTCATCCTTATCCCGTCAGCGGTGGGCATGATGATCTGTATGCTCCTGCGTATCATCATGATCACGCTGGAGGACGGCATCCCCAAAATGCTGTATGACAGGTATCCGATCCTCGTCATTGTGATACCCGCAATCCTGCTCCTGTCGCTGCTCTCCATTTTGTACGGGGTGAAGCTGTTCCAGGACATGATCTATTGGAACAGGGAAAAGAGCGGCAGGATCGTTCTCGAAAATCAGATAAGCAGCCTGCAGGAACACATGGAGGAGATGGAGCGCATCTATTCCGGCATACGGGGCATGAAGCATGACATGAAGAACACCCTTGCCGTCATCCAGCGCCTTTCCGCAGGAGAAGGGGGCGGGGAACTGCAGGAGTACCTGTCGGAACTGAACAGGGGGCTTGAAAAGCTGGAAGTGCGGTTCAGGACGGGGAACACGGTGGCGGATACCCTGCTCAACATGAAATACCATGAGGCGGTGCGGGATATGCCCGACTTAAGGATGGATGCGGATAAGCTGCTGCTCCCGCAGGGGATTCATATACACAGCTATGACATAGGCGTCATCCTGGGGAATGCGGCGGATAATGCAATCGAAGCCTGCCGGAAGCTGAAAGCGAAAGAGCCGGGGGCGGATGCCTTTATCCGTATAAGCTCCCTGCAGAAAGGGAACCTGCTCATCCTGAAAGTGGAGAACAGCTTTGACGGGCGGCTGGTGCTTAAGGCGAAGGAGGAGTTCCCGGTAACAGATAAGGCGGACAGGAAATCCCACGGGATAGGGCTTGCCAATATCAAAAGCACGGCGGAGAAATACCAGGGGGCAGTGGATTTTAAGGTAAACGGCAGGGTGTTCATCCTGTCTGTGATGATGAAAAATGAAAGGAGAGAGGAAGATGGATTTCGGTGGGAGAACTGAAATTTACTGTTTCATCATCAGAATTTGTTGAAGCCCGCAGAGCAAGGGAAGCAAAGCACGCAGAATATGAAAGGCTGGCGGAGGAAGCTGCCCTGAAACGCAGGCTGATGGAGCAGGAAGCAGACGAGAGATATTATAAGGACAGCATGACCAAAAAGGCGGTTTCGATTGCCGCATATGAGGCGGCGGGCATTTTGAGGTAAGGAAGATCATGCCCGGACTTACCGCAAGGGGGCATGGGCGGCTCCGAATGACAGAGGAGCCGCAGGTAAGATTTTTTAAAGGAGGATGATTATTATGGCAATTTCAGGAGTAACGGATTCTGATGTATTGGATGAGATTTTTGCAGATGAGAGTATCACGTCAATGGTATCAGGAAAATCATTCGGGACAAAAGGTTTAGATGTAAAAATCTGATAGCAGGAGGGATTTTATTATGCGCATAGGAAATAACAGCCAGGGAATCTGGCAGCTTTTATCAAGGATGAACGGCGGCAAAGCAAATACGAATAGGCCTTTCGCCGGAGCATCGAAAGGAAATTATTGTGGTAATACCATTGATGATCTGCGTTCCGGACATTTCAAAAATTCTTATGGAGTTGAAGGCATGGGAATCACAGGAAAAACAGATTGGAAGCGGATTGTCAATGTATCAGATGAAATGAAACAGCACGTTTATGATGATGTTAAAAAGGCGTTTTACAAATATGGCGGAATGTCCGGTGATAATACTGCTGAGACAGATGCATATTATGACAAGATCCATTCCTATGTGAAGTCGTTAGATTTAAGTACCCGTCGTGCTGCACCGTGGACTTTGAGCCGGCTTCATTTGGAAATTGCCGGAAGGGCAACACAGGCTGTAAAGGAAAAAGATCCTACTTGGACAGCAGGGCAACCTATTTCACATGAAATACTGGATGAGATTTTTGCAGGTGATACTATTTTTCAGGATAGTGTAAATGCCTTGTATTCTAAAGGTAGTAATGGGCTGGATGTGAAAATATGATATTGATGCAGGAGGGATTTATTATGCGTATAGGAAATAACAGCCAGGGAATCTGGCAGTTTTTATCAAGGATGAACGGCGGCAAAGCAAACATGAATATGCCTTTTGCCGGGGCAAAGCGATCCAGTGCGGGCGGCAGGAATACGCTGGAAGACCAGCTTACCGGACATAGGAAAAATTCTTATGGCGTAGAAGGAATGTGCGTTACCAACAATCCCAATGCGAGGAAGATCATCAAGGTATCTGATGAGATGAAGCAGCGCGTTTTTAACAGCGTGAAGGATGCGTATTATAAATACAATGGAATGTCCGGTGATAATGAGGCAGAGTGGGAAGAAATGGCTCAGGCAAAAAATAATTATTATAAGACATTAAAGAAGGAAGACCGGGTAGCGGCGGCATGGACTTTAGGGCAGTTGGAGATAAGCATTGGGAGGAAGGTAGCCAATGCCGTGAAAGAAAGGGTGCCTGGATGGACGCATGGCAAACCAATTCCGTCTGATGTGCTGGATGAGATTTTTGCGGATGAGAGCATCACGTCAATGGTGTCAGGAAAATCCGGCACGGTGGAAGGGTTGGATATACAGGTATAATCCTTACACCCTATTTCGCAGAGGCGCATAATGCTTTGCCTCTGCGGTCTGCCCGGAGGCGAGGGCGCGGCTCTGAATGGGAAAGCAGTGAAGGGAGGGAGAATGCCATGTTTTTGCACACCTATTGGAGCTGAAATTATTGGTTGGGATAATGGCATACACTACTGCTTTATTGAAGGTTTTGGAGATATGGTTTTCTGTGTTAATCCAGAAACTTGTTGCGATTACTTTGTCTATCCCATTGCCCGTAATTTTTGCGATTTCTTAGGACTGATACTCGCCACTGGTGGTACAAATACTCTGCAACAGATTATTTGGTGGGACAAGAAAATGTTTGATGATTTTGTTAATTGTCCAGAAGAACAGGGATATAAAGCTCGGCCCGAAGTAAAAAGCGTTTTGGATACAATTCGCAAAGGGATGGATGCAGCATTGACAGATACCCCGTTTGAGTATATCAAAGATTTGCAAAGCAAATTCCCTTATGAGCAAATTTCATTTACAAATGAATATTATGATATTTTAGGAATTGAGTGCCCTGATGGAACAGTGCCAGAAGATTGAGAGAGTAACAAGATTTGGAATATATTTCCCAATAAGGTCACAGCCGGACAAGGCAGGGCAGGCATCCCCGGCTTTCCGGCAGATTGGGAAATTGGGGAGCAGAGAGAAAACGCAGAAGTAACCAGACAAGGCAGGGCAGTCATCACTGGCGTTCCGGCGGATTAGGGAGAAGCTTGATGAATGGTAGGTGTCAATGAAGGGTAAGATGATATGAATCAAAGAGATAATGTGGCAGATCAACTGAAAGAACTTCTCGATAGGAAAGGAGTACCCTTTCCGTAAATCTGTCCGCCTGCACCCTATGGCTTGCCGGACAGATTTTGCTTATTTGTTTGAATGCCAAACGGACGAAGTTGGAGCCACTGTGATTGGTGCCAATATACCCTCAGTGAACAAGGGGACACTCGCCCCAAGTACCGTCTTTTGGCGGCTGGCGGCGTTAACGTCAATCGGCGTACGTCCAGTACGCCTCATTCCGTTGCCTTGCCAGCCACCAAAATACGGCACTTGGGGTCCGAAGGAGTTTTGCGCCTCAGATTTGCGATTCTGCAAGGCACTGGAACGAGGCGTACTGGACGTACGCTGAGTGACAGTAACGCGGCAGAATCGCAAATCTGTGGTGCAAAACCGAGTGGCCCCTTGTTCACTGAGGGTAAACTTGGCTGATAAATAATTCATGCTCTGTAACCCACCTTTCTGCTTGCGTCAGATTAGGCAAAATCATTTTTAATCTTCCAACTCTTGTAATTCTTCTATACTTTCAAGAAAATGGCATTCCACCGGAGAAAGGACATCCTCCTGCTTTTTCCGATATTTGTCGTATTCTCCATGCGCCTTTTCAAGAGCCTGTTTATGAGTAACTCTTCCTTTTGTAGTTAAAATATCTCTTCTTGTCATTTTCAGATAGTCATCAATTGTTTCCAGCCAGTCTCTCATATACATTGGTTCTTGATTCAAGGCATGGACTTCCGCAATATCTAAATACGCCGTAACGATTTTATTTAACGTATCTATTTCTTTTTCGAAATAATTCTTTGCAACCTCTACATCAGAACGTTTAATCTTTCTTCCGGCCCACGATGTTAATCCCATATTGTCCTTATCTGCATCTGCCCGCTGATAGATTACTTCTGCCGCTGTGTGCTTATGAGCCGCCCAGTGCATTTTATTTTGTACCCGCTTAAAAAATATAATCGAACTCTCTGCTTTTGGGTCATAATCAATACTTGTTGCATATATTTCCAGAACTTTTCTCCAAAACACTTTTTCAGAAGAACGAATATCACGGATACGAGCTAACAATTCATCAAAATAGTTTCCGCCACCAAGATTCTTAAGTCGATCATCATCTAATGCGAACCCTTTTTTCATATATTCCTTCAAAATAGAAGCAGCCCATATTCTAAACTGTGTTCCTCTCAGGGATTTTACCCGATAACCAACGGAAATAATAACATCTAAATTATAGAAATCCACCTGATAGGTCTTACCGTCAGAAGCAGTGTAGGCAAATTTTGCCCAAACTGCTTCTTTTGTCAATTCTTCTTCTTTAAAAATATTTCTTACATGTTTTCCGATTACACTTTTATCCCGTTGAAATAATTCGGCCATCTGATCTATGGAGAGACAAACCGTGTCATGGTCAAATGTAACTTCTGTTTTTGTGACTCCATCTTCTGTAGTGTACATGATGATATTTGATTGTGTCATTGTGCCCTCCAAATATTAGATAATAGATGCCTGAAATTCAGGAATAACCAGTCGGTAACTTAATCTTATCGAATATTTCCTGGAAACGAACATTATTCTTGTATAAAAAGAGATGTAAGAGAAGCATACTCCCAAATACGATTCCTCACGTTATCGTTTTTTTGAATGACGATACCATTCTCGCTCAATACGTGCACAGCCATTGATATTGAATTGAACGAACTTCCCAGCTGCTTTGCAGCATGGGAAATGCTAGTCACAGGAAAGAGCTTAAGGTAATCATATACGATCCAAACGCTCTTAGGCAGCAATCGTATATCTTTTAAATGTTTTTTATCTTTGGCCACAATAGCTTCATACTGTATCAGCAACTGAGCTGATCTTTTTGCAGCTTTGCCTACAGCGTCTACAAAGAACTTAATCCAACGAATATAACCACCACTGTATTGCGTTGTTTGTAACAAGTCAAAATATTCATTCTTATTATGGTAAAAGTATTCAGATAAGCATATCAACGGTAATGGTTCGTTTGCGATATCACGAAGTGCCATCTGGACTATTATTCGCCCAACGATACCATTGTATCGCTCGAATGGATGTATCATTTCAAATTGATAATGAACTAAAGCTGCCTTTATCAATGGGTCAGTGTCTTTGTCATTATATAAATAGGCAGAAATATCTGCTAGCGCTGGCAAAACTGCGTCAGGGGCTGTAGGGTTGTAAGATTTGAGATTCGTCCTGACACCCAACAAAAAAGTCTGCTTGTCCCTAATATCAACCGGCTTACTAACTACATCACCATATAATGCAATTCCGCAAAGTTCACTTAAATCCGGAGCTGAAATAGTCCTATCCATCGCTGCTTTATAAGCCAGTTCAAGATTATTGATTCGTGCAATAGCTCCTTTGTTGCCCCCACGACTGACAAGCACCTCTTGGAAAGAAGGAGCATCATAGTCAACCATCAGGGAATATGTGCATTCTTTTAATAGCATTAATTCGCTGAATGCCTCTTTATTTGGGGCATATTTAAGAAGCCCTTCCAGGAATCCAATATTCCGGTGAGCCTCAATTAACAAAGCAGATAGTTCATCATCCATTTTATACATGTCCCCATACATTAGAGGTCGAGGGGTAAATGTATAATATTTAAAATCTTCTATGTTGTCATCAATATGCTCAATATAGTCTCCTGTATAGGGAAGCATCTCATATACCTCAATAGTAAAAATCTATTTTCAGCATATCATAAATTTTGAAATAAGAAAAGGGCTATTACTTGAATTTATTTCAAAAATCTAAGTAATAATGAAATATAAATCAAAAAACGAATTTCATGACTTAGGCATACGTTCTGCATCAACTTAGCCAATGCGGGCATGAACCCGAAAGCGTTACAGTATATCATGGGACATTCCAACATCACCATGACGCTGAACTATTACGCACACGCAACATTCGCTTCCGCAAGGGCTGAAATGGAAAGGTTGATTGCAGCATAGCCGCAGACCAATTTACTACTTTTTTACTACAGACAAGAGGGAAAACCTAAAGGTTTATGAGGGTATATGTGAATTTCTCCCCATATCTAAAATGCCGGAAAAGCCCGGAAATACAGGCTATTCCGACATATAAGAATTTCTAAAGAGATAATCTGATTTTACCAATAATTTTTGTATAAAACATAAACAATTGATGTTGGGGGCAAAAGGTCTTTTGACCCTGGTATCAATATAGTTAATAACAACAAAGAACACGCCGGATTCGAATAGTAAACAGAAAGCCGGGAAGCCGCATAAACAGCGGACTTTCCGGCTTTTTGGGCTTTTCCTTCGGGGGATGGACGGGATCGGAAAGGTTATCCTTGTCAGAGAGCCACAGACGACCGAGGAAATCGTAAAAGGTACCGGTACCGGGGGTATCCCCGATGAAGAAGCCGAAAAGGATGGTATGGAGATGGTTTTCTTTGAGGTCAGCGGCCCACTTGATATAGGAAGAATAACGCAGAATGAAAATTCATTCTGCGTTATTTGATGAATACCGGATTTCGGTGAGGTATCATGATACCTGCCTTTTTACATGGCAAGTCCACATTCAAAAGCAAGAACCATATACTTTTCCGCATTGGTAAGACCATAAGACATTAAATCTCGGATTTCCCATGTTTCAGAACTGAGGTTATCTGCTCCATATAAAAATTGAATAAAAGGAATGTGTCTGTACTTTGAAACTGCCAACATAGAAGCGCATTCCATTTCTACGGCAAGACAGCCCTCTTGCCGGCGTTCTTCAATGGCGGAGAGCGTTTCTCTATAAATGGCATCCGAAGTCCATGTTCTGCCTTTTACATAGGAATATCCACAGTGTGTTAAAACGTTTTCTAATATTTGAATGGAATGTGAGTCTGCTTCGATTTCTGGTGAGGGTGCTATATAATGATAGCTTGTACCTTCATCACGGACAGCGGAAACAGGGATAATAAGGTTGTCTTGTACCTTATTATCATCCAATATTCCACAAGAGCCAAATAGAACAAACTTTTTAGCTCCCATAGCAACGATTTCCTCAAAACATGCAGCACAAGCAGGTGCGCCTACCATAGATCGATAAAAAGCAATCGAAGTATTCTTATAATTGATTTGGTAGACAGGTAATGTGCCGTTTGCAGAGCAGAGTTCTGCTATTTTTTCTACATTATCTAAGGAAGAAAACTTTTGAATGATGTTGTCGGAAAATGTAGAAACACAAATTTCCGGGAAATTTTCTATTCTTTTGGTGGTGTTGGAGGGACTGAATAAGGTTGGTTCTGAGATTTTCGTTCTTTGAAATATTGTATACAATTTTTACACCTCATTTCTATTCATTTTCGGGATATATTTAACGAATCAATCGCAGGTTGGTTTTCAATCTTTTCCCGGAAGAAGAGAGTAGCTTTCAATAATCATATATATCGATTGCCGTATAAGGATGGCTATAATTGAAAGTTATCCGGCAGCGATCCCCTTTTTTCCATGGTTTTTTTCATGGGCAACATGTAATGGTCAAAGATGGCCCGGCAGATAATCTCCGTATCTTTGGTCAGGAGAGAATCCATCAGTCTGTGGTGATTGGCGTACTGGTGTTCTGCAAAAACGGTTTTGTTAGAATCGTTGTTGGAACCGATAATGTAGCTGCCGTAGTCCAGCTCCTTCCAGGCCTTTAAAAGTCGGGGAAGACCTGGTTTTTGGATGATAATCTGGTGGAACATATGGTCACAGGCAATCAGACGGCCGAATTCCCCGCTTTGAAGGGTCTTCATATCGGCCAGGATTTTTTTCATCTTTTCGATCTCAGCGGGAGAAAAAATCCCGTTGCATAGCCGGACGGCAAGGATCTCATAGTGGGAGCGGAGAAGATAGATCTCATAGATATCTTCCAAAGTGATGGCTTTTACCGAACATCCCGCATTTCTGGTGTATTCAACCAGACCCTCTTGTTCCAGCTGGCGCAAGGCTTCCCGGATGGGTCCCCGGCTGATGCCAAATTCCCTGGAAAGGCTTTGCTCCACAATGCGGGTTCCGGGAGCCAGTTCCTGATTTAAGATTTTCGTGCGGATGGCGGAGACTACATTCTCACGCAGGGTCTGATAGGACAATTCACTCACAAGGCTCGCCCTCTTTTCTGGTGGTTGTGATTTCGGATCTTTTGGCGCTTGTATCATCATTATATCGGTTTGGGCATCAAATGTAAATGATACCAGGGACAAAATTTTATCAGTTGTTTTTCCGCTGCTTCACGGGGAGATTCCGGAAGATACGTCTTGAAACAAGGGCTTCTCGGATTGCGTTTGCAGGATGTGTAGAAACTCTTGGCTCGCTGAAATCTGCTATAAGCAGGTCTTCGGCAATTTGTAGAATTTTCATGGATGTTTTCTGTCATATTGTAGATTGTCAACAATTTACAATAATGATATAATTTGTTCGATACAATAATTACATGATGGAGGAATTCCGTTTATGAAAGACACAAAGAAGATCAAGTGGTATGCCCTGGCGTCGATGGGATTTTCAACTGTGTGGGGATTTGGAAATGTGGTCAATGGTTTTGTTTACTTTAACGGCATTCAGGTGATTCTCAGTTGGTTGATCATGTTTGCACTCTATTTTATTCCCTATGCGCTGATGGTGGGGGAATTAGGTTCTGCGTTTAAGAATGAGGGCGGAGGCGTCAGTTCCTGGCTTCATGAGACGACGAATGCCAAGCTGGCGTATTATGCCGGCTGGACCTATTGGGCCTGCCATGTGACCTACATTGCCAGCAAGGGAAGCGGCGGGCTGAAGGCGGCCAGCTGGGCAATTTTTCGCAATGCGGAGACCTATGACTCCTTTCCGACTCTTTACGTGCAGCTGGCTACGCTGGGAGTGCTGCTTTTAGGCTGTTATATAGCCAGCCGAGGTCTGAATCCTTTAAAGAGACTGCTGACTCTGGCAGGAACCACGACCTTTATCATGTCCCTGCTCTACATCGTGATGATGTTTGCGGCGCCCATGATTAATCCGGGTGCAGAATATGTGCAAACGGATTTCAGCCTGAAAAATCTGGTGCCGGATTTTAATGTGGCTTATTTTATATTATAGGAAAGTTCTCCGAATAACGACGAAAACGTAATAAAAAACCGCCAAAAGGCGGGCGCAACAAAACGGACAATGAGGTCAGAAGATGTAAAAGCCTTCTTCTGACGCATCGTCCAGATCGTCGTCTTCGGTAAGGAAATAGTGCATGTCCAGAAGGTCACCATCGGTCATGTTTTTAACCAGCGGGGCAGTCATGCCTTCCGGGGGATTTTGGATATATTTCTGTCTGAGTTCCCTGATGAATTGTTCGTCCATGTGCTGAAGCCTCCTGTCTGTTGATAAGTACAGTATGATACAGACAGGAGAAAAAATCAAGAGGAA
>CAJTEM010000015.1 GCA_910575255.1 Lachnospiraceae bacterium | reverse complement strand
TTCTTGATCTCGAAACCGGAAAAATCCGCAGACCCTTTTCGATGGCTGCTCTCCCCGTTTCCCTGGCGTACCTTTTGGAACAGCTTAACTAACTGACATTGTTTCATGGGGTGGGGCGAAGTTCCTGAAGGTACACCTTGAAACAGCCTTAAACGATTTTCGATTTGTAGTTGACATTACCTTTTCTTCATGCTATGATATAGCAGTATGCCGCACAGCGAGGTCAATAAGTACCAGAGAAGGAATCCTCCGATTCTGGACACCGCAGCTGGCGAGTAATGATAATAGGAGGTGCCGTATGTACGCGATTATTGCAACAGGTGGCAAGCAGTATAAGGTAGCGGAAGGCGATATCATTAAGGTAGAGAAGCTTGGCGTGGACGCCGGTGAGACTGTTACGTTCGACCAGGTTTTGGCTGTGAACAACGGAGAGTTGTCGATCGGTTGCCCGACCGTATCAGGAGCGACCGTTTCCGGAACCGTTGTCAAAGAAGGCAAGGCGAAGAAGGTTATTGTGTACAAGTATAAGAGAAAGACCGGCTATCATAAAAAGAATGGCCACAGACAGCTCTATACTCAGATCAAGATTGACAAGATCCATGCATAATTATGATTGACGTAACTGTATTTGTCGATTCGGAGGATTGCTATTGCGGGATTCTGATGTCGGGGCATGCCGGACATGCCGAGGATCATCAGGAAGGACAGGAACTGGTGTGTTCCGCAGTGTCCGCCCTTACCTTGAACATGGCAAACAGTGTGGAACATTTCACAGCTGCTAAGTTCGAGGCCGGGATGGAAGAGGTGAGCGGCACTTTTTATTTCCGCTTCACCGGGAAAGCAGACCCCGGAGCGATGCTTCTTATGAATTCCCTGGTATTCGGTCTGATGGATATCGAGGAGACATATGGAGAACCATATATCAAAATTCGCTGTAAGGAGGTGTAAGTGATGTTTAAAATGAACCTTCAGTTATTTGCTCATAAAAAGGGTGTAGGTTCCACGAAGAACGGCAGAGATTCTGAGTCCAAGAGACTGGGCGCGAAGAGAGCGGATGGTCAGTTCGTGCTGGCAGGGAATATTCTGTATCGGCAGAGAGGCACCAAGATCCATCCAGGGCTGAATGTGGGCCGTGGTGGTGATGACACGTTGTTTGCAATGGCAGACGGTGTGGTAAGATTTGAGAGAAAGGGCAGAGACAAAAAGCAGGTTTCTGTATATCCGAAAACCATCAATGAATAAGGATTTCTTATTAGGACTGATTTGACTGACGGGCTTCATACTGATACCAGGTATGAAGCCTTTTTGAAACTGCTCACGATGCGGCAAAGCACGCGGAAAGGACAAGGTGAGACAATGTTTGCAGACAGGGCAAAGATATTTATCAAATCCGGAAAAGGAGGAGATGGCCATGTCAGCTTCCGCCGGGAGCTGTATGTACCTGCCGGCGGTCCGGACGGCGGCGATGGCGGTCGGGGCGGCGATATTATCTTTGAGGTAGACTCCGGCCTTAATACTTTGACGGATTTCCGTCACGTTCGTAAATATGTGGCCAAAGACGGGGCTCCTGGCGGTAAGAAGCGATGCCATGGAGCAGATGCCGAGGATCGGATCATCAAGGTGCCGGAGGGAACCGTGATTAAGGACTTTGAGAGCGGTAAGGTGATTGCCGACATGTCCGGGGAAAACCGTCGGGAGGTCATCTTAAAGGGCGGAAAGGGCGGCCTTGGCAACATGAATTTCGCCACCGCTACCATGCAGGTTCCCAAATACGCGCAGCCGGGACAGCCAGGGCACGAGCTTTGGGTACAGCTGGAATTAAAGGTGATTGCGGATGTGGGACTGGTAGGCTTTCCGAATGTAGGCAAATCCACCCTTTTATCCCGGGTATCCAATGCCAGGCCGCGTATCGCGAACTATCATTTCACTACGCTTAATCCCCATCTTGGAGTGGTGGATCTGGACGGAGGAGCCGGATTTATCATGGCTGATATTCCCGGACTGATCGAGGGAGCTTCCGAGGGAGTGGGTCTGGGGCATGATTTTCTGCGCCATATCGAGCGAACCCGCGTACTGATTCATGTAGTCGATGCCGCAGGGACAGAGGGACGGAATCCGGTGGAGGATATTCGCACGATCCATGCAGAGCTTAAAAAGTATAACTCAGATTTGCTGAGACGTCCGATCGTAATTGCCGCCAATAAGATGGATGCTGTGTATCCGGGGGATGAAGATCCGTCTGAGATCCTGCGCAGAGAGTTTGAGCCGGAGGGGATCCCGGTCTTTCCGATTTCTGCTGTCAGCGGAAAAGGGGTTCATAAGCTTCTTTATGCGGTATACGGGCTGCTGCAGACGGTGGATCCGGAACCGGTCATCTTTGAGAAGGAATTTGAGATTGAATATGCCGGTGACCGTAATCTTCCTTATACCGTAGAACAGGATGGGGATGGTGCTTTTGTGGTGGAAGGTCCCAGGATTGAGAAAATGCTGGGCTATACGAATCTGGAATCTGAAAAAGGCTTTCAGTTTTTCCAGAAGTTTTTAAAGGAGAATGGCATTCTGGATGACCTGGAGGCAGCGGGCATTCAGGAGGGAGATACCGTCCGCATGTATGGTCTGGCCTTTGACTATTATAAATGATGTCATCTGCCATGTTCTGCTGCTTTTTAAAGGCTGCAGAGGGAGATGGAAGAGGGAGATAAGGATATGACAAGCAAACAGAGATCCTATTTAAAAGGAATCGCCATGACTACTGAGCCGATCCTTCAGATCGGAAAGGCAAGCCTGACGCCGGAGCTGACCTCTGCAGTGGAAGAAGCGCTGGAAGCCCGGGAATTAATTAAAATCAGTGTGCTGAAGAATTGTCTGGATGACGGTTCTTCCATCGCGGAGGTACTGGCGGAGCGCACTCACTCAGAGGTTGTACAGGTGATCGGCAAGAAGATTGTCCTGTATCGGCAGGCCAGAGATGAAAAAAAACGTAAAATCGTGCTGCCTTCCTGAGCAGTTTCTGACAGGATTCCTTTTTCAGGTCACGCCCGGACAGAAGCCGCGGCGGAAGAAAGGTGCAAAATCATGGCTAAGATAGGAATTATGGGAGGAACCTTTGATCCGATCCATAACGGACATCTGTTGTTAGGCAGACAGGCTTATGAAGAATATGGACTGAAAGAGATCTGGTTTATGCCATCGGGAACTCCTCCTCACAAAAAGGATCACGAAGTGACCGCAGTGGAAGACCGGCTGGCTATGGTATGTCTGGCTGTGCAGGACTTTTCGTATTTTATCTGCTCGGATTTCGAGATTCAGAGACAGGGAAATACCTATACGGCAGAGACCTTAAGATTACTGCGGAAAAAAAATCCGGAACACGATTTCTACTTTATTGTCGGAGCAGATTCTCTCTATCAGATGGAGAATTGGTATCATCCCGGTGAAGTCATGGAGCAGGCTGTCCTGCTGGTGGCGGACCGGGTGTATGAACAGGCTCATTGTCCGATAGAAGAGCAGATCGCCTTTTTGAAAAAACATTACGATGCGGATATTCGTCTTCTGCACTGCAAGGAAGTGGATATTGCTTCTGCAAAGCTCCGTGAGAGGAAAGCAAAAGGAAAGAATCTTACTTCCTATGTTCCCAAAGCTGTGGAAGAGTATATCGAGGCACATGGGCTATATCAGGAGGAGGCAAAAGGATGGTTGCCGTGAATGAACAGATATTTACTTATCGGAAACAGCTGAAATCAAAGCTGGATCCCATGCGTTATGAGCACTCGCTCAGCGTATCCTATACCTGCATGGCTCTGGCCATGCGTTACGGCTATGAAATAGGCCGGGCTGAGCTGGCCGGACTTCTTCATGACTGTGCCAAGCGATACGGTGACAGTGAGCTGATCGTAAAGTGCCGGAAGCATGGTCTGGAACTGACAGAAGGGGAAAAAAAGGCGCCTGCCGTGATTCATGCCCGATACGGAGCCTGGATGGCAGAGCACAAGTTCGGAATTCAGGACGATGAGATTCTTTCCGCTATCCGCTGTCATACCACCGGGAAACCGCAGATGGGAATGCTGGATAAGATTCTTTATATTGCAGATTATATTGAACCAAGAAGGAATAAAGCATCCAATCTGGAGCAGATGCGTTATCTTGCTTTCCAGAATCTGGATCAGACAATGTATGAAATTCTGGCAGGAACCCTGGAATACTTAAAGAAGAAGGAAGCCGATGTGGACCCGATGACACAATGTGCTTATGAATATTTCTGCAGAATCGTCGGAAAGGATTGAGAGAGGAGAGGTTGGAATGGAGAGGGAAAAGGAGATGGTCCGGCTGGCTATCCAGTCATTAGAGGATAAAAAAGGCGAGGATATCCGTATTATCGATATCCGGGAAGTGTCTGTTCTGGCTGATTATTTTATCATAGCCAGCGGTTCGAATGCGAATCAGGTTCAGGCAATGACAGACAATGTGGAGGAAGTTCTGGGAAAGGCCGGTTATGAACCCAGACAGATCGAAGGCTACAGGAGTGCCAACTGGATCTTGATGGATTACGGAGATATTATTGTTCATGTATTTTGCCGGGAGGATCGTCTGTTCTATGATCTGGAACGGATCTGGAGAGACGGAAAAGTGGTGGAGAGAGAAGCTTTTCTGTGATATTTTTAATCTGTGTTTCGCTTTCCCGAGAGTACACAGGTAGACATAAGTTTTTTATGTCTACCTGTGCTTTTTTCATTGATCTGTAATCTACTCTACGGTTACCGATTTGGCCAGATTCCGCGGCTGGTCAACATCCAGGTGCTTGCCTAAAGACGTATAATAAGCAATCAGCTGCAGGGCAGCAGCAATCGGGAACACGGTAAAGGGATCCGCTGCATCAGGAATCCGGATCTGAATATCTGCCAGATTCTCGTCCACAACCGCCGTCTCTTTAACCAGCAGGATAATATAAGCCCCTCTGGCCTTTACCTCACGAATATTGGATATTGTTTTGGCATATACATGCTGCTGAGTGGCAATTGCTATCACGGGAACCTGATCCGAAATCAAGGCAATCGTTCCATGTTTCAGCTCTCCCGCAGCATACGCTTCTGAGTGGATATAAGAAATTTCCTTCAGCTTCAGAGCTCCCTCCAGGGAAAATGCATAGTCCAGGCCGCGCCCAATGAAAAAAGCATCCGAACTCGGTATGATATGGGAAGCTACGTCACGGATAAACTCTTTCTGGGCAATCACATTCTCCATGGCAGGAATCACGTCCAGAAGCTCGGCCAGGAAGTTTACAGCCTGGTCTTTGGTGTATTTGCCTCTTACCAGCGCCATACGGCAGCTGATCATATACAGAGCCGCCAGCTGCACGGAGTATGCCTTGGTACTGGCTACCGCGATCTCCGGACCGGCATGTGTATAGAACACATAATCACTTTCCCTGGCAATCGTAGAGCCTTTGACATTGACTACCGCTAAGGTTTTAGAGCCGCATTGATGCGCCAGACGCAGGGCGGCCAGTGTATCAATGGTCTCCCCGGATTGGGAAATAATGATCACCAGGGACTTTTCATCAATCAGTGGTTCTTCATAACGAAATTCGGAAGCAATGGATACGGCAACCGGAATCCGAAGAATCGGCTGCATAATGGCACGGGCTACCATACCGGCATACATGGCAGTACCGCAGGCAATGATCTGTACCTGATTGCAGTGCTCAAATATACTATCCGGTATCCCATCATCATGAAAGTCCGGAAGTCCCTTGCTGATACGCGGCAGAATGGTATTGCGCATGGCCTGGGGCTGCTCATGAATCTCCTTCAGCATAAAATGAGGAAATCCGTTTTTCATGGCAGCATCCATATTCCAGTTGACAGAGAGCATTTCCGGGTAATCCTTGCTGAATGTATCATCCAGGTTATAGACATGGATCTTGTAGGGAGTCAGCTTGACAATATGTTGTTCCGGTACTACAAAATACTGGCGTGTATAAGGGATTAATGCCGTCAGATCCGAAGCAATCAGGGATCCGGACGGGGTAGAGGCAGCTACCAGGGGGCTGATATTACGGATGGCATAAATCGCGCCAGGCTGATCCTCAAACATGATGCAAAAGCTATAGGAGCCATCCAAAAGCTCAATCAGGCTGCGGATTGCCGATAAAGGATCTCCTTCGTACAGTGTGTTCAGAGTTTGCGCAGCCACCTCACTGTCTGTCTGAGAGATCAGATGCTCTTTGAGATGAAATTGTTCTGTCAGGGCATGGTAATTCTCAATAATCCCATTATGAATCAGAACAACCTTTCCGGCACGGTGTGGATGGGCATTGACATCCGTGACCCCGCCATGAGTGGCCCAGCGGGTATGTCCAATACCGCTGTGGGAAGATGCGTGAATCTGCTGTCTGCAATGTTCCCTGAGATTTTTGACCTTTCCCGTCTTTTTGATCACGCAGATCCGGGAATCTTCCATACACAAAGCGATACCAGCGCTGTCATATCCGCGGTATTCCAAACCGGACAACCCTTCTAACAATATTTTGGGTGCTTCCAATGGTCCTGTATATCCGATAATTCCACACATAGGTATTCTCCTTCAACAAATTTCATTTATTATAGCCTATGTTAATCTATTCGTCAATTCCTGCTTTTTTCTGCATTTCTTAAAGAATTTTTAAAACTTGTCACTGTTTTTCCAGGCCAAATTATGCTATAGTATAATGTAAAAGCTAAAATCGTTAGAAACATGACAAGATACCAGGATTGCGGGAGCATAAAGTGCGGAGCAAGCCGGTATCAGAGGGGTCAAAAGACCTTTTGACCCCAACATCATGACAATAATTTGAAGGTAACCGGATACCAAAAAATATAGAAAACATCATTGAATGAACATGAGAAAACAGTGGATTTCAGCTATTTTAATGGCAATCATTGGCGGAGGCATTTACACGGTCTCTGCTTCGTATAAGCCACAGCCGACTGCAGCAGTGATCCGGGAAACGGAAAGCATGGTGGAGATACCTCCCCTTTCTTCCAGGAATCCCGGAACCGAAGAACCTCCATCAACAGCCGCCAAAGAGGAGGAAACTATCTTTCAGCCAGACCTGGAAGAATTGAATCTGACGCATTTCTTTCCGGAAGGATCCGATCCTGGTGATATTTCTCAAAGTTATGCCCAAAAAGTATTCCAGGAACTGGTAATAGAGGATGAAGAATGGATGAACGGGATTTATACCTATGCGGATTTGACTCCGGAACAGTTTGCAGCCCGTACAGGACAGCCTAGAAGCCGGGTGATGGGTTCCTATAATCCCAAGGAGACTCAGCACGATCCGGACAATCCGGATACCTGGACGATCCGTTCCTTTCGCAATATCCGCACGAATGTAACCAATGGGGATGGAAGTCCCATCAGTGCCTACTCCAACGTAATTGAAATCATGTCTGTGGCCAATGTTTATACCTTCTATAAAGATGCCGGGAATTATGATCTGTTTCTTTCTTATGCCAGGTCTTTGTGGGAAAGATCGCATTCTTACTCCATCGGAATGAGCGATATTTATTATTGCGAAGGATGTCTCAGTGAAGAAGAGGAAAGAGAGCGCCTGGAACGTGAGGCTGCCGCAGAGGAGGAAGCCACGAAAGCTGCTTTAACAGACAATGACACCCTCAGGGAGGAAGCAACAGAAGGAGAACAAGAAATCACTATCGTGGAAAGCGGAGCACCGGTGATCACGGCCACCAGAAGAACACAGATATCCGGAGAGGACGATATTGCCGAGGCAGACAATGGCGAATCCCAAAACATCGCTCCGGTTCTGGAGGCAGGACAAAAACAAGGGGAACTTCAGAACCACTCCCAGGAGACGGAGACAGCAGATAACACAGACCCGTCTCAAAGTGAGAAAGCAGATCCAGGATCCGACAGCAGTGCAGAGGCCGGAAGTCAGTCAGCAGATCCAGGACTGTCAGAACAGCAGGAGCGTACTGTTACCTCCGCCCCAGAATCAGATCCGGCATCCACAGAGACCGCAGGCCTACCAGAGGCTTCTCCGGTAATCTCCGGGGCAGGCGGTTCAACGGATGAGACGGAGATTGCCGGGAAAGCCTCCCCTGCGGATGTGATTTTACCCTCCGATAATCCCGGGATATCCCAAACACAAGAGCAAGTGCCTGACACTGATGACGCATCTTCCGGGCAGGAGCGTTGTCCTGGCCATATTGATTTGCTGGTTCAGATGAAGATTCGGGGACTGAAAGAGAAAAACGGACTTTTTAAAGCAGATCGTGTGGGAAATGCTAAGGAGAATTACGAAGAAAACGGCTGGCTGGGATGGACACCGGAGTCTATGGAGTCGGCCAGAAGCCTTGCCGGTCAGGATTGGTATCAGAGATATGGTATCACCGTGTCATCGATTTCCATGAGAAATCCTCTGACCAGCTCTGAAATCGAAGAATATATGAATCGCCTCCCAGAAGGCCTGTCGCAGACCAGAAAAGATATCATCCGTTTTGCGCTCTTTTCTGTAGGAAAAGTGCCTTATTACTGGGGAGGCAAGCCATCCTCACCGAACTATTCGAGAAATGGCTTCGGAGCTCTGGTTTCTCCTGATGAAAAGGGAAGAATCCTTCGCGGACTGGATTGTTCCGGTTGGATCAACTGGGTGTACTGGAGTGTTACTGGTAATCGACTTCCTCACGAAAGCACATCTGGACTGGCTCTGTGCGGAAGTCCGGTCAGCCGAGAATGTCTGCAGCCAGGAGATATCATTATCCGTACCGGAGAGGACGCCCATGTGATTATGTTCCTGGAATGGACAGAAGACGGGAGCATTCGCTGCATACATGAAAGCAGCGCCAATATTAACAATGTGACGGTAGGGGTTCGCGATGCCAACTGGCCTTACTACCGCAAACTGATTGATTAAGAAAGGATTTACTGCCATGAGATACCATCAGGATCCGTATGAGGATGAGATTGACCGGATGCGGGCAAGGAGACAACAAGGACAGCGGAGATCTCCTTCTCCCAGAAAAACCACAAAGGATTATGATGATTTTGAAATCATTGAGGATTTGGATGATTTGCCTTATCATTCATCCAAGCGAAACCCAGCTAAAAAACATAAACGACGGAAAAAGAGCAGATGGCTTCTCTGGATTCTTCTTCTGGCTATAATATTTAGCGGATTTATCTACTGGAAGGGTTCACGCAATAATGGTTACTGGACCATTGTTGTATATGGCGTCGACTCCCGTGACGGCAATCTTGGAAAAGGCGCTCTGGCAGACGTTCAGATCCTCTGCAGCATTAATCGGAAAACCGGAGAGATTCGCCTGGCTTCCGTATTCCGCGATACTTATCTGAAGATTGATCCAGAAGGCAATTATCATAAAATCAACGAAGCTTTCTTCCGGGGCGGCCGTGAACAGGCTGGAGAGGCTCTGAAAGAGAATCTGGATCTGCATATTGAGGATTATGCTACCTTTAACTGGAAAGCAGTTGCCGACGCCATTAATGTACTGGGAGGCATTGATCTTGAGATTACAGATCGGGAGTTTGCCTACATAAATTCCTTTATTACTGAAACAGTTAATTCTACCGGAATCGGTTCTGTCCAGTTAGATCACAGCGGCATGAACCATTTGGATGGCGTACAGGCAGTCGCTTACGCACGTCTGCGCCTGATGGATACTGATTTTAACCGGACAGAGCGGCAGAGAAAAGTCCTGGGCCTGGCCATGGAAAAAGCCAAGAATGCAGACTTTAATACCTTGCGGGTGTTAATAGGAACCGTATTTCCCCAGATATCCACGAGCATCGGTGTTGACGATCTGATGGTTATGGCTAAAGATGTAAAGAAATATTATATTGGCCAGACTACAGGATTTCCGTTTTCACACACAGAGATGATCATTGAAAAAAGAGACTGCGTGGTACCGACAACCCTGGAGAGCAATGTCATTCAGCTGCATGAGTTCCTATATGACGACACACACTTTTTGCCGTCTGGTGTGGTGAAGAATATCAGTGCACATATCGCAAAGGTCAGCGGTATCGATACCCCTGGCAAGGACATCGAGTCGGGCAGAAATGCAGGCACTGAGGGAAATACCGGCAATCAACAGAACAGCCAGGCAGAACCCTCATCCGAACCAGTACCGGCAAATACAGATGCCACGTCCGCAGAAACCCCGGCATCATCTGAAGAAGGATCTGCTTCAGACACCACAGAAGCAGATTCCGAAGCTGCAGATATAAGCACCACAGAGGAATCCTCTGAAACGGCTGCCGGGCCAATGGAAACAGACGAAACAAAAACACCTGCGGAAACGACTGCAGCGCCTTCCCCAAAGCCGTCTCAGGGCCCGGTAAGCGCTCCTGGGGATTCTCCTGAAGCATCCGATACCAACGGTCCTGGAAATGGCCCTGGCGTCTCTGATAATCAGCCAAACGGAGCATTAGAAGCACCAGGACAGGGAAACGGGCCAGTGAGCGGCCCCGGTGCTTAAAGAAATTCCAAATAATCCTCAAAAGGCATTCCTGTTATAATAATCAGACGGATAACCATTGCTAACTATTCGTTAAAGTGTTGTTTCGCGAATAGTTGAATCCAATAGGAAAATAATGAGAAAAACTTATGAACCTTCAACGTCTATACAGTTTAACCAGAAAAGCAATTGACACTTATCACATGATCGATGACGGGGATCGCATTGCCATTGGGATCTCCGGAGGAAAAGACAGCCTTACGTTACTCTATGCGCTGCATGGTCTCATGCAATTCTATCCGAAGGAATTCACTTTATGTGCAATTACCGTGGATTTAGGATTTGGAGATTTTGATTTATCACAGATTTCCGAATTATGTCAAAAATTATCTGTCCCTTATCGGATAATCGTTACGGATATTGGCAGAATTCTGTTTCAGGAACGTCAGGAAGCAAACCCATGCTCTCTGTGTGCCAAGCTCCGCAAAGGCGCTTTAAACAAGACAGCCCGCGAGCTTGGCTGTAATAAGGTTGCCTATGCCCATCATCGGGAGGATCTGATTGAGACCATGCTGTTGTCTTTGATTTATGAGGGACGCTTCTATGCGTTTTCTCCTTATACTTATCTGGATCGCATGGACCTGACAGTTATCCGTCCCATGATACTGATCCCGGAAGCAGATATTAAAGGATTCCGGAATAAATACTCTCTGCCGGTATGCAAAAATCCATGTCCGGCAGATGGTCATACCCGGCGGGAATTTGTTAAAAATCTAACGAGTAATTTAGAAAAAGAAACTCCTGGTGTTAAAACGCGCATGTTCCATGCTATTGTGACAGGGAACATTCCCGGATGGCCAAACTCCTCTCCTGCTTCTGATATCGGGCACAGAGAAAAAGGGAACAAAAAGAACTTACCTGACATGTCCGGGCAAGACTGATACGAAATAATTCTGTAAAATATAAGTCTGTAATGTGACAGGAGAAATATAGTGAGCCAATTAGCCTACCATGAGCAAAAGGATATTGAAAACATTCAAAAACTGAGAGCCCTGATTAAAGAGCTTCCCCCTTTTTGTGTTGACTTTTTTCGAGGAATTGAACCGCGGACATCCTCCAGAACACGAATCGCCTATGCTTACGATCTACATGTTTTTTTTGATTTTCTTATCAGGGAAAATCCGGTATTTCGGGACAAAGAGCGAACTTCCATAGACCTGACAACCCTGGAACAGCTTACCTTAAACGATCTGGAAGAATACATGGAATATCTGAAATACCGCTTCAATGGAAATAATCAGGAAATCGTCAACAAAGAACGTGGAATTATGAGAAAAATATCTTCTTTGAAGAGTTTCTATAATTATTTCTATCGCAGTGAAAAAATCCAGAATAATCCGGCAGCCTTGGTTCAAATGCCGAAGCTGCATGAAAAAGAAATCATCCGTCTGGATGTGGATGAGGTTGCCCTGCTTCTGGACGAAGTGGAACAAGGGGAAAATCTGACAGATAAGCAAAAAGCATTCCATAATAAAACCAAAGTACGTGACCTGGCGCTTCTGACCCTTCTTTTAGGTACTGGTATCCGTGTCTCGGAATGTGTAGGGCTGGATATCGAAGATGTGGACTTCAAAAATGGCGGCATCCATATTCATCGAAAAGGAGGGAAAGAAGTAACCGTCTATTTTGGCGTGGAGGTCGAAGATGCCCTGCAGGATTATCTGGATGAGCGTTTTGGGATCGATGCCGAACCGGGCAGCGAGCATGCGCTCTTCTTATCTCTGCAACGAAAACGGATTCATGTCCGTAGCGTGGAAAATCTGGTAAAAAAATATGCAAAGATCGTAACGCCTTTGAAGAAAATCACTCCACACAAACTGAGAAGCACTTATGGGACCAATCTGTATCGCGAAACAGGAGACATCTATCTGGTAGCAGACGTACTGGGACACTCTGATGTGAACACCACAAAAAAGCACTATGCTGCTTTGGAGGATGAACGACGCCGGAGCGCCCGAAATGCCGTGCGTCTGCGGGAAAAACGTTAAATCACTTCTACTCTGCAAGATAAACTATCGTTAAATATTCCCCGGAATGTACCTGTCCGTCCTGCAGCCGATTCATACGCTTCAGCTCTTCGACATACTCGGCTGCCGTGTAACCGGCCCCCTCTGCATAGCGTTCGGCAATCTTCCAAAGATTGTCTCCCGGCCTTATCTGAATACTGGTATAGTAACGTGAGAGCTCTTCACTGCTCTCCTCTCTGGCATAAGCATCAAAAAGAGTGCGGCCGAAAAAACCGGTAATAAAAGCAAGTGTCATCAGAAAGGCAACCATGATCTTGCGAATCTTTCTGCGCCGGGCTCTTCGCTCCATGGCAATATACATGATCCGTCGGCCGGCAATCCGCTGGCTGACATGTCTGCTGTCCGGCTGACTGATAAACCGTCTCGGACAGCTGTTCTCCCACTCTGCTCTCCTGTCTGCTCTCAGGCTCATCTCCATACTGATACCCCCTCTGCTTTATGTGTCGGTTTCTCTTCTCTTTTCACTCGAAGCAAATCCGTATTGAAGCAAACGCACGTTTGGAATTCGTATTGCTATTATAATATCCGAACGTGTGTTTGTCAATGTTTTTTAAAATTTTCCGAACAAAAGTTTGCTTTTTCTCCAAACCTATGTTAGTATAATATCATGGAAAAGAGACATCAGGATTTTATGATGCGGTTTCCAATTCTATATTCCGGGAGGAAAAGCATGAGCCAGGGAAAGATCACATCCAAGCAGCAGGAAATATTACAATATATTAAAGATACCATTCTGGGGAAGGGATATCCGCCCACCGTGCGGGAGATTTGTGAGGCTGTCCATCTGAAGTCCACCTCTTCCGTACACTCCCATTTGGAGACACTGGAACGGAATGGCTTCATCCGCCGGGATCCAACCAAGCCGAGAGCAATGGAGATCCTTGATGATACATTTGGACTTACCAGACGAGAGATGGTACAGGTACCGGTCATTGGCACGGTTGCTGCCGGACAGCCCATTTTGGCAGAGGAGAATGTGGAAGATTATTTTCCTGTTCCGGCTAATATGCTCCCCAATTCGCAGACCTTTATGCTCCGGGTCAAGGGAGAGAGCATGATTAATGCTGGAATTCTGGAAGGGGATCAGATTATTGTTGAGCAGACAAGTGATGCACGTAACGGAGATATTGTGGTCGCTCTGATTGAAGATTCCGCCACTGTAAAGCGTTTTTATAAGGAAGAAGGACATTATCGTCTTCAGCCGGAGAATGACGCTATGGAGCCGATCATTGTCTCAGAGCTGAATATTCTTGGCAAGGTGGTGGGCCTGTTTCGTCTGATGTAGGTTTCGTCTGATCTGGAATTTTGAAAAACACAGGCGGTTTTGCTGCTCTTTGCATACAAAACCGCCCGTTATTATAGTTTTCTGCTTTTACTTTTATTTTTTCTCTCCGACCCAGGCGCGTTTTACCTTCGCCAGCTCGAGAATGATATCCACAGCCCCATCGATACCCACAGCACTGCTATTGATGCACAGATCATAGCTCCGGGAGTCTCCCCATTTTTTACTGGAATAATAGTTATAATAGCTGGCTCGCTTTTTGTCGGTCTTTACCATAATATCCTTTGCCTTAGTCGGGTCTACTTTATAGCGCTCGGTCAGATAGGCGATTCTGTCCTCGTCATTACCAGTAATAAAGACATTGACAACATTAGGATATTCTGCCAGGGCATAATCGGCGCATCGCCCAACCATCACACAAGATTCCTCTTCTGCCAGCTTTTTGATAGTATCAAACTGTGCCAGAAAAATCTTATGATTAAGCGGCATATCCAGATAAGCAGAATTCGAATACCCCATAGAATAGGTATCCATTACCAGAGAATAAAGAAAACTGCTGGTAGGCTTCTCATCATGGGTCTCAAAGAGTTCTTCGCACAGCCCGCTGTTTTTGGCTGCCAATGTCAGTAATTCCTTATCATAACACTTAACTCCCAGCCGTTCCGCAATCGTCTCACCGATGCGTCTGCCACCGCTGCCACACTGTCTTCCAATAGTAATAACCAGATGATCCTTCATAGATATCCCTTCTCCTTTCAGCAATTCTTAACTTAATAGAAAATCATCGATCCGATATTACTATTATACACTAAAATTTCTGAAAAGTATATAAATAAAGGCAAAAAATCTATCTATTTTGATTCTTTATTTTAAAACAGTTTTTGCAGTAGCTCCATAAAATATTGCGGCAAAGGTGCCTGTACCTCCAGGTATTCCCCTGTACGTGGATGAATGAGGCCAAGGATACCTGCATGAAGGGTTTGTCCCTGGAGTCCCGGATAAGGACAATGAGCCGGCCCATAGACGCTATCGCCCAGCAGAGGATGACCGGCAGATGCCATATGAACCCGAATCTGATGCGTACGTCCGGTTTCCAGACGGCATTCCAGATAGGTGAAACGTTCCGACCTTTGCAGGACATGATAATGGGTGACAGCAGGCTTGCCGTTTTTCTCATTGATGCTCATCTTCTTGCGATCTGTGGGATGACGCCCGATCGGTGCATCAATCGTACCCTCATCTTCAGAGATTCTTCCATGAACAATCGCAAAGTATACCCGCGTAATGGAATGAACCTTTAGCTGTTCAGCAATTGCATTGTGTGCGGTATCGTTTTTACAGGCTACCAGAACCCCTGTCGTATCACGGTCTATACGGTGGACAATACCGGGCCGAAGCACTCCGTTGATTCCGGAAAGATCCCCGCAATGTGCCAAAAGAGCATTCACCAGTGTACCGGAGTCATGACCTGCAGCTGGATGAACCACCATCCCTTTGGGCTTATTTACCAAAATGATATCGGCATCCTCATAAAGAATATCCAATGCAATCTCCTCTGGCAGAATTTTGGGCTCTACTGCTTCTGGTATCTCCATAAGAATCCGCTCACCCGATGATACCTTATAGTTGCTTTTGACGATTTTCCCGTCAACCAATACCCCGCCATCCTTCAGAAGCTTCTGGAGATAGGAACGGGAAAAATCAGTATAATATTCACTCAAATAACGATCAATCCGTATCCCATCCGTGTCTTCTACAAGGATATGCCGTATCACGACAGATCTCCTCCTTTGTCCTTTTTGGCTTTTCTCATAAAATGAAATATTTCCAAATCCTCATCCGTATAATAAAACATCATCAGCAGAAATAATGCCGCAGTAGCTGTGGTAACATAGATATCCGCCACATTGAAGATCGGAAAATCGATCAGCCGGAAATACAGGAAATCCACAACATAGCCCTGAACGATGCGGTCAACCATGTTACCGACCGCTCCTGCAGTAATCAGAATGATGCAGAGTGCAAGCCAACAATAATGGGGATCTCTCCAGGAAGGAAGCTGCCACATGGAATAGGCGGCTGCTGTCAGAACGAGAATTCCAATCACAAAAAAGAATACCTGCCTCCCCTGCAGCATGCCAAAGGCAGCCCCGCGATTCTCGGAATAGAAGAATTCAAACACCCCGCTCCAGAGCACCAGGGGATTCTGCCCCTTTAAATGAAGAACAGCCAGATATTTGGTATATTGATCCAGCAATACGAGAAGCCAGGAAATCATTGCCCAGATCACCAGATTCATCATCCTGTTCCGATTCTTCCGAGGTATATTCATAGATTGCCTCCTGAAAGCCACAATATGGTATCGATTAACTCTTCATCACTGACGGTACGATCGATAACAGCTTCTCCGATCTGGCGCAGTAAAACAAATTGAATCATGCCGGAATCCATCTTTTTATCGCTCCTGGTAGCCGATAAAATAGCTTCGGGATCTAATGACATCCCCTGCAGGGAAATCGGAAGTCCGAAACCCAGCAGCATTCGACAGAGCCTCTGTACTTCCTCCATCGAAAGATAACCTCGTCTGGCCGAGAGATAAGCCGCACCGACACAGCCCAAAGCCACGCATTGACCATGAAGCAACTGAAAACCCATCCGTTTTTCAATCGCGTGCCCCAAAGTATGTCCCAAATTCAACAAGGCACGCTCTCCCTGTTCCAAAGGGTCGCGTTCCACGATTTCACGTTTGATCTTATCGCTTTCCAGAATCATGGTACGGCAGGTATCCGCGTCCCGACGGAGGATCGCCTCCCGATGGCTGTCTATCCATTCATAATAATTCCTGCTTTTGATTAAACCGTGTTTGATAATCTCTCCCATACCAGAGGCGTATTGCTCGTCGCTCAGCGTCTGCAGAGCTGCCGTATTAGTATACACCAATGTCGGCATATGGAAAGCACCTACCATATTCTTATAAGAGTCAAAATCCACTCCGGTTTTTCCACCGATGCTGCTGTCCACCTGGGAAAGCAGGGTTGTGGGAATCTGAATAAAACGGATTCCGCGCAAATAGGTTGCTGCGGCATATCCGCAGAGATCTCCGGTTACGCCGCCTCCCAGAGCAATCAGAAAATCCTTACGATCATAATGCTTCTGAATCAGTTCCCGATACAACTCCCGAACCGTATCCAGATTTTTTTGCTCCTCCCCTGCCGGAAAAACAAAAGAATCAACTCTTAGGCAGACAGAACTCAGCTGTTCTTGTACAGGCTTCAAATACCATGCAGCTACATTGCTGTCTGTCACCACACACAACTTTCTGCCTTCGCTTCCCAGCCGGAGAATCTCCTCTCCCAAATAATCGAAAGAATTCTCCAGCACAATCTCATAGATATTTTTTCCGTCCCTGTGAACGGTAATTCTGTCAGACATTGCTTCCTCCTCTTATCTCCCAATGCTCTCCTCAGAAAACAAGGGAACACTCATGGTTCATTGAGGGTAAAATTAAGAAAGCAAACAATCTTCCGGAGAATCATTGGAAAATCGTCTGCTTCTTCCTTTGTAACCCCAATTGTAAACTTGTATCCCTTTTCATCCTGTTATCCCACTGTGTCATAGACGAATATTCATTCCTGAAACATCCAGATGATTGCCATCTAAAAGTTCCTGAAAATCCCCGGACAGTTCCACAGATTCCGGAGTGGCAATAAAAATATAGCTGGATATCTTCTGAAGATTCCCATTCATGGAATAAGTGGCACCAGAAGTAAAGTCAATAATTCTCTGGGCAACTTCTGTATGAATCCCCTCCATATTGAGTACCACTGCTTTATCTGCAAGCAAGAAATCGCAGATCACTCTGGCATCTTCAATGGAAGTCGGCCGAATCATGGAAACCTGCATGGGTTTCCGCATCGGAACTACCTTTGACGAAGATCGGGAGAAGAAGCGTGGTCTTGGCTCTTCTTCCTCATCATCTATATCATCATTGTACGTATTTCTTCTGTTTGGCCTGTCCTGTTCATAATCATCTTCTGGTCCAAAGTACTCGTCATCCTCGTCGTCGTTCAGTCGCGTCAAATCCATCAGTCTGCTTATCAGGCTCATACTTACCTACTCTCCATTTCTTATCTGGCACCAAAGATACCAGTGCCAACTCTAATCATGGTGGCTCCCTCCTCTATTGCAACCTCATAGTCTCCGGTCATGCCCATAGAGAGGACGCTCATATTAACATTATCAATGTTTTTTCCTTTAATGTCAACAGATAATTGAAATAATTTTTGAAAAACAGGACGATTTTGTTCAGAATTCTCGACAAAAGGCGCAATTGTCATCAGTCCGCAAATATGAACATGAGAAAAACATCCGATTTGCTGCACTGCTTTCAAAACTTCATCCGGAGCAAAACCGAACTTGCTTTCTTCTCCTGCCACATTTACCTCTAACAAGATATCCACAATTTTGTCCAGGCGGCAAGCTTCCTGTTCAATTGTTTCAGCAAGCCGAAGAGAATCAACAGAATGAATCATCGTTACATAAGGAAGCACCTGACGGACTTTATTTCTCTGCAAATGTCCGATCATGTGAAACCGGGCATCCTTTGGCATCCGAGGAGCTTTTTGAAGAATCTCCTGCACTTTATTCTCACCAAAATCCCGTACATCGCATGCATAAGCAGCCTGCAATGCTTCCAGAGGCTTTGTTTTACTGACAGCAATCAAGGTGATCTCAGGAATCTCTCTCCCTGCACGATCGCAAGCAGCCCGCATTCTCCTGCGAACTTCTTTCAAATGATTAGAAACAATTTCTTTCATATCCAAATCCTCCTCCATACTTCAGCGATAAATCAATGCCCCTTCCTCAACGGTAGTGGCATCCAGTACAATATGATCATATACAGAAAGCCCATAGCTCATCCCTTTACGAATGGTACAATACTCTTCATTTGATTTCAAAACATCAATCAGCTTAAAAACAGCATAGCCTTTATTAATATTGTAAACTCCCTGTAAGGTATCCGTAGTCCCGATCTGGTAGCGCTCTGTAGAATCCGGACGGACAACAAAATCTCCGGCTTTGACCGGGCTGTTTTCCCCCATATCGATATAATAATATTCTTCTGTAGAATTATAGACAGATACCGGTACAAATTCAATAGAGGTTCCCGTCTCGGAATAAATCTCCTTCAAAAGGCCGGTATCACTGCTGTCTCCGCCTTGGGATATGAATTCCGGCGGCACCAGATAAAATTCCTTTGTGGTTACTGCAGTCGAAGGAATCTTCAACCCGCTTGCCTGTTCAGTCTCTACTTCAAAGGATACATAGCGGTCACTGATAAATTGCACCATATATTGATTAAAATCCAGCTTGCCATAGGTGTTACCGTCAGCTCCAGTAATTAAAGAGAAGGCGCCTTCTGTCTCCAGATTCCGGGAATTAAAGGTAACGTGAAGCCTGGTTTTATCCGCATATTCCTGTATCTGAAGCTCTGAAACAGGAAAAAGAACACTCCAGTCATCAGAGGTAATCAGCTTATATACTGCATCAGATGAGGCAATTCGCTGTCCGGCCTTTGTGATTTCTCTGGAATATCCGGAACGGTCAAAATCCGCTTCCGTAATCGCCTCCGCAGTCATCCCTTCATACTGGTCAATCGCATAGGATACAACTCCCGATGCGGGCGCTGCCACCTGCCAGAACATTACTCCGGCCTGTCCTGTCATATTGTCCAGGCTTTCCAGGGTATTAAAATTCACATACTCCGATACAGAGGCATCCAGCCCCAAACGCAGGGAATATGACAAATCAAAATCCAAATCAGAATAAGACATAGCAAAAGACGATAACTGCCGTTTGATTTCCGACAGATTATCGCTGGTCAGAATCGCATTATTCTCACCCTGCTCTTCCAGAAAAGCGGAAAGGCTTCCGGTTTCATCAATGGAATAGATTCTGGAACCCACAGCTGCTCGTTTGCCTTCTCTCACATAATAGTGAATATATCCGGCCCGTTCCGCATATTGAACGGATTCCTGCCTCAGAATGATACCGGTATAGCTGTGGTCAGTGACAATATCGCCTTCCACTACCTCATAAAACTGAATCTTTTCCTTTTTCACATAAGTATAAACACAGAACGACATATAGATGAAGATAATGGCAAATATGATCATTCCGACATTAATGTTTAAGGGTCGCCGGTATCTGGATGACTCCTTTGGGTAGTTTTTCTTTTTACGCAAAATTTTTCTTCCTCCGGCCGGTTATCAAAAAAAGAGGACCTGCTCCCAAGTCCCCTTTTGTATCTATCATTACAGAGAAATAATTACGTCCTTCTGTATCGCCTCTGGCATCTCATGGGAATCCATAGATATACTGAGTACAAAATTCACACTATAATCGGCACTGAGCTTTTCCAGAACCGCAATGGTTTCACTGATATCTTCTCCTTCCAGGCAGGCAAGCTTTAAAAAGCTGTCCAAAAACATAGTCTCAATATCATGATCCTGAGAAATGATTCCACTGATGAATCCGATAAATCCCTGACTGCTGCTGATCGGGAACTTATTAACATTGATCAGCCGAATCCGGTTATTCAATTCATACATATGCTTGGAGCTTTTATCCAGATAGACGATAGAACCGGCGGCTGTCTTAATGGAATTGTTCGCCATGTCCAGTAAATGCTTCGTCTTTCCCTTCCCTTTATTGCCTGCAATAATCTGCACCATATTAATCTCCTCCTTGGGCTTATAATATTTGTATAAAAAGTCTGATCTTCATAAACTAATTATAGTATAATTCTGCGGATTAAGCAATCACTAATTGACAATTTTCTGAATTATATTTGTCATATCCTGATATAGAGTCTGACGGTTTTCCGATTTCAAAATAACAGAAATATATTCCTGCCCCTGTTCATCCTTGCTTTCCACAATAAGACAGCTGCCAGCTGCTTTCGTTGTACCAGTCTTTCCTCCCAGCATAGAAAGCCCCTCCGGCATTGCTTGCTGACCGGTCAGATATTGATTACTGTTATTCCAAATCTGAGACTTTGCCTCACCCTGTGCATCTACATAATCAGCTTTGTACGTACCAGTTCCCACAATCTGCCGGAAAACCGGTTCTTTCATGGCTTCCTGAAAAATCAGATACAAATCATAGGCCGTAGTATAGTGTTGCTCATCATGCAACCCATGGGGATTCACAAAGTGGGTATCTGTGGCACCAATTGCCCTGGCTTCTCTGTTCATCAAATCAGCAAAATCCGAAATACTGCCTGACATATGTACGGCAATCGCCGCACCGGCATCATTGCCAGAAGGCAACATCAGGCCGTATAGAAGCTGTTCCATTGTCAGAGTGTCTCCTGGATTAATATGACAGAGAGAGGCTCCGGATTCTGTAATAACAGCCTCCTCCCCCACAGTTACCTTTTCCTGCAGATTCTGCACCTCAGAGAGATTCCCGTAACGAATCGCTACCAGAGCAGTCATCACCTTTGTAATGCTGGCCGGATACAGCCGTTCAAATGCATTTTTAGCAAAAATAGCAGAGGACCCGTTCAAGGGAAATACAGCAGCCGACTCTGCTTTTACATTGCTGTCCAGCCTCGGAACATCCGTCGAGACCACACAGAGCTCGGAAGCAAAAGGATCTGCCCTCCGCTCATAAACAGGAGTAAGCAAGGCCAGACCCTCTAAGTGTTCCTGCAATGGGTAAGCGGTATCTGCTATTATGTCCTCCTGGCCGCATCCGGTAAGTGCCAGACTGATGGTCAGTCCTGCGACTCCCAGAATCTTATGATATCGCATTTACACATATTCTCCTATCGATAAATCTCACGCCACTCCAGATCTCCTCGATCCAAAGCTTTGATAAGAAGCTCGGCTGTTGCCAGATTGGTTGCCAGAGGAATATTATAGGTGTCACAAAGCTTTACCACATTATTGACATCCGGCTCATGTGATTTGGAAGTCAGCGGATCCCGCAAAAAAATCACCAGATCCATCTCATTATGTTCAATCTGCGCAGCGATCTGCTGCTGACCACCCAGATGTCCGGCCAGATATTTGTGAATATTCAAATTCGTAACCTCTTCAACCAGTCTTCCGGTAGTTCCGGTAGCAAAAAGCTCATGTTTGTTTAGAATTCCCCGATACGCAATACAAAAATTCTGCATCAGTTTCTTTTTCGCATCATGTGCAATTAAACCGATGTTCATAAGTAAACCCTCCTTTTTAGTTACTGATTTTTCTTTGAAGTCCGACATTAAGGGTTATTCCGATACCTATATACATACTCATCAAAGAACTGACTCCATAGCTGATAAACGGGAGCGGCAAACCGGTATTCGGAAATACACCGGTCGCGACGGCGATATTGGAAAAGCTTTGAAAAGCCAAAAGAGCAGCCATACCCACACAAAGCAACCGTCCTGCCATATCCTTTGTCTTTGCTGCCATAATCAGACATTCATAGACAATCAGTGCGATTAATAAAATCACCATGGTACAACCTACAAACCCCAATTCTTCTCCAATTACAGCAAAAATAAAATCTGTCTGCTCTTCAGACAGGAAATTTCCGTTCTTTACGGAATTGGCAGTATAGTTCAGTCCCTTGCCATGTAGCATTCCTGATCCGATTGCCATGATGGAATTATCCTGCTGAAGATTGGCTTCGGCATACTTTTCCCTGAAAAAGAATGCCAGAATCCGCCGTGCCTGATAGCCTTTCAAAAAGGGAACCCTGTCATACTGCAGCAGATAAATAAACAGAGTACCGACGGGAACCAAAACTGCAATCCCTCCTAAGATCCAGCGGTAACTCAGTCCTGCAGCAAACAGCATACAGGTAAACACAAATACAATTACCAGGCCGGTAGATAGATCTGGTTCCTCATATATCAGCCCGAATACTGCCAGCAGCAAAACACCTGCCAGTAACAGGGTTGTAAGAGAATTGAGCTTTGCCTGCTTCTTACTAAAAAACCAGGCAAAAAACACAATTAAACCTACCTTGACAAATTCCGACGGCTGAATCTGACCAATGCCAGGCAGTTTCAGCCATCGGGTAGCATTATTGACATTCTCGCCAAACAGAAGAACGGCGATCAATCCGATCACACAGGCGACATAAACAAACGTCGCCAGCGAGAGGATCCAGTGATAATCCAGAAAGGAAAGAGAAATCGCAATTAAAAATCCTACGATAATTCCCATAATCTGTTTATTCACCTGAGAACTATCCTGGCCGGTGGCGCTGTTAATCACTAAAACACCCAGAACATTCAGGACCAGGATATAAAAAGCCAGGCGATAGTTGTAATTTCTGAATTGATATTCATCAAAAAACATTATTCATTCCTCATATTGGTAAACCGGCGGATCGGAACCTTTGCCGAAAGAACAGGCACTGGCTCTTTCGCTCCTGCGTACTCCATTCGGGCCAGACAGATATCGATCCTTTTGGAGTCAAGCTCCATATACCGGGATAATACAGTAATCATCTCATCCCGGATTCCTTCGATAAGGCCAGGACTGCATCCGGACTGATCTGATACCAGAACCAGCTGCAGACGCTTCCTGGCTATCTCCCCGGAATTGCTTCTGTGAAAGCCAAACATCCGCCTCATCCTTTCCCCCCTCCTATGCCCGCTTCAAAAAATCAGAAAGCCGAAGCAACAGCCCCCGCTGCGGATTCATGTCCAGAAGCGGGACATCTTCTCCGGAGATGCGTTTGCAGATATTCAAAAAGGCTTGTCCTGCCAGAGAATCCGTGTCTACCAATGGCTCTCCCTGATTGGTCGAAACGACAATATCCTCATCATCAGGAACTGCACCGATGATATTGACGGCCAAAATATCAGCCACATCATCAATCGACATCATGTCTCCCCGACGAACCATATCCATGCGGATTCGATTGACAATCAGATCCACATCTCGCATATCTGCAGCCTCCAGAAGTCCGATGATCCGGTCGGCATCCCGAATGGCAGATACTTCTGGTGTCGTTACCACCAAGGCACGATCCGCGCCGGCAATCGCATTCTGAAATCCCTGTTCAATGCCGGCAGGACAGTCCAACAGTATATAATCAAAATCTTCTTTCAAATCATCCGTCAGCTTGCGCATCTGTCCGGGATTGACCGCAGTCTTGTCCCTCGTCTGTGCGGACGGAAGCAGATAAAGATTCGGATATCTTTTGTCTTTTATCAGGGCCTGCTTCATCCGGCAGTTGCCTTCCACCACATCAACCAGATTGTAGATAATCCGGTTCTCCAGTCCCATCACCACATCCAGATTCCGCAACCCGATATCCGTATCAATCAATACCGTGCGGAAACCGAGAAGTGCCAGTCCGGTCCCGATATTGGCAGTGGTAGTCGTCTTGCCGACCCCGCCTTTTCCAGAAGTAATTACAATGACTTCACTCATAGAACGCCTCCTGAAAAAATAAATACACACTTCTATTCTACATTAAAATTCGAAATTTTTCCAGTGTTAATTGAAATTTATCATGTTGAAAAAGCTTTTTTTCATGGCTTTCGTACAAATCATTCCATTTTCGACAAAGGCGGTCATGGGTCCTTTCCCCAGTTTCCGCCCTTTATCCCCATACTGGCGGCTGCATGTGCCAATCTTCAGCTGCAAAGGAGCCATCTCCAGCGCTACCACCACAGCATCCTCGTTGCCAGAGATCCCAGCATGGGCTGTTCCTTTCAAGGTTCCCAGTATGATGATATTGCCCCGGGCGGTTACTCGTGCCCCATGCAGAACATCACCGATTATGACAATGCTGGCTTCCGAATCCAAGGACTCTCCCCGATGGAGATCTCCACGGTAAAACTGTCCGGTGCGGTACGACAGCTCCATCAGCTTTTGATTCAAAGCCTTTTCACATCTCTCGATTCTCTGTGCATCCTGATCAATCAGGCAGAGAATCTCTACACTGGAGTTCTCAGTGATCGTATTGACAATCTGAAATTCCTCTGCTGCAGTCAGCTCTCTTCCCTCCAGCATCAGCGCCATCTGAACACTTCCCCAAAAACGGGCATTTTGTTTGAATTTTGCTGCAATGTCGGACAAAAGCTCCTCGAAAGTACAATCCGGGTCCAGAATGATGCTCATCCCCGATTTGCTGCTTTTGATCACTACTCTGCTTTTCAACTTGCTCCCCTCTTTCCGGAGGATCCGCTCCATCCTCCCTGAATCCTGAACCGTCACCATCAGTCACCGATCGTAACGTTGGATACGCCAATCGCGCCATGACTCAGAATATAGTCCAGATCCGTATAATCATAATAAAACCGGTAGACATTCTTGGCCAGCGAGGCCGCGTTTGCCGACGAATATCCATAGGGAATATTGGTGGTTACACAGATATCCGGATTGGTATAAGGGCCATAGGAAATAAAAAATGCGTGATTTCCACGTGTTTTCACCTCCTGAGCCGTTCCGGTCTTACCGGCAATCTCCACCTCCAGATCCCGGAAAATACGGCTGGAACTGCCCTCATAGATTACATTGTACATTCCCTGCTGAACCGCATCCCAGGTAGATTCCTGAATATCAATATGGCCAGTCACCTTTGGGGTAAAGTCTTCAATCAGTTCTCCCTCCGAATTCGTCATTTTGTCCAGCAGACTTAAATCAAATACCGTACCTCGATTAGCCAATGCCGCCACATAGCGGGACAGCTGGATATTCGAATAGCGGTTGGTACCCTGCCCCATGGCAGATCGCTCCGGATCTTCCGTGGACATCTCAGGATCCAGCTCCGAAATCTCGATTCCGGACGGGCGGTCCAGCCCAAACATCGATGCGTATTTTCTCAAAGTCTCCAGCCCACGTTCCGTAGAATAGACTCCGTTCTCATCCGTAGAGAGCCGATGAGCCACTTCAGCAAAGTAATAGTTGCAGGAATTCTGAATCCCCCCTACCAGGTTCAGAGGACCATGCTTTCCCCAGTATATCCAGCATTTGATATCCGGGGTTACCGCATCATAGACACCGGTACAGTCAATGGTTTCATCCAGAGTTACAGCCTTCTCCTCTACACCGGCAATCGCCGTGATCGGTTTAAAGGTAGATCCCGGCGCCTTTCTTGCCTGGGTGGCATTATTATACATAGGGAGGGAAAGATCCTCCTGGAGCTGGTTAAAATAAATGGCATCCACCGTCCCGGAAAGCCGGTTGTTATCATAGCTGGGATAGGTCACCAGAGCTTTCACCTCTCCGGTATTGACATCCGTGATGACCACACTGCCGGTACAGGGATCAAGTGCCAACTGAGCCGGGGTGATATCGATATTGGAAATTCGATCCAGCATAAAGGTATAGGCATAATTTTCGCCGTTGGAATTCAAAAGCTGAACCTGCTGCTCATCATAAGGAAGCACTCCCTGAGCATAAAGAGCCAGACAGAGCTGCCTTCCTGTAATCACCTCATCATTTACCAGATAACGGCAGATTCGCTTGTCAAATTTGTTATCCTCCTGTAAATCTTTCAAAATGGTATCCACCAGCACCTCATAGATGGTATCCGCATTAGAGTATTTATTTCCGATATCCAGATGTGTGGTATCTACCCAGTTATCCGCAATCCCTGCATAAATATAATCCCGCAGACTGATCTCGTCTTCCTTCCAGGCCAGATAAGCTTCACTGTTAATATCAATGTTATCGCGTTTGATAATTCCGACCGTATCTCCTGAAAGATAATTAAAGATGTATACCATATAGGCAACCATATCCCGCGGCAGATCTTTCATGACTGTCGCATGCTCACTCATCAGCTCCTGTCGAATCTGTTCCAAAATCCGTTCTTTGCTTTGAACAAAATTGCCATAGATTTCTTTCTCAATAGCAGTGGCATCTTCAGCTGCCATGGCATCCAGAGAAAGTACATTATTGTTAATGAGCTGATAATAGGCATCCTTGATCGGAAGCTCGATCTTGGAGGCATCGGTTGTCGAAGTAACCTCCACATCATAATTCTTCAGCTTATCAACCAGAATACCTGCCAGCTGTTGTTCTATCAGATGATAAATGCCGATCTGCAGTTCCCGGTCAATCGTAAGATAAATATCATTGCCGGTAGTGGGACTGGTCTCGGATACGACCTCCATAATGCTTCCAACATTATTAACGATCAGGTTCCGGTACCCCTTTCCGCCCTGCAGATAAGTCTCCATCTTATATTCGATCCCCGTGCGTCCGACCACATCGTTGAGCTCATATTCCGGATTCTCCTTTTGCAGTTCTTCCAGGTGATCCTCCTGCATTTTACCGGTATATCCGATAATCGGGGCAAAATAAATGCTGTCATTGTACATCCGCACAGTAGTCTCCTCAATATTCACTCCCTGCAGCTGATCAATATTCTCTAAAATCTCCACCATTGTCGCTTCATCCACATGGGACGTGATCGGGATGGCCTCGTATTTCTTGTACGCAGTCAGTGACATGGTATAACGGATATTGAAAATCTCCAGTGCTTCTTCATCTGACAAAAGCAGCGGATTGCCGCGTTCATCCTTCATCTCATCCAGGCGGTAACGCTCCCAACGCGCCTGCAAAAGCTCACGGGGACCAACTGCTGTGGGATACTTTCCCTCTGAATCATTGAGGCTGTCCACGGAACGAACCCCGTAATAGTCCCGCAGAAAACGCAGACGGGCGGCTTCGGAACTGCTGGTATAGATCCATCTTCCCCCCTCATCAAGTCCAACCTCCAGCTTTCCCTGTACCGAACAGCCGTGCTTCTTTAAAATACGCACCAGACGCAGCAGCATGGCATTCATGGAAGCGGAATCCGGATACGCACCGATATCCTGGATACTGACTAAATAGGCCGGTTCATTATAAGCAAGAAGATAACCATTGCAGTCATAGATATTGCCCCGGGTACCGGGAATAGAAACCTCTCGCTGCGTCAGCCTTTCATAATCGCTTAAATACTTCTCACCGGCCACGATCTGCAGGTTGAAAAGCTTAACAATTAAAATCACAAACATTGCAGTAAAGATTGCCCCCAGCGCAATCAGCCGGGAATTGGCAATCTTGTGAAGCAGTTCCTGCAATATTTCCTGTAAATCCTTAAGCATTCTTTCCTAATCTCTCCTTTTTTCCAGCTCTTCCAGTCTCCGGTTGGTAAACAGGAAACTTCGATAGAGCAGCAGTGTCGCTACAACCGTAAAGATCGTCTCCGGAAGGATAATCTCCCAGAAATAATAGGCAATGTCCAGCCGGTTCCGAATCAGAAAGCTGAACACGTAAATGTAAGCATTATAGGCAAGTTCATTAACCAGACTCAGAATCAGCGGCAGGGTAATATAATCCTCATAGTAATACCGGGTGCAAATCCCGTTCAGATAACCAATATGGATATATAAAAGAGTATAAAATCCAAACGGACCGCTGTAAAACAAATCCAGAAGGATCCCCGCCAGAAGACCGTATAAAAGACCGGCTTCTTTCCCGTAGATGAAGCCAAAGGAAAAGGTGAGAATCAGCAGAAGGTTCGGAGTTGCTGCCAGAAACGGAAGCAGGGGAAAGATCCCATTCTGAATGGTAAATGCCAAAAGCATCAGCAAGATATTCAAAACTATCCTTTTCATTCCGATTCACCCTGTCCTATCGTCAGATCACCGTCTGTCTGCTCCTCCTTCAACTCCAGAATTACCAGAACCTCCTGCAGATTGTTGAATTGCGCTGCCGGGATCAGGTATCCGGATTTGGTCAGTCTGGTCTCATCTGTAACAATGTCCGTAGCATAGCCCACCAGAATTCCCGGAAGGTATTTGGAGCTGACATTGGAGGTAACGATCCGGTCTCCGTCTTTGATATCTCCGTCTTTTGTGATCTTGCTCAGGCGGAGTCTCCCTTCGGAAAAAAGAGTCAGATCTCCTTCCGCAAAGCAGGTGTCACCAGACTGCTGCGCCATCACGCTGACCCGGCTCACATCATCAATGATGGAACGAACTGTGGCATAATTAGCGCCCACATCGGTCACGATTCCCACCAGACCGCCGCCGGAAAGCACGTTCGCGTCCACGCGGACACCGTCCGCAGAGCCTTTGTTGATGCGAAAAACCTGAAACCAGGTGCCAGAATCCTTGGCAATGACGCGGGCGCCGATCTTTTCATACTGCTGATAATCCTGATCCAGCTGATACAGCTCTCGCAGACGGTTCAGCTCAAACTGCTCTGCCTGCAGGCGGGTATTCTCCTCCACCAAACCGTCAATCCGCTTCCTAAGCTGCTTATTCTCTTCCACAGCGCCCTTAAAATGGCTGTAATCCGTGATCTCATTATAAATCAAAGTGCCGGCGCGGTTCACCCCGGACTGAACCGGAATCAGGAAATACCCCACTCCGGTACGCAGAGGATCTAAAAAACTATCCCGAAAGGAAGTGATAATAATTAACAGAATACAAAAGATCGACATACCGATCAGAATATACTTGCTACGTCTTGACTCCATCTATAACAATCCTCGTTCTTTCATACTCACATAGGTGTGTTCCCCGACAATCACATGATCCTGTAAAAAAATCCCCACAAGCTGCCCGGCCTCACAGACGCGCCTGGTCAGAGAAATATCTTCACTGCTTGGCTCCGGATCCCCGCTGGGATGGTTATGAACCAGAATCAGGCTTACTGCCTGATAGCGGAGCGCCTCAATAAAGATCTCCCTGGGGGAGGCAAGAGAGGCGTTCACCGTCCCCTGTGAGATCAGGATGTCGCGGATCAGTACCTGTCTGGTATTAAACAGCATCACATAAAACTGCTCCTGCTGCATATGGCGCATATCCTCCTGATAATACTTTGCCACGGCCTCCGGGGTCTGAAGGATCTGCAGATTCTCCCGTGCCCGGCGCTTCCAGATCCTTCGGGACAGCTCTCCCACACACAGCAGTTGGATACCCTTCACCGTACCGATCCCCTTAATGCTCATCAGCTCCGGGAGAGAAAGGTGCAAAAGCCCCAGAATCCCGTCATTAGGATAATTCAATGCCAGAATGCTGGATGCCAGCTCAAGAGAATTGACATCCTTAAATCCCGTACGGACAATCACAGATAAAAGCTCCGTATCGCTCAGATACTCCGGACCCTTTTGCAGACAACGCTCATAGGGTCTGTCATCATTGGGAATGTCTTTTATTTTCATCGTTCTCACCTTCCTTTGCTGCGTGACTCTCCCGGTACGTAGTCTGGAAAAATGAGATATCGTTCCTTATTTTACCATAAAATCGGAGTTGTGTATAGTTAAAATGGGGAGTTTAGAAAGTCTTTAGTTTTCGTTCCATTTTACAAGCCCTGCGTCTTTTAGCTTCTGCAGCGACATCAGCACGCCAAGCTTGGCGTGATACCAGGTCAGTCCCCCCTGAAAATATACGGCATAAGGTTCCTTAATCGGACCATCCGCACTCAGCTCAATCGAGGATCCCTGGACAAAGGCGCCGGCCGCCATAATGACCGGGGCGTCATATCCGGGCATATCCCAGGGTTCCGGGGTGACAAAGCTGTCAACCGGCGCTGCCGCCTGAATTCCCTGGCAAAAGGCAATGACTCCCTCCGGTGTCCGGAAGGTAACTGCCTGAATGATGTCATGTCGGGATTCCTGGCTGTTCGGCACCACTTCAAATCCCAGCCGTTCATAGATATTGGCAGCAAAAATCGCTCCTTTCAGGGCTCCGGCCACCACGGTAGGCGCCAGAAACAACCCCTGAAAAAAGGACTGATTCAATCCCAGACTGGCGCCGACCTCCTTTCCCAGTCCGGGCGCGCTCAGACGATAAGATGCCCGATCAATGCAGTCCTTTCGCCCGACAATGTATCCGCCAATCGGAGCCAGTCCGCCTCCGGGATTCTTTATCAGAGAGCCAACGATCATATCGGCTCCCACATCGGTTGGTTCCATGCGTTCTACAAATTCCCCATAACAGTTATCCACCATGCAGATCACATCCGGTTTGATTCCCTTGACAAAGGCAATCAGCTCACCGATCTGCTTTACTGAGAGCGTAGGACGTGTGGCATATCCCTTGGAACGCTGGATGGTTACCAGCTTTGTCTTATCGTTTACCGCCTTCCGGATTCCTTCCCAGTCAAAAGAACCGTCTGGCAGCAAATCCACCTGCCGGTATCTCACGCCATACTCTTTCAGGGAACCAACGGAATCTCGGATTCCGATAACCTCCTCTAATGTGTCATACGGCTTTCCCACCGGTGACAGCAGTTCATCACCGGGACGCAGATTCCCGGACAATGCCACGTGAAGAGCATGGGTGCCGCTGATCAGCTGGGGACGGACCAGAGCGCTTTCTCCATGGAAGGCCAAAGCATAGACCTCCTCCAGGACATCCCGTCCCAGATCATTATATCCATAACCAGTGGTCGCCGCAAAATGGATGTCGCTGACCCGTGCCTTCTGCATGGCTTGAATCACCTTCATCTGGTTATATTCTGCGTTTTCATCAATTGCAAGAAAACGCTCCTTTAATCCGCTTTCTACAGAGAGTCCGTAATCCAGTACCTGGCGGCAGATCCCGAACTTCTGATACATTTGTTCGATTTCCATTTTTCTTTTTCGTTCCTTTCGTTTTACTCAGTCCCAGACAGAGCTTTTTGCTCCTCGCCCTTCCATTCCTTCAGAATATATTCCAGTACCCGTCCCCGGTCATGACCGAATCGTTCCAGCTCCAGCCAGCGGACATCTCTTTCCCGGCGAAACCAGGTTAGCTGCCGTTTGGCAAAATGTCTGGTATCCCGCTTGAGGATCCGCACCGCCTCCTCAAGGCTGCATCGATCGTCAAGATAATCCAGGATCTCTTTGTAGCCAAGCCCCTGCATAGAGACCATTCCCCGATGGCATCCCATACTTTTCAGGCGGCGGACTTCTTCCGCCAATCCCAGAGACAGCATATCATCTACCCGCTGATCAATCCGCTCATAAAGCAGATCCCGGTTACAAGTCAGCACATAATAATAAAAACGGTAGGGAGAACTTTTTGCTCTCTCCTGCCGATTATGTTCGGAAATCGGCTGCCCGGTCAGCCGGTAATACTCAATTGCCCGGATCACCCGCTTACGGTTATTGGCATGAATCTGCTGTGCTGCTTCGGGATCGGCCTGCCTGAGCAGCTGATGAAGGTATTCGTTTCCCCGCTCTGCCCCAAGCTGCTCCAGCTCTCTGCGGATGGCGCCGCCGCTGTCATTTTCTTTAAAATCAATATCATATAAAAGCGCCTGAATATAGAATCCGGTTCCCCCTGCCACGATCGGAACATGTCCGCGTTCATAGATGCCTGAGAGGGCCTGACGGGCCATGGACTGAAAAACCGTGACATTGAACTCTTCCTGCGGATCCAATACATCAATCAGATGATGGGGGACTCCATCCATCTCTGACGCTGTCACCTTTGCGGATCCGATATCCATGCCACGGTATACCTGCATGGAATCCGCGCTGATAATTTCTCCGTCCAGAGCCTTAGCCAGGCGGATCGAGAGGGAGGTTTTTCCCACTGCCGTGGGACCGGTTACTATAATGAGTGGTCGTTTCATGTACTGAACCCTTCTGCAATCATACGATGCGTTTGAATTTTTTCTCCAGTTCATATTTACTCATAGACACAATCGTGGGCCTTCCGTGTGGACAGGCATAGGGATTTTCCAATTTCAAAAGCTCATCAATCAGACAGTCCGCCTCTGCGGCATTCATGGAATGATTTCCCTTCACGGCTGCCTTACAGGATAACAGAGCGACCCGTTCACAGATCAGATCCGGACTTCCTGCTGTCGTATCTTCGGAAAGGGTATCGAAAAGCTCTGTTAAAAGTTCCTTCTGGGCAATGGAAAACAGATTATCCGGCACACCGCGAACCGCATATTCCCGTCCCCCAAAGGGTTCGATCTCAAATCCAAGACTTTGAAATGTCTGATGGAACCGGTTAAGAAGCGCCGCCTCCCCATCACTCAGCGTCAGGATAATCGGAGGTTCTACCATCTGACTGGTCTGATTCCGCACAGCAAAGGACGCCATGGTCTGTTCGTAGAGTACTTTTTCATGAGCAGCATGCTGATCAATAATATAAAGATGATCGTTAAATTCCACCAGCCAATAGGTATCAAAAAGCTGTCCGATCAGTTGATGCCTGCTGCGGGATTCCGGTGTCAGAAGCTGCTCTTCAAACAAATCCATCTGCCTGTTACGCATTTTATTTTCCGGCTTTTCCTCTTTTTGATCTTCCTGTTCAAAACGCTTCAGGGTATGCCCTTTTTCCTCTTTTTCTTTTCCTGCAGGAATATGATAGGGAATGGCTTCCTCTGCCACTCTATCCTGACTGAAAAAGGATTTATCGTCCTTTTGATTATCCTGACGGATCTTTTCGAGCCGCCTGTGCTCAAAGGGTTCTGGAAGTGATAGCCGTTTTTTTGTGGGTTCTTTGGAAAGAGAATTCTTTTTCCCGTCCTGCTTTTCCTCCAGATTCATCTCCGGAATCAGTTCCCGGTGCATCAGCACTTCGGTAATTGCATCCCGCACGATCTGAAAGACCCGTTCTCCGTTCTGAAAACGCAGCTCCATTTTGGCGGGATGAACATTCACATCCAAAAGCTCTGGTTCAATCTGCAGCTGCAGCATGGTAAAAGGGTACTTATGCTGCATCATAAAAGGCTTGTAAGCCTCCTCGATCGCCTTATAAATGATGCTGCTTTTCATATACCGTCCATTAATAAAATAAATTTCAAAATTGCGGTTATTGCGGGCAATCACCGGCTTGCCTGCGAATCCTTCCACAGAAACGTTATCTTGTTTTTTATGAACGGATAACAGATTAGCGGTAATTTCCCGCCCATATATGGTATAAATAATGTCTTTAAGACTATGATTTCCGGATGTAAAGAGCTTATTCTGGTTATTTTGGATAAAACGAATGGAAACCTCCGGGTGGGACAGCGCAAGCTTTTCAACAAGGTCTCCCACATGGGCTCCCTCTGTCATGGCTGTCTTTAAGAATTTTCTTCGCACCGGGGTATTATAGAAAAGATTCCGGGCAATCAAAGTTGTCCCTTCCGGGGCACCGATCTCTTCGATCCCCTTTTCGATTCCTCCCTCTATCTGATAGCGGATACCAGTCAGCTTTTCCGGCATCCGGGTAATCACCTCCACCTGCGACACCGCTGCAATGCTGGATAATGCCTCTCCCCGAAACCCCAGGGAGGAGACGAAAAACAGATCCTCAGCAGAGCGGATTTTGCTGGTGGAATGGCGAAGGAAAGCCAGTTTAATCTCATCCGGAGAGATTCCGCCGCCGTTGTCCGTCACCCGGATAAAGGAGATCCCTCCGTCACGGATCTCTACTGTGACAGCAGTGGCTCCGGCATCGATGGAATTCTCCAAAAGCTCCTTTACCACCGATGCCGGCCGTTCAATCACCTCGCCGGCAGCAATCTTATTAATCGTATTTTGGTCTAAAACCTGGATATTCGGCATATCCCGTCTTCCTCCTGACAGCCAGTGATTTACATAATATCATTATGTAAATCACAAAGTCTGAGAAACCTTCATCCCTGTTCCGAAGCTTCCCAGCGGTTATTGAGCTTTGTCTGAAACCGATACAGTACATTCATCGCATCAATAGGAGTCATCCTCCCCAGCTCTAATTCCCGCAGTTCCCTGATGATGTCGTCTTCACGAACCGTATCAAATATTGTCAGCTGGCTCAGTTCTACATCATCCGGTCTCGGCACTGCCTTGCGGCTGGAAATATTCGCGCTGATTTCAGCGATCTCTCGCGTCCGGGAAGTCAGATCCGAGGCAATCAGCTCTTCCACCAGTTCTTTGGCCCGTTGAATGACCGAATCCGGCACTCCGGCAAGCTTGGCAACCTGGATTCCGTAGCTTTTATCTGCCCCGCCCCGCACAATCCTGCGCAAAAAGACAATGTCATCCCCCTTTTCCTTGACGGCGATGCAGTAATTATTCACCCCGCTGATGATTCCTTCCAATTCCGTCAGTTCATGATAATGGGTGGCAAACAAGGTTTTGGCTCCCAAAAGCCGGGTATTGCTGATATGCTCCACCACTGCCCAGGCAATGCTGAGCCCGTCAAAGGTGCTGGTTCCCCTTCCGATCTCATCGAGAATCAGCAGGCTGTTGCGGGTGGCGCTTCGCAGGATATTCGCTACTTCTGTCATTTCCACCATAAAGGTGCTCTGTCCGGAGGCCAGATCATCCGATGCCCCCACCCGGGTAAAAATCCGGTCGCAGATTCCGATATTTGCCTGATCTGCCGGCACAAAGGAGCCGATCTGCGCCATCAGCACAATCAATGCCGTCTGCCGCATATAGGTTGATTTTCCCGCCATATTGGGCCCGGTGATAATAGAAATCCGGTTCTTGCCATTGTCCAGATAGGTGTCATTGGAAACAAACAGATCGTTTTCCATCATTTTTTCCACCACCGGATGACGCCCGCCCTTGATCTGAAGAATCCCCTTTTCATTGATGGCAGGTTTCACATAATTATTGCGGGTTGCTGCCGTAGACAGGGACACATAAACATCCACAGAAGCCAGGGCGCGGGCTGTCTTCTGAATCCGGATCACCTCAGCAGCGATCTGATCCCGCACCTGACAGAAAAGATCATACTCCAGAGAAAACAGCTTATCCTCGGCTCCCAGAATCACATCCTCCAGCTCCTTTAATTCGTCTGTGGTATAACGTTCCGCATTCGTCAGGGTCTGCTTCCGTACAAAATAATCCGGAACCAGATCCTTAAAGGAATTGGTCACTTCAAAATAATATCCGAAGACCTTATTATATTTGATCTTCAGATTCTTAATTCTTGTTTTCTCGCGTTCCCGCGTCTCCAGATCAGCCAGCCAGGTCTTCCCTTCTGTCTTTGCGTGACGCAGCCTGTCAGTCTCTTCGTGATAGCCTTCTCTTATGATTCCGCCCTCTCGTACCACAATGGGCGGCTCATCCACAATCGCACTCCGAATCAGGCTGCACAGATCTTCTAACGGTTCCAGTTCTTCCTGCAACTCTTTCAGGTTCTGACACGTGAATTCGCAGAGCAGTGTTTTAATAGGGGGGATCATGGCAATGGAATTACAAAAGGCCAGCAGGTCTCTGGGATTCGCAGTCTTATAGCTGATTCGCCCGATCAGGCGCTCCAGATCATATACCGGATTCAGGTATTCTCCCAGCTCTTCCCGGCCAATATAGTTGAGGTTCAGCTCTTCAATGGCCTGCTGGCGCCTCTGGATTACTTCCCTGTCAATCAGTGGCTGTTCGATCCACGTACGCAAAAGACGGGCTCCCATGGCAGTCCGGGTCTTATCCAATACCCACAGAAGGCTGCCGCGCTTCTGTTTTTCCCGCATAGTCTCCAGAAGCTCCAGGTTTCTTCTGGTAGAAGAATCCAACACCATATAATTCCCCGTAACATAAGGAACCAGGGTGGTCATATGATCCAGGGTATTTTTCTGTGTTTCATACAGATACTGCATAACAGCCCCGGCCGCTATCATTCCGCTGTCATAATCTGCCAACCCCAACCCTTCCAGACTGCTGACCTTGAAATGCTCTTTCAGCACCCGCCGGCATCCCTCTTCCTGAAAGAAATGGGAATCCAGAGAGGTCATGGTAAAATGACAGCTGTTTTTTATAGTCTCCAAACTGATTCCTGACATGGAAAACGCGTCATTGCAGATGATTTCAGAGGGAGAAAACTTATAGATTTCATCGAAAAGGGATCGCTCGGTTCCTATCTCTGTTACCAGAAAATCTCCGGTTGTAATATCTGCCACCGAGACCCCCAGCTTATCGCCCTGATAAACAATCCCCATCAGGTAATTATTCTTTGTCTCATCCAGCGCCTGGGTACTGGTGATGGTTCCCGGTGTCACAACCCGGATCACTTCCCGTTTTACCAGCCCTTTCGCCTGCTTGGGATCCTCCATCTGCTCTGCAATCGCCACTTTATAGCCCTTTTGAACCAGACGGCTCAGATAGGAGTCTACCGCATGATAAGGAACACCGCACATGGGTGCGCGTTCCTCCATTCCGCATTCCTTTCCGGTCAGGGTCAGCTCCAGTTCCCTGGACGCAGTCTTGGCATCTTCAAAAAACATCTCATAGAAATCTCCCAGACGGTAGAAAAGAATACAGTCTTTATATTGCTTCTTTGTCTCCACATACTGCGCCATCATCGGTGATAATCCACTCATTTTCCACCTCGGTTCTATCAACCATTCTTCCTATATAGTAAAATCCCTTCGGTTCAGTAAGCTCCACGGATACCAGCTTTCCGACCAGGGAGGGATCTCCCGGAAAATGGACCAGCAGGTTATTGCTGAGTCGTCCGCTGACATACCCTTCCTGATGATCATTCTCGCATTCCACCAGCACTTCCTGTATCGTATGGGCATCCCGCATACAGACCTGGGAGGATATCTGCTGCACCTCTCGCAGCAGCCGTTCAAAACGCTCCTTGACTACAACCGGATCCACCTGATCTCCCATCGAGGCAGCCGGGGTTTTGGTACGTTTGGAATAGATAAAGGTAAAAGCGCTGTCATAACGGACTCTGCGGACCACATCCAGTGTTTCTTCAAAATCAGCCTCCGTCTCTCCCGGAAATCCCACGATAATATCCGTGGTCAGCGAAATATCCGGTATCGCCTGACGGATCCGGTTCACCAGCTCTAAGTACTGTTCCTTGGTGTAACGACGGTTCATCCTCTCCAGAATACGGCTGCTTCCCGACTGAAGCGGAAGATGCAGATGCCGGCAGACCTTTTTACATTCCTTCATTGCAAGAATCAGTTCTGAGGAAAGATCCTTGGGATGCGAAGTCATAAAACGGATCCTTTCAATCCCGTCTATGCAATCCACCTGCCTTAAAAGCTCAGCAAAGGAAACCGGTTCCGAAAGATTCTTTCCATAAGAATTCACATTCTGCCCCAAAAGCATTACTTCCTTTACGCCATCCGCAGCCAGTCTGCGAATCTCGGCAAGAATCTCTCCCGGCTCCCGGCTGCGCTCTCTCCCCCGTACATAAGGGACAATACAATAGCTGCAGAAATTATTGCAGCCATACATAATATTCACCCCGGATTTAAAAGAGTATTTGCGCTCTGCCGGCAGGTCTTCCACCACGGCATCTGCAGAATCCCAGACATCAACCACCATCCCCCGCTCTGTCAGGCAGCAATACAAAAGCTCTGCCAGCTTATAAATATTGTGGGTACCAAAGATCAGGTCTACAAAAGGGTAGCTTTTTTGAATCCGTTCCACGACCGTCGGCTCCTGCATCATACAGCCGCACAGGGCAATCTTCATCCGGGGATTTTTCTTTTTCAGGGTCTGGAGATAACCAAGGCGTCCATAGACTTTCTGATTCGCATGATCTCTTACCGTGCAGGTATTATAAAGTACAAAATCAGCCTCTTCCTTTCCACAGTTCTCCAGCCCGGCCTGACCAAGAATTCCTCGCAGTTTTTCCGAGTCCCTGGCATTCATCTGGCAGCCGAAGGTCTGAACACAGGCTGTCGGGCAGCGTCCGTTTTCCCGCTCAAACTCCCGCACCCATTCCCGGCATTTTGCTATGAAGTAATATTGGCGGTCAGGTTCCTTTGCGGGAGGGTCTGAATTTATCTCTATTTTTTCCAAGTTAATTTCGTTATACATTTCTCCTGACTTTTTCCTTTCTATCATATAACCAAAGCTAAGAAATATCCTGTCTGACTCAATTGCTGACATTATAGCACATGTTGCCAAAAACAACAACTGCCGGAAACATAATTCGAAAGCCAGGCAAAAGTAAGCTCTTGAAAGACTTTACTGCCGTCTCCAGAGCATCGTATACTCTTTCTCACCAGTATTCCCATCAACGCCTTCCTGCCGGACAAGAAACTCCTCTCTCTGATAAAACCGGATCGCACGCAGGTTCTTTTGGTACACGCCAAGCATCAGTTGATTCCGTCTGTCTTTTACATAATCAAGAAGCTCCCTACCAACTCCCCTTGACCGGACATTATCCCGGACAAAAATCCCCTCTATAAAATCTTCATTCAGCCCGATAAAACCAACGATATCCGTTTTTCCCGCCATTTCCATCTCGCAGACATAGACCTCCCCCTGCAAAAGCGCTTCTTTTACTGCCTGGTAATTCTCTTCCCAATATTCAGCAGGGATAAAATCATGAGCCTCCCGGTTGGAATCCAGCCAGATTCTGGTAACCTGGTTTGCATCAGCCTCCTTCATCTCTCTTATCATAACATTCTCCCGTTTCTCTTTGCATTTTTTCTCCTTTTCCAGAGCGTACCTTTCGGGCAGCAGTTCAAGGGTTATCTGAACTGTTGCCATTTCAAAACCCTTCCCCGTGAAAAGTCAGCCAAAAGCTTGACATTTTTTGACATTCATGGTAAAATGGCGACACGGGAGGGGGTTTTAGGGGGAGTTCACTCCCGAATCTGCCCGTTCCCATAGATGATGTATTTGGTTGTTGTTAATGCTTCCAGGCCCATCGGCCCGCGGGCATGCAGTTTCTGTGTGCTGATCCCGATTTCTGCACCGAATCCGAATTCATTCCCATCTGTAAAACGTGTGGACGCATTCACGTACACTGCAGCTGCGTCAATTTCATTCAAAAATCTCTGTGCATGTTCATAATTCCTGGTAATGATTGCTTCAGAATGTCCGGTATTATAGCAGTTAATATGGCCAATCGCCTCTTCCAAAGAATCCACCATTTTCAAGGAAAGGATGGAATCCAGGTATTCTGTCCCCCAATCCGTCTCAGTCGCGACCAGGAATCCCGGAACCATCGCGCAGGCAGCCTCATCCGCCCGAACCTCCACCTGCTTTTCTGACATTTGCTTTTGCAGCATGGGCAGAAAACGCTCTGCCTCTGCCCGGTGCACCACCAGGGATTCACAGGCATTGCAGACCCCGAGCCTTTGTGTTTTGGCATTGACAATAATCTTCAGCGCCATATCCAGATCCGCGCCTTCATCCACATAAATATGGCAGTTTCCTGTGCCGGTCTCAATCACCGGAACCGTGCTGTTCTCTACCACGGTCCGAATCAGTCCTGCGCCGCCTCGGGGAATCAACACATCCACGTATTGATTCAGCCGCATGAGCTTTTTGGTTGTCTCCCGGTCAGTATCAAGAATCAATTGTACCGAGCTTTCCTGGATTCCAGCTCTAAAAAGCCCTTTTTGAAGGCAAAGGACAATAGCCCGGTTCGATTCCAGCGCATCACTTCCGCCCTTCAGGATCACAGCATTCCCCGTCTTAAAGCACAGGCCAAAAGCATCTGCCGTCACATTCGGTCGTGCCTCGTAAATGATCCCGATTACCCCCAGCGGAACTCGTTTGCGTCCAATGATCAGTCCATTCGGTCGTTCTTTCATAGAAAGGACCTCTCCCACCGGATCTTCCAGCGCTGCCACCTGCAGCAATCCGTCTGCCATATCCCGAATTCGTTCCGGTGTCAGCTTCAGGCGATCCACCAGTGCCCGGCTCATTCCGGCAGCCTTTGCACGCAGTACATCCTCCTGATTGGCAGACAGAATCTCCTGTTCTCCTTCCGTCAAGGCCCGGGCAGCCTCCTGCAGGCCCTTATTTTTTTGCCGGACACCCAGATGTCCCAGATAAGACGCCGCTTCCTTTGCCCTTTGTCCAATCTCTGTCAGTTCCATAAGGTTTCTCTCCTCCCTTTCTATTCCAGAATCCGGTTTTCCAGACTGCAATTTTTGATTTCTTCCGGGGTCACAATCGCATGCACTCTTTGATCCCAGGGTTCCACAGGAATGTCCTTTCTCACCTGGAACGGGTATGCCAGCGCAATCCGCATATGCCCGGTTTCCCGCAAAAAGAAACGATCGTAGTATCCTCCCCCATAGCCAATCCGTCTCCCATCCACAGAAAAGGCCACCCCCGGGGTAATGACCCATGAATGGGGATCGTCTGCCAGGGCGCAGTCTTTTTTCGGCTCCCAAATCTTCATAGTGCCTGCTTGCAGCCTTTGACAGTTATCCACAAAGCAAAAACAGAGCTCTTTTCCCTCTGCCCTGGGCAATGCCGTGCGGATTCCCTTTTTCCACAAAGCCTCAAGCAGGCCCCAGGTATCCACCTCCCTGCCAATCGATGCATACAGGTAAATACTCTTCACCTGCTCAAGCTGTGGCAGATTCAGGAAACGTTCCCGAATCTGTTGATCCATCTGTTCCTTTTCTTCTGGCAAAAGGTCTTTGCGCATCTGTCGGATCTCTTTGCGGACGTTTTCTTTAGGACTGCTCATCTTGAATCCCGCCATATTTTTTCCCTAAGTCTGTGATGCTTCCGTCCTGCTCGCGGATGGAAATGCTGTTCAGATTTGCCCGCATATTGGTACGAATCGTCTCAATGTATTCCTTTCGCAGAGCCGCCTGTTCGACCTTTTCCTCTTCTGAAAGCCCTACAGACTGGGACTTGTGATACAAGGCATTGATTCGGTCAATCATATTCTGTTCCATATTGTTCTTCCTTTCTGGAATCTTGTTAGTATTGATGATTGATATAATCCATCAAATCAAAATCAAGATTCCGGTGCGCCATAAAAAGGGTTCCTTTAAACGCTCCCTGCATGATATCATGGATAATTTCCACATTCTTGCCATTGGCAATGACCATATCCGAACCACTGTCCGTGGCAATCCGGGCAGCTGCCAGTTTTGCCGACATTCCTCCGGTTCCCACATCACTGCCTGCCGTATCTTTTCCCATATCCAGAAGCTCGGGCGATATCTCCTCTACCAGGCTGATAAATTGTGCCTGTGGATTTTTCCTGGGATCATCCGAATATAAGCCGTCGATATCTGAAAGTAAAATCAAAAGATCCGCCCCGATCAATGCTGCCACAATTGCCGACAGGCGGTCATTATCCCCAAACTGAATTTCATGGGTGGATACCGTATCATTTTCATTGACAATGGGAATTGCCCCCAGTTGGATCAGCTCGTCAAAGGTATTCTGAGCATTGTACCTGGAGACCTCATTTGTCATGGTATCCTTAGTCAGCAGCACCTGTGCGGCAACTCGGTTATATTCCGAAAAGAGCTTTTGGTATACCATCATCAGCCTCGCCTGCCCCACTGCTGCATAAGCCTGCTTTTCTGATATGCTTTCCGGCCGTTTCTGACCGCCCAAAGCCTGCCTTCCGGCAGCAATCGCACCGGATGAGACCAGAACCACATCCCGCCCTTCTCCCCGCAGGTCGCAGAGAATGCGGATCAGCTTCTCAATCTTCAGCAAATTCAGCTCTCCGGTCTGTGGATGTGTCAGGGAGGAGGAGCCAATCTTTATGACAATTCGCTGCTTGTCCTTAAGTTTTTCTCTCATAGCTGCGTTCATGGTTATTCTCCTGTATCTATGTATGATATTTTCCAGCAATGGCCTCGGCAACCCGTATGCCGTCCATGGCGGCCGAGGTAATTCCTCCGGCATATCCCGCGCCCTCTCCACAGGGATACAGTCCCCGGATTTCATTTTCCAGTCCCTCATCTCTCCAGATTCGTACCGGAGAGGAGGTACGGCTTTCGACTCCTGCAAGAATCGCATCCTTTCGGTCAAAGCCATGGATTCTTTGCCCAAAGCTTTCGATCCCCTCCTGCAATGCCTCACAGAGAAACGATGGAAGCACCTGGTGCAGATCGGAAAATGCCCAGCCGCCTTTCATCTGCGGCACGATATCCCCCAGGGCAGAAGACACTCTTCCTGCCAGGAAATCCCCGTAGAGCTGGATCGGGATCCTGCCTCCGGCAGCCCGGTATGCCAGCTCTTCCAGCCGTCTTTGAAAGGCCACTCCGCCAAGCGGCGTAGCATCCGGAAAATCCTGGGGCGTTATGGTTACAATCAAGGCACTGTTGGCATTCCTGCCGGATCGGTCGTGGTAGCTCATACCATTGACCGCCAGTCTTCCCGGTTCCGAGGAAGCATTGACCACATAACCGCCCGGACACATGCAAAAGGAATAAACACCCCGGCCCTGGGCAGACTTGCCGGTCAGCTTATAGTCGGCCGCACCAAGCTCTCCTGCTTCCTCCCTGCCATATTGGGAAAGGTTAATCATTCTTTGCGGATGCTGAATGCGCAGTCCTACGGCAAACGCCTTGGCCGACATGGATACTCCGCAGTCCATCAGCATGGCAAACGTATCCCGGGCACTGTGCCCGATTGCCAGAACAACGGCTTCTGCCCAAAGCTGTTCGCCTTGTTCTGTCAGGACTCCAAGGACTCTGCCTTGTTTTGTCAGAATTCTGGCAGCCTGGCAGCCAAAACGCACCTCGCCACCCAGACGGATAATCTCCTCGCGCATATTTTTCACAATCCGGCTCAGAACATCCGTTCCGATATGAGGCTTATTGCGGTACAAAATATCCCCGGCAGCACCAAACTCCCGGAAAATTTCCAGTACCAGACGATTTCTCCCCTGCGGATCCTTTACCAATGTATTCAACTTGCCATCGGAAAAGGTTCCGGCGCCTCCCTCACCAAACTGTACATTGGAACGAACATCCAGTTCTCCGGTTTTCCAGAAATGATCTACTCTAAGCTTTCTCTCTTCGACATCCAGTCCTCGCTCCAGCAGAATCGGGCGATAGCCATGACGGGCAAGCATCAGTCCGCAGAAAAGTCCTGCCGGTCCGGTGCCGATGATAACCGGCGGATGGAAAAGCCCCTGGGTACCGGTAACCGCAAAATGATAACTCTCCCTGGGAGAAAGGGATATCCGGGTGTTCTTTATGGTATGTACAATCGCCTGTTCCCATTTTCTCTCTGTCTTTCCCTGCGGTTTATGGGACATTTTCAATCTCACATCAACCGTGTAGCTGTAGAACAGATCCGGTTTTTTTCTGGCATCCAGAGACTGACGGCAGATATGGATTACCGATATCCATTCCGGGGAAATGCGTAAAGCCTTTGCTGCCTGATCTGTCAAGTCCTTCTGCGCATGCCCGATTGGCAGCTTCAATTGTGTAATTCGAATCATATCTTATTCACTCCCTGCATCCATTCCTGCCAGGTATCCGGTGGACCAGGCCCATTGCAAATTATAACCGCCGCAGCATCCGTCCACATCCAAAAGCTCCCCTGCCAGATAAAGTCCCGGCACCAAACGCGATTCCAGCGTCTCAGGAACCACCTCTCTGGTATCTGCCCCGCCGCAACACACCTGAGCCTGATCAAAAGAATTGGTTGCCGTAACGGTTGCTTCAAAGCTCTTAATCCGATTCAAAAGCTGTTCCCAGGACGTATCTGTCACTCTGCCGGCCGGCTGTTCTGTGGGAATTCCAGCAAGCTTAATAAGCACAAGCGCAAGCTTTTTGTGAAAAATCCCGGTAAGAAAATCTCTGCATTTCATATCCGGCAGCAATTCTGCCTTGTGTTTTAAAAATAATTTTACGTCAGTTCTGCTCATGGCAGGCATAAAATCAAGAACTGCACGGACATCCTTCCCTTCCGACAGACTCCTGGACGCAAAACGGCTGACCTGAAAGGTAGGAATACCGGAAATTCCGTAATCCGTGAGCTGCACCTCCCCGGTATCGGAAGCCAGCAGCCTTTCTTTGCCGTACAGAGCCACCCGTGCCTCACAGCGGACTCCGGCCAATTGCTTAAAGTATTTCCCGGAACAACGAAGCTGTACCAGCGCTGGCAGAGGGGGAAAGATCCGGTGGCCGAAATTCCGGGCCAATTGATACCCGCTTCCGTCTGAACCGGTAACCGGGGCTGCCTGGGATCCGGCTGCCAGAATCAAAACATCGCTGCTGATATTCCCCTGGCTGGTCCGTGCCAGGAAACGCCCCCGCACCTTTTGAAGAGGCTGTTCGATCTCACAGTTCAGCAAAACACGGATATGGCGACGCTCCAGTTCCAGATTCAGAAGATCCAGTACTGCCGCCGCCTGTTCGGAGTTGGGATAAACATACCCATTCTTGCTTTTCGTCATCAGTCCCAGTTCCCCGAAAAAAGCAAGGGTATCCTCTACCCCGAAGCGATTCAGAACTTTCATGGGAAATCCCTGCTGACTGCAATGATAGCACTCTTTTGTCAGGGACAGATTGGTAAGGTTGCACCTGCCATTGCCGGTAGAAAGCAGCTTTTTTCCCACACAGCTCTTATGTTCGATAATCGTCACTTCGGCCCCCTGCCTGGCTGCTGCTATCGCTGCAACCAGGCCAGAGGCCCCGCCTCCGACCACTGTTACCCTCTTTCCCAAAGCTTCACCTCCACTTTGCACATCTTTTCTTATTTTATCTGCTTTATAATCGGTTTTCAAGCCTTTTTTCTTCCTGAGTGTGATTCCAGAGCTGATGTCTATCGACATCGAAAGAACTGACTTGTTAAACCATGACAGCTCATTTAGGACATTTAGGAAAGCGTACCTTCCGGAACCTCACCTCAGCTCGTATAAGACTCCAGATAATGAATCACATCCATCATATCCGGAAACCAGATTCCTTCCCGCAGCCGTTCCTGCTCATGGACAGGAAAATCCATCAGAGGTATGTGGGTATACAGACAGATGGTTTCCTTATCCTTGCCAAACACCAGCAAGAATCCGTCTTCGGATACCAGATAATATTCCCCGGCATTGTTTTCATGACGAAGCTGTTTTTGATTGGCAGCTGCCAGGTTTTCGGGCACGGTCTCTGTCGTCTCCATGGTTGCCATGGTTTCTATTTCGGTCTCGGCGGTCTGGGACGTGTCCGGGCTTTGCCGGGTCAGAAAATATCCGGCTGCCAGACAAGCCGCACTGACTCCCACAAACAAAAATAAGCAGATCATATACCGTTTCATTGCGAAACTCCTCCTGATAATTAGGATATTATCTGCTTATTTTTCCCTTTTCTGGTATTTTTATTCCGTTTCACGTTACCATTCATTCCAAAACAATCCTGCCGGCATCCGAAGTCGGTACGATGCACACCCAGGTCTTCCCGGGATTCAATACAATCTCGCTGCCATCCGGACCATAATAATGGGTGACGCCGAATTCCCCGTCCTTTTTCCAGGAAATACTGACCGCCTTACCGTTGGTAATATAAAAACCTCCCCACTGATCCTCATGAACATTGATGTTCCGATAGTCTGTGGTAGCATAATATCCTGCCGCACAGCACTGAATCAGAATATTCTTTACCGAAATCGGTCCCTCACTTCCCAGATGCGCAGCCCCATACTGGTAACGATAATAAAACCCGTCCTCCTCATGGTATTCGAACCAGGGATGATTGAGAGCATAGCCAGGAGTTACCTTCTCTGCCTTCAGAACCCCCTCCCCTTTCAGGTCAACCGGGTGGGTTTCACTGGCAAAGTAATAATGTCCCCGGTAATCGGTATCGTACTCCTGGGAATAGCCAAGCTTTGCTATGGCGCTCTGAAGCCCCTCATAGCTGGTATAGGCATTATGAGGCCGTTTCCGGTCACTGGAGCGATAGTAGGCAGTCTCGCCAATACCTTCGATTCCATTAATGTTATCCACATTTTTGAGATATGGCCGGGCAAAGGTGCTTTGTCCGTAGTGTGCATAGATCGCATCGAATTCACGGGCAAAGTAAGTATAATAGGTGCGGCAGCTGCGTACGGATCCGATCCGATCCAGATCATCATAATTCTCGATAATCGCCATATAACGGTTCATATCGCCCTCTACCGGCGCTTCATAGATAACACCGGCCCGATTGATGCCATATTGCGGAAGCGCTGCCTTATCATTGCTCATCATGACAGCAACCGGACGCCGGTTGCCCACAGCTGCCGGAACCTTCTCTCCGGTCAGATAGCTGCGTACCATTCCGTCTGCCTCCATACGTTCCCATGGCTCGTATGTTTCCGGTTCCTCTGTGCTCTCGTTTTCTTCCTCTTCTGTCTCGATAACAATCGGCGCTGTCTCCGGTTCGATGTGAATCCTTGTTTCCTCCGGTGTTGCAGAGGCCGGACTCGTCTTTCGGGCACAGGCGGACAAAAGCATCATGATGATCAGAAGTATCCCCCATGTCCTTATACGACAATTTTTCATCTGTCATATCCTTTCCCGGATAATATTTCCCGCTGCTTTTGTTCCATGCGTTCCCGTTCTTCCTCTTCCATGTGATCATAGCCGCAGAGATGCAGCATGCTATGCGCAATGAGAAAAGCCAGCTCCCTCCGCCGGGAATGGCCGTATTTTTCGGCCTGCTCCCTGACCTTTTCCACCGAAATAACGATATCTCCCAGCAAAAGCTCTCCGCTCTCCGGATGAAAACAATCCCAGGCTGTCTCCTCCACATGGCTGAAATCCGCTTCCTTCTCAAATGAGATCATGGGAAACGACAGCACGTCTGTGGGGACATCCATCTGACGAAAATCCTGATTGATCTTTTGTATGGCATCATTGTCAACAAACAATACATTCACCTCTGCCTCATAGGGACATTGTTCATAATCCAATACTGCCGGAATGATCTCTTTCACAATCTCCTCATAAGGAAGCTCCAGCTGCTTGTCCGTCTCATACTCTACATGAATTGTCATCCCATTCCCCCTTTTCTCTTTTGGTCTATGCGCCTCACGCCACTGCCTTTTATCTCCGGCGTCCCTTCTTTTCAGAACGGGACAGACGTTCCCTGTGCTCTTCTTTTTTTTCGTAATTATCATAGGCCTGTACAATCTTTTGAACCAGCGGATGGCGGACCACATCCTCGCTGGTAAGATTGATGAATCCGATGTCATCGATTTTTTGCAATACCCGCAAGGCAACGTCCAGGCCGGAAGCAGCGCCTCCAGGAAGATCCTTTTGCGTCTTATCCCCGGTAATCACCACCTTGGATCCAAAGCCGATTCGTGTCAAAAACATCTTCATCTGGGCCGGTGTCGTATTCTGCGCCTCGTCGAGAATAATGTAGGCATTATCCAGCGTTCTTCCCCGCATATAGGCCAGAGGCGCCACCTCGATCAGACCCTTCTCCGAATTATGCAGAAAGCTTTCCGCTCCCATGATCTGATACAGGGCATCATAAAGCGGTCTTAAATAAGGATCGATCTTGCTTTGCAGATCCCCGGGAAGAAACCCCAGCTTTTCGCCTGCTTCAATCGCTGGTCTGGTCAGAATAATCCGGTTCACCTCATTATTCTTAAAGGCCTGAATCGCCATGGCCATCGCCAGATAGGTTTTGCCGGTTCCGGCTGGTCCCACGCCAAACACAATCATCTTTTTCCGAATGGCATCCACATACTGCTTCTGTCCCAGAGTTTTGGGTTTGACCGGTTTTCCGTTGGCCGTCCGGCAGATAATATCCTGATCGATCTCCAGGATCGCATGATCCGACTCGGTAAAGGACAGAGAAAGGGCATAATCCACATTCTGTTCTGTGACAGCATTACCGCGTTTAGAAAGCTCAACCAGATTGTTCAATACACTTTTGGCCTTTTGAATCATCCCGTCCGGGCCAATCAGCTTAATCGCTCCATCGCGTGCCACAATGGTTACCCGCAGAGTACGTTCTATTTTTTTCAGATACTGGTCAAACTGACCACATACGTTCTTCTCATGTTCGACCGGTATGTCGATTATGGTTTCTGTTACACTCATTCAGCAGTCTGTTCTCCTTCTTCTATGATATTCTCCGAAACGGTCTCCCTTCCGGCCCCGATCCGTTCCTCCAGTACAAATTCTCCCCGAATCACCCAATCAGAAGCCTCTTTTCCTATTTTAACACTATTTTCAAGAATTTGTACCCCCTTTTCGGTCAAATTCTCCATCTTTTTCTGATGAATCTTATTCTTCTGAGCTTCAAGCTCTGCCTTTGTCAGAAAATGCTCGGAAATCTGATATTCCCTGGCCTGAATCTGATCGATCCAGACCGGCAGATAAAAATCCCCCAGAATGGCAATCTGACGACTGCGGGAAGTAATCTCCCAGGGATCCTCCCCCAATGTCGGGAGCATCCAGAGAAAAGAAAGGTTTCCGACCCGCATCCGCAGCCCCTGCCGACTTCTGCCGGTTTCTGTACGGTTAAGGGCCAGCAAAGGAATCGTTTCCTGATAGTTTTCTGTTGTAATGGCATAGATATCGGCATCGGCCCGAACCGGCTGTTCCCGCACCAGCTCTTCCGCATCATTATAAATAGGCACCGCACCGCGAACCAGGATAGTACCTTCCTCCACAGAGTCCCCCACTCTGACCTGAGCCTTTCCTCTGCGGACTACCATGCGGGTAATGGTTCCGGGCTTTTCTGCTACCAGATCCCGGGGTTCATTTTCTTTGACCGGTATACTGCCCATGACCTCATTTTCCTTTAGCTTAATCATCAGCCGGGTTCCTGATATGCGGGCCGAGACCCAGATAATCTCCGGATAATTGCTGCGGATGGATTCCTCCAAAAGATCGCAATCAATCTTTCTTTTCATCTGGCCGTAACGGACATCCTGGCTATCCAGATAGTGCAGGAGGGTATCATCGGTAAACCGACGGTTTCCTTCAATAGAAATATCCCAGATAAACCTCGACATGACAAACAATACCAGAAAAAAGGCAGCAACTCCCGCAACATAAAGCTTTCTTTTCCGGTTCCGGTATAAAAAAAAGGGAAGACCGTATCTCCCCAGAATTTTCAGCCGCACCTGTGCTTTTTTTACCAATGGCCGCACCCGCCGATAATCCCTGATACTGATCAGAAACTGATAACCGTCCTCCTGATATCTCAGATCCCAGATTACAATCTGCTTTGCCATGCACAGATTCAGAAAACGCTCCGGCGAAAATCCCTTCAGCCGGATCCTAAGGTAACCTTCCCAATAATGCTTTAAGGCATCCTTCAACCCACTCACTCCTGTTTTTATTTATTTCCACAGCCGATAACTTAATCGCCAAATTCCATGGACTGGATCAGTCCGCTGATTTTCATCTCATCGTGATTGTAATATTCAATATGAAGCCGTTTTCCATGAAACTGCAGCTTGCAGTTTTTCGCCTGCAGCTTTACGGTCTGATCATCATAGATCAGAATTCCCCGATAATTCTCCACAACCACACTGGTCCGGCCGACAAATGAAATCAGTACCTCCCCCAGCACAACATCTTTGGGCAGCTTCAGATTATCTGTTGCTGCCATCCGTACCCGTTCAAACAAAGGCCTCATCCCCAGTCTGTCATTATTATCATTCTACGAAAAAATCCCCAGCCTTATGACTGGGGATTTGGAAACGTTTAATTAAATTTACGTTTTCTTGCGGCTTCAGACTTTTTCTTACGTCTGACGCTAGGTTTCTCGTAATGCTCTCTTTTACGAATCTCTTGCTGGATTCCTGCCTTTGCGCAGTTTCTTTTAAATCTGCGCAGCGCACTGTCCAAACTTTCGTTTTCTTTAACAATTACGTTCGACATCGCTCACACCTGACCTCCCTCCAGTTGTGTACTTGTGCATAATACAACTGTTTGGGTATTTATTCGCACTGCTTAAATTATAACATAAAATCTCTATTCGTCAACTATTTTTTGCAAAACATGGAGATTTTTGTGATACGGTCTCGATTGCTGTTCTTTTGTTACCGTATCTGTCCGGCAGCCGCCTCATATACCTTCTCTAGTGCAGCGTCTACACCGGCAGGATTCTTACCGCCGGCCTGTGCCATATTGGGCCGGCCGCCGCCTCCTCCTCCTACCAGTCCGGCTATCGCTTTGATCAGGTTTCCGGCATGGGCGCCCTTCTTCTGGGCTCCTTCGGTCGCGGTTGCCATCAGGCTGACCTTTCCGTCCAGTACGGACGCCAGAACGATGACACCCTCGCCAAGCTTATCCTTCAGCTGGTCTCCCAGATTGCGCAGTCCGTTCATATCCGCATCACTAACCTTCGCAGCAAGCACCTTGACACCGCCAATCTCCCTTACCTGGTTCATGACATCGCCCAAAGAGTCCTTGGCCAGCCGCGCTTTCAGCTTTTCATTCTCCGCATGCAGGACTCGCAGCTCCTCGAGCATGGATATAATCCGTCCCTTAAGCTCTGCAGGAGTGCTCTTTGCCGCCTTGGCGGCCTGATGCAGCTCCGCCTCGGCGTTCTGATAATATGCCATCAGACCGTCGCCGGTCAATGCTTCGATTCTGCGGACATTGGCGGCGATTCCCGCCTCGGAAAGGATCTTAAAGGCATGAACCTGGCCAGTATGAGCCACGTGAGTACCGCCGCAAAGCTCGGTAGAGAAATCGCCCATCTTGACCACACGTACCGTCTCGCCGTATTTTTCGCCAAAAAGCGCCATAGCGCCTGTCTTCTTCGCCTCATCCAGACTCATCTCCTGCGTGGTCACATCCAGATTCTTTTGGATCTCCTGATTGACCAGCTCTTCCACCTTGCGGATCTCCTCGCGGGTCATCGCGGAAAAGTGAGTGAAGTCAAACCGCAGACGATCCGGAGTCACCAGGGAACCTGCCTGCTCCACATGCTCGCCCAGAACGATACGCAGCGCCTTCTGCAGCAGGTGTGTCGCACTGTGATTCTTCTCTGTATCGCGCCGGGTCTTTTCCCCTACTTTTAAGGTTACCGTCTCACCTGCAGCCAGCATCCCGGAAACCATTCGTCCCACGTGTCCGATCTTTCCGCCCTGCAGATGGATCGTGTCTTCCACGACAAAGCTCCCGCTGCTTCCATGGATCACGCCAATATCACCGGTTTGTCCGCCCATGGTTCCATAAAACGGGGTCTCTTCCACAATAATCGTACCAGTCTGTCCGTCCGTAAGAGCCTCTGTCAGCTCGCTGTCCGTGGTCAGCACTGTGATCCTTGAATCATGGGAAAGACGGTCATACCCGACAAAAGTACTGGTGATTTCAGCCGGGATAGATTGATAAACCGTCACATCCGCCCCCATGTAGTTGGTGGTCTTCCTGGCCTCCTTGGCTTTCTTTTTCTGCTCCTTCATGGCAGCCTGAAAGCCTTCCTCATCTACGGTCAGCTGCTTTTCTCCCAAAAGCTCAATCGTCAGATCCAGCGGGAATCCATAAGTATCATAAAGCTTGAAGGCATCCGCCCCGGAAAGGACCGTTTCTCCTTTCCCTGCCATCTCTGCCTCCATCTCGCTCAGAATCGAGAGTCCGGTATCAATGGTGCGGTTAAACTTCTCCTCCTCCTCGGTGAGCACCTTGAGGATCATCACGCTCTTCTCTTCCAGCTCCGGATAGCCATCCTTAGACAGGGCAATCACTGTCTTGGCAAGCTCTGCCATGAACCGTCCCTCAATACCCAAAAGTCTTCCATGACGGGCAGCACGGCGCAGAAGACGGCGCAGCACATAACCACGTCCTTCATTGGAAGGCATGATCCCGTCGGAGATCATAAAGGTACAGGATTTCACATGATCGGCAATAATCCGCAGGGATACATCCTTTTTCTCATCTGCCTGATAGCTGGTATGCGCCAGGGCGCAGACCTCATCCAGAAGAGCCTTGTTGGTGTCCACCGTAAACAGGGAATCCACATCCTGAACGACGACTGCCAGACGCTCCAACCCCATACCGGTATCAATATTTTTCTGAACCAGCTCCGTATAATTGCCGTGTCCGTCGTTTTCAAACTGGGTGAATACATTATTCCAGACTTCAATGTAACGGTCGCAATCACAGCCCACGGTACATCCGGGCTTGCCGCAGCCATACTTTTCCCCGCGGTCATAATAAATCTCCGAACAGGGACCGCAGGGGCCTGCGCCGTGCTCCCAGAAGTTGTCCTCCTTGCCAAAACGGAAGATCCGCTCCTTTGCAATTCCGATCTCCTGATTCCAGATAGCAAAAGCCTCATCATCATCCTGATATACGGACGGATACAGACGATCCGGATCCAGTCCAACCACCTCAGTCAGGAATTCCCAGGACCAGTGAATCGCCTCATCCTTAAAATAGTCTCCGAAAGAGAAATTGCCCAGCATCTCAAAGAAAGTCCCATGACGTGCCGTCTTCCCGATATTCTCGATATCGCCGGTGCGGATGCACTTCTGGCAGGTGGTCACACGCCTGCGCGGCGGAATCTCCTGCCCGGTAAAATAGGGCTTTAAGGGTGCCATACCGGAGTTGATCAGCAGCAGGCTGTTGTCATTATGTGGGACCAGGGAAAAGCTTTTCATTGCCAGATGGCCCTTGCTCTCAAAAAACTCCAGAAACATTTTTCTCAATTCATTTACGCCGTACTTCTTCACGTCTGTGTCCTCCGTATTATTTGCTTTCCTGGCTTTCTACAGCCTTTCCGGCATCCTTGCTGTCTCTGAATTTCTTGCCCAGAATAATTCCGGCATAAGCAATCACTGCAAATACAATCGCTTTAAACGTATAACCCAACAAGCTTATCATTACGTTTGCCATAATACACGATACCTCCATGGTTTCAATATCAGTTTATTCCATCTTTGTATCTTATCATAGGAGGGGACATTTAGCAAGACAGAATTCGAAAATCATTTTCGGTTTACTGTTCACGGGGTGGGGTGAGGTTCCAGAAGGTACGCCTTGGAACAAGGGGAGGGCGCAGCGGAAAATGGTCTGCGGATGTTTCCGGTTTCGAGATCAAGAATTCCTAAAATTTCCGATTTTTGCTCACGATAAAATGCGTCACTGGCGCATTTTCCTGTGCGCTTAGGCGAAAAACGAAACGAAAATTCACAAACTCGCTGCGCTCAAACAGTGTGAATTTTCGTTTCCACGCAAAACTCAGAAATTCAAGGACTTCTAAATCTCTGCAAAGTCAACATCCGCAGACCATTTTCCGCTGCGCCCTCCCCTTGTTCCAAGGCTGAACATCCCGTTCTTTATTCTTTCAAGGCTGGTAGATACCAGCTCTGGAACATGCCCATCTGAATGGTTATGAGCCAAAGGCTACAAGACAACCGGCTCATGGGTAGTTTTGTTCAGCTGCTCCGGACCGGATTCTCCGATCATCATAATATCCTCGATTCGTATGCCGAATTTTCCGGCCATATAAATCCCGGGTTCGATGCTGAAGGCCATCCCTTTCTCCAGCCTGCGCGGATTGGAGGCCTTAATTTCCGGCTGCTCATGCGTAATATATCCAATCCCATGCCCCAGTCTGGTGATAAAATATTCCCCATAGCCTTCTTCTGCAATCAGCTGTCTGGCAGCCTGATCAATGTCCGGAATGTAAGCCCCTTCGGCAACCATTTTTCTGGCAGCACGATTCGCCCGGCGCACAATATCATATACTTTTTCCTGTTCCGGCGTAATCCCACCCACAAACACCGTTCGTGTCACATCGGAAAACATTCCCTTATAACAGCATCCATAGTCAAGAATTACCACATCCTGCTTCTGAATGATTCTCTGATTTCCAAAATAATGGGGCAGGGCTGAATTCGGTCCGGAGGCCACAATATCTCCCGCAAGGCGAACCCCCTGCCGAGTAAAGAGACGCTCCATTTCTGTCCGGACATCAATTTCCCGGAGTCCCGGACGGATAAATTCAAGGATTTTCGGAAAAATATCATCGGCAATCTGAGAGGCAATGCGGAGATTTTCCATTTCCTGAGAGTTTTTTATTATACGAATCTCCTCCAGCCATGGTTTTCCGTCTACAAACCTGGCTCCGGTTTTCTGCTCTATGGGAATCAGATGACAGGCTCTGACCGTAGAATTTACTCCGATTGTCCCGCCAGCCAGGCCATACTGTTCCATAACCTGTCCAACCACATCCACAAACAGCTGGTTATCCGTCCAGGTATAGATCGGCATTGGCTGCCGGCTTCCGGCTGCCACTTCATCCCGGCTCAAAAGATTGCAGATATAAAAGCAGTCTCTCCGGGCAGTCAGAAACAGCGCCTGAAACCTTTCATCCTGATACACATGAAATCCGGCAAGGAATCTCATTTCTTCAGAAGGGGCGATCATCATGGCATCGATCCCCTGCTCCCTCATAAGAGACTGCAGCTTCTCCTGGTATTTTTCTTCCATATTTTTCACCATTCCTTTCCTTTTTCACTCCTCCTCCCCTTCTTCGACCCGTCTTGCCAGAACGCTTTTCCAGGCATGAAGCGCCAGGGCCACTGCGATTACCGCATAGCACACAAACACGCGGAAATATTCTCCCAGCTGGGCATTATCAAACAGATTTTTGCCGGCCAACGGGGAAATAATAAACATGGTATGGAACAAAAGTGCTCCTAAAATCGCATGGCCAATATTGGCCTTTTTGATGGAAGCGCCTCCCACCAGCAGGGCGGCTATCGAGAAGGTTCCCACATTTTCATGGGCAGTATAAGTGGTAAAATTGCCGATATCCTGAATAAAAATCAACTGTCCCAAAGCTGCCAGCAATGTGGAAATCATAATTGCCGTAATCCGGATCTTGTCTGCAGGAATTCCCATGGAAACAGCAATCGGCATACTTTGTCCCACTGCATGAATGTCGCTTCCCAGCTTGGTTTTTGATAAAAAGGTGATATAGATGCACACAATGACTATCAAGATTCCTGTGGCAATCGGAACATCCGTAAAACGCAGGGCAAACAAAAAAGTTTCGGATGAACGGCACAGAAGATAAAATACTGCCAAAACAAGAACTGACGCCAACAGCCCGCTGCTCTCTCTCCCGCTTATTTTCTGTTTTTTTATCATTTTCCCCATCATCCTTGCCGCAAAAAACAAAAGAATCAGGAACAAAACACCATAAACTGCCTTATCCAGAGATACCATCCAGATCTTGTTGATTGCGCTTTTGGTAGCATTATCCAGATTGATCGGCGTGGTAAGGCCAATCCCGTTTGTCAGCAGCAATGACTCGTTTCTGACCGGAATGACCGGACCGCACAAGAACATAAACACCAGGTCATAGATGCCCTTGGCAAAGAATCCCAGAATCATTCCGGTAATCATCTCCTGTCCCTTGGTCTGGTTAAACAGACGTCCGGTCAGATTCCCAAACAGCAGGGAAAGGGGAATACTCACAAGAAAGGAAACGACCAGGCAGGCAATTCCTGACAGGGAAAAATTCGTGGAGACAATGATTCCGATCTGGGCTGCCATAGCGCCCAGCACAATGCTGAAATTCATCCCCATACCGGCCCATACCGGCACTAAAAGGGCCAGAATTAAAATCAGGTTCCGAAACAGGCGGGAGGATATCTCACCGATAATATAGGACATCGGCTGGTCTGCCAGAATAATGCCGGCAATGCAGATCACGAAAAACAACAGGGTAACCGCATTGTTGATCAGCAGCTTTTTCACAAAGACTCCTGCTTTACTTGTTTTCTCACTGCTCATGATCGCTTCCCTCCTTGCATACGGGATAAGGCATAAAGAATAATGCCGTTACTGACAATCGTCCGGACCACTTCGGATAAATTCCCTTCCGGAATCAGACTGTTGGCCACCGGCGTGGCGATTGCCAGCATGCTCTGAAACATGATCGTACCCAAAATTACGTGAAAAATGGAAATCCTGCTGGGAGTCGCCCCTCCGATCAGAACTGCAGCAATGGCTGGAAACGCCATCATCAGCGGTGCATTGTAAAGCTGGTAAAACCCGAATCCCTGTGCATAGATGATGATTCCGATTCCCCCAAGAACCGTGGACAGAATGGTGGCAATCGTCCGCATGGAATCCACTTTCACTCCATTGGAACGGGCAAAATTAGGATTGGCGCCGGCAGCTTTCATCATCAGCCCCAGATGGCTTCTCATAAACAGCCAGACAATCAGGCAGAACCCTCCGATTACCAGAATCAGCCCTACCGGAATATCTACACCAAAAATCCGAAAGGCAAACAGCTGATTCAGCGCCCGGTCATACCATTCCTCCAGCGTGATGGTGGTCCGCAATCCGTCCCCGATCGGCCATACAATCGATGCATTGCTGAAAGGAAGCACCAGCCATCCGATGCACATAAGGGCCACCATGGAAAAGCCGATATACGTAGATACCATCATTTCGCTTCCCTTTACCCGGTTTACCAGCTGGCTGTAAGCCCATCCCGCCAGAATGCTGAAGGGAATTGAGATCGCCATGGCGGCAAAGATACCTCCGATTCCTTTCATATTGTACTGAAGGCTGATCATACCTGCCAGCAGACCGCATTCAATTCCCAGAGGGAGTGCAAAATTCATCCCTGTCCCGGCCATGATTCCCGGCACCATGGCCAGAGCCAGTACCAGGTTGATCCCGATGCGGACCAGACACTGTGACAAGGTAAGGGGAACCGGAATATGAAGTACGAACATCATAAGAATCAAAAGCCCAAGAAAGGCAAGAATAATCAGTCTGGGAAACCCAAAGGATTTCCCCAGGTTTTTGAGCAATACCATCATGTATTCCCTCCCTTTTCTCCTGACATTAAAAGTGCAAAATCCACATTCGGAGCATCCGGAGCCAGGATTCCCTGCACAACACCAGATCCAATGATGGCAATCCGGTCGCAGATCGTCCGCAGCTCATTCAACTCACTGGAGGTTACCACAATCGTGATTCCCTGCTCTTTATTGATTTTTACCAGATAATTCAAAAGCAGCTGCTTTGCCCCGATATCAATTCCTCTCGTAGGCTCTGACACAAACAAAAGTTCCGGCTTGGTGATCAGTGCTCTTGCCATACATACCTTCTGCTGATTTCCTCCTGACAGTCTTCCCACAATCTGATCCGGACCGGTACAGCGGATGTCCAGCTCCTGAATCATCTGTTCAACCACTTCCCTGGCGGATTTTTTGTCAAACTGGCTGAAAAAGCCATATTTTTTCAGAAATCTGCGGTTCACCTTCATATCCGTATAAACCATATTAAGGGCAATGGATTCATTTAAAAGCAATCCCACTCCTTTTCTGTCCTCAGACACAAAGGCCATCCCCTGATTCAGCGCTTCTCCGATTTTTCCAAAGGAAAGAGGCCTTCCCTTATAATGCACAGACCCCCTGGCCGGATACATTCCGAAAATCCCATTGGAAATGCTGGTTTTTCCATGGCCGGCCAGACCGCCGATCCCCAGAATCTCTCCCCGTCTCACCTTCAGAGAAACATCCCTGCTTCTTTCACCAGGCATATTCACCCGCAAATGCTTGATTTCCAGAATGATATCCTCTTCAAAGGAGCGATTCACATTCATGAGACTTTCCGCCTCCAGCTTTCTGCCCACCATCAGTTCTGCAATCTGATGTTTGTCTGTGTTTTCCGTCTTTTCGTCAAACACCATCTGTCCGTCACGGAGAATCACAACCGAATCCGCCAGCTGAATCACTTCATCCAGACGGTGGCTGATAAAAATAACCGCGATTCCGGCATCTGCTACCTTGCGGATGCATTTCAGGAAGCGCTCCGCCTCGCTCTCTGTCAAAACTGCTGTAGGTTCGTCCAAAACCAAAAGCTTTAAATTACTTTTATCGATTTCCCTGGCAATCTCCACAAACTGCATATGTCCTACCGGAAGCTTGTCCACGGTTACTTCCGGATTGATTTCCATTCCAAGCCTGCCAAGAGCCCCGGCAGCTTCTTTGATGATCTGAGGATTATCAAGCATCTGGTAGCTTTTTGGTGTAATTCTGCTTATCAGGGAGGGAATCAGATTTTCCCGATTCAGCTTGATGTTGCGGGCTACCGTAAAACCCGGGAGCAGCATAAATTCCTGATGCACCATCCCAATCCCCAGTTCCATGGCATCTAAAGGGGATTGAACCTTTACGCTTTTTCCTTCAAAAATGATTTCCCCCTCATAGCCGCCTGTTTCTGCAATTACATTCATCCCGAATAGAATATTCATCAGTGTGGACTTTCCTGCACCATTCTCTCCGGCCAGAGCCACAATCTGCCCTGGCTGAATCTTAAAATCCACACCGTCCAAAACCACATTGCCGGAAAAGCTTTTTTTGATATTTTTAAAATGAAGGAGCGTATCCATCTGCAACCCCTCTTTCTTTTTCCAAATTTTATGACTTTACAGAATCCGGGATTGCCTCCGGACAGGCGGCAATCCCGGATAATGGCAGGATTATAAAGTGATGAATTTGCCAAGTACTACAAAGAAATTGTCATAGCTTTTTCCGCTCTCAATATCCGTATACTTGCGGACGCTTACATCGCCGCCTGCAAATTCGGCAAAAATATTGGTAAAGGCATCCAGATCTGCACGCTCCGTAATCTCACCATTGCAGAATGCCATAGCGTATTCCACTGCACAGTTGATAAACATGGTATGCATCGGCGCACTCCAGGCTCCCATCCGTCCGCTCATCTCGTTTTCTGCCAGCTTTGCGCTGATCTGCTCCTTCATGTAAGCAACATCTCCCTTTTTGTCCTCCGGAACCTCGATTCCCAAAGCGCCTGGAAATGCATAGAACACGCTGGGATTATCCGGAAGCGGATAGATTGCCTTTGCCTCATATACCGCCTTGCACATCGGCTCCTGCTGACCGGCATTGGTTCCGAAAAAGGCAGTGTTTGCGCCATACTCTTCCACCTTACGGGGAACATCCTCCAGGATAAACTGCTGGGTTGCCGCAATACCGGCATCACTCATGGGATCCGGTGAAGTTCCGTCTACAAAGGCAATTCCCAGTTCCTCACATTTTGCCTTCATGTTATCGTGACGGGCGATATTTAAAGGCTGCGCCATATGGCGGGGGAAGGAATAGTGAACAACGGTATCTGCTCCCATCTCTGCGGCAGCCTCTGCCACTGCGGTTCCCATATTGGCCACATCCGGATGGAATACCAGATCGGCTGCCGCGCAGATAACATCCGGAGCTTCACTGGGAACGCCGGCTAAAAGCAGAATATCCGGCCGTTTCTCACGAACCTTTTCCATGGCGGCTGCGGTGCCCTCCATGGCGGTATTACAGATAATCGCCTTCACACTGGGATCTGCTGCCAGGGAAAGAGCAATGGAGATGGTGGTCTCCTGCTCGCTGGCTGCTTTATCAGGAAATGTCTGATGGATAATCATATCCCCGTATTTTTCTTTTACAGACTCTGCCGCCCGGTACTCCTCCTCTGACTGAGAAACGGTTGCTGTCAGAATACCGATCTTAAAATCGCCGGCTGCCTCTTCCTTACCTTCTGTCTCAGCCGCTTCCTCCTTGCCTTCTGTTCCGGCCGCAGCCTCTGTTTTGTCGGCTGCCGCCTGAGTGGGAGCCTGCGTGTCAGAGGTACTGTTTGATGAGCCGCAGCCTGCCAATGAAATTGCCATCATGGCAGCCATCATTACCGATACTACTTTTTTCATTGTGATTTCCTCCTTAATTATTCGTGCTTTTTATGAAAAAGGTGAGAACCCGTTTCATACATGAATCATACATTAATATTCCAACATTCCTTTCAACGTCAGACAAAGCATCTCCCACTCTTTCCGGATAATGCTCACCAGCACACTCTCTTCCGGTGTATGTGCCCCGATAATCTGCGTTCCTGTACATACAATATCAGCATCCGGAAACTGCCGGAAAAAGGCTCCGCACTCATTTCCGCCATGTGATACCTCAACCACCAGCTTTCTGCCAAAGCGCTTCTCAAAAATTCTTTGAATCAAAGCGCTCAGCCGACTGTCTGCCTTGTATTCCCACTCAGGCGAGCTGGATTCTATGGAAAACTCTGCACCCAATCGCCTGGCCAGCCGTTTATTTTTGTCAATCAGATACTGTTTCTTACTGTCAAAGCAGCTTCGGTACAGTGTCCGGATGATAACCCGGGAATCTCTGGTAGCAACCACTCCGATATTCCCGCTGGTTTCCGGAACTCCGGGAACCTCCACATTCATGGCTATCACTCCGCAGTCAATATTGAGAAGTAAATCCAGAAGCCGCTGTGCCTCTTCTGGTGCAAACACTTCTTTGAACGGCACGGATTCTTCCAGCAAAAGGCAGATCCCAGGATCACTGACCTTAAATTCCTTGGCAAGGATCTGTCCCCACCACTGGATTTTTTCTTCCAGCTTTTCTCTCTTTTCCGGGGAAAAGGCAATGGCTGCCTCCGCTTCCCGACAGATGGCATTGGTCTGAAGTCCGCCGTCCACGGATGAGATCCGGATTCCGATCTCACTGTCCAGGGAAGAAAGAATCCTTGCCAGAATCAGATTGGCATTTCCCCGCTCTTTGGTGATATCCAGACCGCTGTGCCCTCCTTTCAGTCCCCGGATCTTAACTTTTGCCCATGTAAGCATCTCAGAAGCTTCCTCACGTTTCAGTTCCAGTTCCTGCCGAAGACAGGTCACACCGGCGCAGCCAACCACAATTCCTTCATCACTACAGTCAAGATTCACAATCACACGTCCCTGAAGCCGGGAAAAATCAAGAGCGCGGATCCCACTCATTCCTGCCTCTTCATCTGCTGTCAGAACCACCTCCAGCTTTGGGTGAGGGATATCCGAAGACTCCAGCACACACAGGGCAAATGCCACTCCGGTTGCATCATCCGCTCCCAATGTTGTTCCCTTGGCATAGATCCGGTCTCCATCCCTCTGCACCGAAATCGGGTCTTTGGCAAAGTCATGAACCGTTCCGGCATTTTTCTCACACACCATATCCAGATGTGCCTGGAGAATCACAATGGGAGCATTCTCATAGCCAATAGTTGCCGGCTTTTTGGCAATCAGGTTATATTTTTCATCCTGCCAGACCTCAATGTCCCTTTCTTTGCAAAACTGATAAATCCAGTCACTGATCGCCTTCTCATTTTTCGAACCATGAGGAATCTGACAGAGCTGACTGAAAATCTCAAAGAACCTCACAGGCTCCAGACCTTTTAAACATTCATACATAATGCTCCTCCTCTCTGTGCTGACAGATGTGTTCGCCTTTGGCACTCTTTAAGTAAAGTCAATCAACACCTTCAGCATCTCTCCCGCATTTTCATCCAGCTCCCGAAAAGCCCGGGGTGCCTCGTCAAATTTGTAAGTATTGGTTATGATTTTTTCAAGAGGAATTTTCCCCTCCCTCACCAGATCAATCAATTCCAGGAAATCCGGCTTCAGGGAATTCCTGGAACCGTAAACATTCAATTCCTTTTTCTGTATCATGGTAAAATTAAAATCCAGGTTCTGTTTTCCCACACCGATCAGAACCATCTTGCCTCCGAATGCTGCCGCATCAATGCAATTCTGAAAAGTGCCAGGAAGGCCTACGGCCTCAATCGTCACATCAAATCCGCTTCCTCCGGTAATCTCATCCACAACCTGCTGGTAAGAATAAGCGCCGTTGACACAGATCGTCCCATCCACCCCGAATTCTCTGGCATACCGCAGTTTGATCTCCGAGACATCTGTAATGTATACAACTGCCCCTTTCTGCTTGGCTGCAATAGCTGCCAGGATGCCGATGGTGCCGGCTCCCACAATCAAAACCTTATCATTCCTTTGCACTTCCGCCCGCTTTACCCCGTGATAGCTGATGCAAAGAGGCTCAATCACCGCAAGCACTCTGGGATCCAATCCTTTTCCATCATAGATTCTTTCCAGGGGCATGGTGATATATTCAGAAAAGGCTCCCTCTCTCTGAACTCCCATCGTCTGGTTATCCATACAGGCATTGACCAGTCCGCGCCTGCAGGAATAGCATTCCCCGCAATTGAAATAAGGATTACAGGTAACCACCATTCCCGGTTTCAGTCCATAATCATTGTCATCAACCTCCACAATCTCCGCTGAAAACTCATGTCCCGGGGTCCTGGGATAGGAAAAGTAGGCAAATGTGCCCCGGTAAGATCCCAGATCACTTCCACAGATACCGCCATAAAGCAGCTTCAGCAAAGCCTCCCCTGGCTTGCGCACCGGACGGGGAATATCCTTCATTTCTACTTGGTGCGGATTTTCAATAAAAACAGACTTCATAGCCTTTATTGCTCCTTTTTATTTCTTATTGTATACATCATAATGTAAATGATTTTTCTCGAATTGTCAATAGTATTCTTCATATTTCCACTATTTCTTTTAAATTTTAATGGTTTTTTTATGACAATTCCCCAATTTTCAATATTTCAAAACACTTTCTCTGATTCATTCCCATTCCCTCCCCCTCTTTCTCCGTTTTTATTGTATTCAACACAATCATAAATTCCTATTCTATTTCACAGGCAATGTCAGTTCTTTAACCTTGAGAATACTTAGCCTTGTAAAAAGAGAGGAGAGGTGTTTTGAAATGGTCTGCTGTTTTTGACTTTGCAGGGATTTAGAAGTCCTTAAATCCCTGAGTTTTGCGTTGAAATGAAAATCCCCGCTGTCTGAGCGAAGCGAGTTCGGGGATTTTCGTTTCGTTCTTAGCAAAAATCAGGGGTTTTAGGAATTCTTGATCCCGAAACCGAAAAAAACAGCAGACCATTTCAAAACACCTCTCCTCTCTTTTTACAAGGCGTACCTTTCGGAAATTTCAACTCTGGCATTGATTCACGGGAGTTGCTTCTTCGGGAACGATAGATCTCAGCTCTGGAAATGCAACATCAAAAGTAACTTGGTTTTTTCTTTCTTTTCATCTATAATGGATGTAGAACCATAGCGAAATCGTACCTGAGGAGGTTTTCTGGCATGACAAAAAAAAGCTTAAAGGTCCAAGCCTACAACAATATCAAGGAAAAGATTCTCAACTGTGAATTTTCTCCTGGTATGCATTTAAATGAAGCCGTTCTCTGCGAGACTTTTCATGTAAGCCGCACTCCCATCCGTGATGCTCTGAGCCGACTGGAACAGGAAGGCCTGGTTACCATTCGTTCCAAAAAGGGAATTGTGGTTTCCAGCCTCTCCATTTCCGAAGTCAATAACATTTTTGAACTGAGGTTGCTGCTAGAACCCTACAGCATTCGAAATTATGGCTATACCTTAGATGAAGGAACTCTTTTAGACTATTATCAGAATCTTTTACGGTTGGATATTACCCAAGACGCAAAGACCTTTTTTATCCTGGATGATAATTTCCACAGCTTTCTTAACAGTGCGGTACCCAATCATTACATTCAGGAGTATTTCCGGATTATCAATAACCAGAATCAGCGTTTTCGTATCATTACCGGCCAGCGCGCCGAACAGCGTCTGGAGGATACCAGGAATGAACATCTTGCCATTATCAAGGCCTGTATCAAAAAGGAATGGCAGGCGGCAGCAGATGCTATGTATGAGCATCTTTTGCAGTCAAAGAATGCCACCTTTGAACTGCTTTTGAATCGCGAAAACCCGGTGAATGAATCACCCGCTGTCAGCGTCTTCTGCACGCCTGCGAAGTCTGGGGTGAAATGAAAGCAAAGAGATCATTCACTCCCGGAACAGATCTGCATAGGTTTCCGCCAGTTCGTAGGCGCGGCTTCTGGTTCGCTGCGCACGCGAACGGTTATAATTAACCTCCTCCATGGTGCCTCCCAGTTCTTTCCTGGAAGCATCGACCGCTTCTTCTTCGCGGCTCTTCATCCATTCGATCTGTTCATGCATGAGTGCTTCCTGTGCCTGGGAATCCAGCTTCTCTTTTAGAATTCCCAAGATCCGCTGCAGCTCGGTTTCCCACAACATCCACTCGTTCTCAGAGGAGGCTTTCCGGGAATTAGTGGTATTCTCCGACTCGCGGGACTGATTGATGGCAATCTGCCCGTCCAATTCCTGCAGCCGGATTAAGACCGGATTGTCCGGACTGCCTTCTTCCTTCTGAGGGATTTCTGACCAGTCGGCATCCTCCTGTGTGAGGGAAGGATTCACTTCTGCAGGATCCACGGCAATGTCCATCCTTTGCCTGGTGATCACGGCACTTCCAGATTCAGACGCTGTGGCAGTGGAAAAACTTTCCTTATTCTGTTGGCCTTCCTCACATGGAGGGTTTTCTCTGGCCGGTTCCAAAGCCCGGGAGATAAAATCATCGCTTTTCTTCCCATCCATGGAAAATTCCTGCAGGGGTTCTCCGTCTGTCCCCTCCCGGGCCGAAAGAATCCCTGCAAAACCAGAGGCAGCCTCCGGGACAGCTGCTGCTGTCTCCTCACTCCCTGCTGTTCGCTTCTTCACATAATCAGTTGAAAGGCTTCCAATAACCAAAATTATCCCGATCGCAATCCAGATCCCTCTTGGCTTCATAGCACCCCACCCTGTCCTTCATTTTTTATCATATGATATTGGGAGCCAAAGATCTTTTGTCCCCTCTGATTCATACCATAACACAATCTCCCAGGAAAGGGAACCATCCGACAAAAGAAGTAAATATTTGTAAGAGAACCGTAACGATTTGATACAAAAAGGGGGTACGCTTTCACGCACCCCAAACAGAAATTCCCTTTATCTGTTCATTCCCTCATCCATCAGCAGATATTCCCCGTCTGCTGCAGAAGTAGCCAGCTTATCACATCGTTCATTCTGCGGATGGCCTGCGTGCCCCTTAACCCAGATAAAGCTCACCTGGTGTGGTGCTTTGGCATCCAGAAGACGTTCCCACAAATCAATATTCTTTACTTCTCCGCTCTTGCCACGCTTCCAGTTATTTGCCACCCAATTGTCGATCCAATGCTGATTAAAGGCATCTGTCAGATATTTGGAATCTGAATACAATTCCACCTGACAGGGACGGTTCAAGGCCTCCAGGCCGACAATAGCTGCCATCAGCTCCATCCGGTTATTTGTGGTCTTTTGATAACCGGCAGAAAGCACCTTTTCATGTAGCTGTCCCTTACTGTCCAGAAACTGCAGAACCGTTCCATAGCCTCCCGGACCGTCCGGATTCCCCCTCGCAGAACCATCCGTATATATCTGAACCTTGGTCATAAAATGAAAATTCTCCTATCTGTCCCATTTATCGCATAGGGCATTGATCTGATCTGCAAATTTAGCCAGATCTTTATTCGTACCGCCCTCATTGTGAGCAATCACTGTCATGAGACGCTCTCCGGCAGCCAGCAGACGGGCAAAAATTCCCTTCGCCTTTCTGGTGGCAGCACTCTTAGTGGTAATCGGAACACCAACCGTCTCTTTGATCCACTCTCCGGCAATCAGATCGTATTCCGCGCCGCTGAAAGGCGCTTTGGCCGGAACACCGGTCCTCTCGGTAACCAGCTCGGCAAATTGATCACAGACATCATCACTGCCATGCACCACGAAAATCTGCTCTGGCTTCTTTTGGAAATTCTCCACCCATTCCAGAAGTCCGTCCCGGTCGGCATGTCCGCTGATATCGTGCAGTGTCTCAATATGAGCCTCCACATCAATGGTCTCACCGAACAGCTTGACTGTCCGGTTCCCGTCTACCAGACTCCGTCCCAGGGTTCCCTCTGCCTGATAGCCGGCGAAGATCACCGTGCACTCCCGCCTCCAGAGGTTGTGTTTTAAATGATGGCGGATTCTTCCGGCGTCACACATACCGGAAGCGGAAATGATCACCTTTGGTGAGGGATCGAAATTGATATTTTTTGATTCCTCACTGCTGATGGAAAGCTTTAATCCCGGGAAAGAGATCGGATTAATGCCCATCCGCACCAGATCTTGCGTCTCTTCATCATAGCATTCCAGCTGATTCTGCTTAAAAACATGGGTAGCCTCTACGGCCAGAGGGCTGTCCACATATACCTCAAAATTCTCGTGGCCGCGGATAAGACGCTGGGTCTTAATGTGGCGGAAATAATACAAAAGCTCCTGAGTTCTGCCCACGGCAAAAGCAGGAATCACCACATTGCCGCCACGATCAAGAGTCTCCTGCACAATCCGTACCAGCTCACTGATATGGTCGGTTCCCTTCTGATGAAGCCGGTTGCCATAGGTAGACTCCATCACGGCGTAATCGGCAGCCATCGTATAAGAGGGATCACAGATCAACGGTTTATTTTTATTGCCAATGTCGCCTGAAAATACAATCTTTTTCTCGATATCGCCCTCACGCAGCCAGACTTCAATAGACGCGGATCCCAAAAGATGGCCAATATCTGTAAAACGGATCGTCACATCATCCGTCAGCTTGACAATATCTCCGTAATTATTGGGAACAAAATGCTCCAAAACCCCCAGAGCATCGTTCATCTCATAGAGAGGCTTCACTTCGGGATCTCCGGCCCGCCGTGCTTTGCGGTTCTTCCACTCAGCTTCCATTTCCTGAATATGGGCACTATCCTTCAGCATAATATTACAGAGATCACAGGTAGCATTTGTCGCCATAACAGAACCAGAAAAGCCGCGGGCATAGATATACGGAAGCATTCCGGCATGATCGATATGGGCATGTGTAAGCAGTACATAATCAATCTGTGACCACGGAACCGGAGGTTCAACATTCTCATAAATATTGAACCCCTGCTCCATACCGCAGTCAACAAGCAGATGAGTCTCCCCGGCCTGTACATAATGGCAGCTTCCGGTTACCTCGTGGGCAGCTCCGCTGAATACTATACGCATAATTCTTCCTCCTCTTTGGTGGGGAATTTTAGAATCATCAGGTTATCGTTGGGGATATGGGGATGTATCAGGATCGGTATTTCGACTGCGCAGGACAAAACCCCATGGCCACAGCCGGCAGAACGCCGCTACGAACCGTTTTGCCCTGACGCAACAAACCGGGCTTTCTCAAATAATAATGCAAATCATTCCGCCCGAGCTGTCATTGATAATTTTCTGCAAAGCATCCTGCAGCTTCATCTGACATTCCTCTGTCATCTGACTTACCTTGGCCTGGATACCATCCTCAACAATCTGTTCAATCGATTTCCCGAAAATATTGGTATCCCAGATGCCGTCTTCCTTCTTCCTGGCATTCTCTTTCATATAGGCAATCAGATCCTCAGCCTGCTGTTCGCTGCCGACAATCGGAGCAATCTCTGTCTGGATATGGGCCTTAATGAGATTGATGGACGGGGCTTCCGCCCGCATCTTTACGCCGTATTTATTCCCATGGCGGATTACCGTGGGCTCATCTAAGATAATCTCTGAACGCTCCGGTGTAACCACACCATAGCCGCGCATTCGCACCTGATTCATGGCATTTAAAACCTTATCATACTCAATCTGCATGGATGCCAGATCCCGCAGCTTCTGCATCAGCTGATATTCATCCGTGATGGGAATTCCGGCAAAATCACTGAGCGTCTGATAATAATAGCCATCCTCCAGCGCAACCTGGACAGATACGCTGCCGTTGGAAAGATCCATCTGATCTACTTTCATCGAACGGATCACCTCAGAATCACCGTTTCCAAAGTCGGCAGGGACATCTTTCATATGACGTACCCGAGCCATCAGCTCCCGGGCCGTCTTTACTGCCTGCTCCTTCAGCCAATGGCTTCCGGGCAGAATCTCCAGCCATTTGGGAATATAGAAATCCACCTCTGTCACCGGAAATTCTTTCAGAACCTTTTCCAGAATCCGATGAACATCTTCCCGCTTCAACTGCTCACAATTGACCGGCATTACCGTCACGGCATGCTGCTTCTCGAGCTCTCTTGCCAGGCGTGTCGTTTCTTCCGAATAAGGACGGTCGGAATTGAGAAGCACCAGAAATGGCTTGCCGATATCCTTCAACTCCTGAATTGCCGTGTTCTCTGCCGCTATGTATGCTTCCCTCTTCAGATCTCCAAAAGAGCCATCCGTGGTTATTACAATCCCGATGGTGGAATGATCCTTGATAACCTTACGGGTACCGATCTCCGCCGCCTGGGTAAAAGGGATCTCTTCTTCAAACCAAGGAGTCTTCACCAGACGTTCTCTCTCATTTTCTACATGACCGGCAGCGCCATCTACCATGAAACCCACACAGTCAATCAGCCGCACCTTGGCCTGAATTCCCTCCGCAGGCTGTATCAGAGCGGCTTCCTTGGGAATGAACTTTGGCTCTGTAGTCATGATGGTCTTCCCTGCCGCGCTCTGGGGCAGCTCATCCCTTGTCTGATTTTTCCGGTGCTCATCCTCCATCTCCGGAAGCACCAGCTGTTCCATAAAACGCTTGATAAAGGTTGATTTCCCGGTCCGGACCGGTCCGACAACACCTAAATAGATCTCACCGCCGGTCCGTGCCTTGATATCTTTGTATACATTATAGCTTTCCATGAAGATACCCCCTTGCTATGCTTTTAGTACTTTAGAGGCTTTTTCTCTGCTCTATGGCACCTCTGACAGTACTTTACTGCTATAAGCATATGCCAGGGGGAAAGGATTTATCACTTATTTCACACTGCTTTCCTCATCACGAAGAATGGCGAGTGTCTTCTTTACCCGTTCCGCCGCCGTATAGGTCTGGAACGACATCTTGCGGACACGCATAATATCCTGGTTGTCCTCAATCTCTGCGATCTTTACCTTGGATGCCAGTTCACTGGAATGAATGTCCTCAATGTAATCAAAGTATTTCATGTCAGGTTTCTTTGTCAGCATGCCAATTGTATCCAGGACGGTTCGGGAGAAACCTTCCTCCTGCAGCTCATGCAGGGTCATCTCCGTATCCTCCACCACGTCATGAAGCACCGCTATGATCTTCTCTTCCTCCGTGTCCATCTTGCTCATGACACGCATGGCATGGTCAATATAGGGATTCCCGTTAGCGTCTTTCACACCCTGAAAAGCATTCGTAGCGATTCCAATTGCCTTTGACAGCATAGATTATTCCCCTTTCTTCCCCCGGCCGGAAGACATATAAAGATGACGTGGAATACCGCCTACCATGACGCAAGGATAATCGCCCTGAATCAGCGGACGCACATAATCAATAAATTCTTCCGTCACATAGGTGCCGTCCTTGGTGATCCATTCTCTCGGCACCAGCTTCTCTCCGTTCGCAATCTTGTGCACATCGTAAATACCGGTTGCGCTCTGGTACGGGTCATCCGATACCCGGTCAATGACAACCATCTTGCCGGTGTCTCCTTCATCCGCCGCTTTCACCGCAGCGCCGCCAACCATAAATGCCTCATTTACATCCACCCGGGAAGCCAGATGAGCCGCGCTTCTCTGCAGGGTACTGAACTCCACGGCCCTGGCCTTGCAGCCGATCTGCTGATTAATCACATTGGCCAGATAGCTGGCAGAACCGGTCAGCTGCTTATGACCGAATGCATCCACATAATCGCTCGCCGTAGACAGCTCACTGATATACTTGCCGTCTTCGGTCCGGATTCCCTCTGAAATGGCAATTACCACCACATCCTTTTTCTCCAGAAGCTTTTTCACTCTGGATACGAACTTATCGATCTCAAAGGCAACCTCCGGCAGATAGATCAGATCCGGTCCATCGCAGTCTTCTCCTTTGGATAATGCAGAAGCGCCGGTCAGCCATCCGGCGTTCCGTCCCATGATCTCGATAATGGTCACCAGCTTTTTCTTGTAGGAAAAGCCCAGTCCGTCGCGGATAACTTCCTTGGTGGAGGTGGCAATGTATTTGGCAGCGCTTCCATATCCCGGAGTGTGATCCGTAAGTGCCAGATCATTATCAATCGTCTTGGGCACACCTACGAATTTCTGGCTCTTTCCGGTCAGGATCGCATAGTCGGAAAGCTTCTTGATCGTATCCATGGAATCATTGCCGCCAATATAAATAAAGCATTCGATATTCAGCTTTTCCAGAATCTCAAAAATCTTTACATAAATCTCCTGATTTTCATGAATATCCGGCAGTTTATAACGGCAGGTTCCTAAAAAAGCAGATGGAGTACGCTTTAAAATCTCCACATCCAGATCATTTTTAATATGTTTGGACAGATCCACATACTGCTCATCCAAAAGTCCCTGGATTCCGAATCTCATACCGTAAACCTTCTTGGCCCCCCGGTCGATGGCAGTGCGGTAAACACCTGCAAGGCTGGAATTAATCACCGCCGTGGGACCTCCGGACTGTCCGACAATCACATTTCCTTTCATCGCAAAAACCTCCTCTGAATGATAAAATTTATTTGTTAATTACCTTTGCTATGGTTTTATTTTACCACAATAATAAGGGAAAAGTCTAGGACTTTTCCCTTGAATATGCGAGAACTATAGGCCCATTGATTACTGTTCACCCCCAATGTCAGTAGTTAAGCTGTTCCAAAAGGTACGCCAGGGAAACGGGGAGAGCAGCCGTCGGAAAGGGTCCTCCCCTTGTTCCAAGGCTGAATATTCTTAGTTATGAATGAAATAACATTGTAAGTAATGATTACTATTGCTTTTCATGGAGTACTTCCTTCTGGACCGGCAAATACCAGCTCTGGAAAAAGGATTCCCCGGATTGCGTTTGCAGGATGCATAGAAACTCTTAGCTCGCAGGAATCTGCGTCAGACTCAAAAATACAGCTGTCTGAGCGAAGCGAGTTCTGTATTTTTGAGCCTGCTTTTAGCAGATTTCTGCAAGCTTAGAGTTTCTGCATCCGAAACTCGCAAGCCGGGGAATCCTTTTTCCGGAGCGCATCTTTCGGAACCCTGTAAAAAGCTCCCGGTATTACTCGCTCAGATATGCCTTTTTCACGGAATCATCGTTCATCAGTTCTGAGGCGTCTCCGCTCAGTACAATCTTTCCCGTCTCCAGTACATAAGCCCGGTCAGCGACAGCCAACGCCTTCTTTGCGTTCTGTTCTACCAGAAGCACCGTAGTGCCATCTGCATTGATCTTTTGAATGATATCAAAGATCTCATTCACATAGATGGGAGAGAGCCCCATGGAGGGTTCATCCATCACAATCAGCTTTGGATGAGACATCAAAGCCCGTCCCATAGCCAGCATCTGCTGCTCACCGCCGGAGAGAGTTCCCGCCAGCTGATTCTTTCTCTCCTCCAGACGCGGAAAACGCTGATAAATTATCTGCAAAGTCTCCTCAAGCTCTCCTTTATCCTTTCGGGTATAAGCACCCAGTTTCAGATTCTGGAGCACAGTCAGCTGAGCAAAAACACGCCTTCCCTCTGGTACATGGGCCATTCCCATCGATACCAGCTTATGTCCGGGCATTTTTGTAATATCCTTCCCGTCGTAGACAATATGTCCGGCTTTTGAAGGGATCAGTCCGGTGATCGTCTGCAATGTGGTGGTTTTCCCGGCTCCATTGGCTCCGATCAGCGCAATGATCTCTCCCGGATTCACTTCAAAGGAGATTCCCTTGATGGCCTGGATCACACCATAAAACACTTCCAGATCCGTTACTTCCAGTATCGCCATAGTCGTCTCTCCTCCTACTCTCCAAGATAAGCCGTGATTACGCGTTTGTCATTGAGCACCTCGGAAGTCTCGCCCTGAGTCAGGACCTGGCCGAAATTCAGCACCGTCAGCCGCTCACAAATACCGGAAACCAGCTTCATATCATGCTCAATCAAGAGAATGGTCATGTCAAAATTATCCCGGACAAAGCGAATCGTCTCCATCAGTTCAGCTGTCTCATTGGGATTCATGCCGGCAGCCGGTTCGTCTAAAAGCAACAGCTTTGGCTCTGTGGCCAAGGCGCGGGCAATCTCTAACTTCCTCTGTTTCCCGTAGGGGAGGTTGGATGCCTTATAATCCCACTCTCCATCCAGATCAAACACTTTCAAAAGCTCCATGGCTCGTTCGTCCATCTGCTTTTCCACCTTATAATATCGCGGCAGACGAAGAATTCCTTCTACTGTAGAATATCGGTAATGGTTATGCAATCCGGCTTTGACATTATCCAGAACACTCAGATCTTTAAACAGACGGATATTCTGAAAGGTCCTGGCAATTCCGCACTGATTGATCTCAATCGTCTTTTTCCCGGTAATATTCTGGCCGTTTAACAGGATCGTCCCGGTATCCGGACGGTATACGCCGGTCAGGAGGTTGAATATCGTCGTTTTGCCAGCTCCGTTCGGCCCGATCAGTCCATACAGCTGCCCTTTTTCAATGGCCACGCTAAAATCGTCTACTGCCTTCAGACCGCCAAAGGAAATGCCCAGATTTTTCACTTCCAACATTGCCATATTATGCAGCCTCCTTTGCAGCAGGTTCTTTTTTCCTGCGGAAACGCTCTAACAATACGGAACGCAGCTCAATTGCCCTGGGACTGGAGTTGAACAGCATCATTACAATAAGAACGACCGCGTAGATCAGCATCCGGTAATCATTCAGTCCGCGCAGCAGCTCCGGAAGCAGGGTCAGAACAACCGCCGCAATCATCGAGCCGCGGATATTGCCAAGGCCTCCCAGGACAACAAATACCAGGATCATGATGGACATGTTATAGCCAAAATTCTTGGGTGTTGCCGCCAGTGTGGACAGATTATGAGCATACAAAACTCCGGCCACTCCGGCCAGCGCCGCAGAGATGGAAAATGCCATCAGCTTATATTTGGTAATATTGATCCCGATTGATTCTGCCGCAATCCGGTTGTCACGGATAGACATGATGGCACGTCCGGTGCGGGAGTGAATCAGATTCAGCACAATAAAAAGCGTAATCAGAAGCAAAACCACTGCAATCAAAAAGGTGGAAGCTTTCGGTGTACCCGTGATTCCCTGTGCTCCCTTTATAATAACCACCCCGGTCTCGTCCATCCCCAGGGACATGGTATCCTTGATGGAAAAATGAAAGCCGCTCTTATCCAGCCCGATATACATAACATTAATCAGATTCTTGATGATCTCCCCAAAAGCCAATGTGACAATGGCAAGATAATCTCCTTTCAGACGCAGCACCGGAATGCCGATCAGGATCCCGCAGATTCCTGCAACGGCGGCACCAATCAAAATCGCAAGAAAAAACCGCAGCTGCAGATTCGGAAGCAGGTTCTCCAGGCATTTGGTGAGGAATGCACCGGAAAAAGCGCCCACGCACATAAAACCGGCATGGCCCAGACTCAGCTCACCCAGAATCCCCACTGTAAGATTCAGCGAAATAGCCAGAATGGAATACATACACAGAGGAACCAGAATTCCCCGCAGAAGGCTGGTCATATGCCCGGTCTTATCCATGATCTGCACCAGAATCCAGCAGCCAACCACAATCGCGTATGTGATGCCGTTTTGCATTCGTACTTTATTCTTGTTCATCGCATCCACCTACACTTTCTCATTGATCTTCCGGCCCAGAATACCGGTGGGACGTACCAGAAGCACGATAATCAGCACCGAAAAAACAATGGCATCTGAAAGCTGGGAGGAAATATAAGCCTTGGACAAATTCTCAATCACTCCCAGCAGAATCCCGCCGATCAATGCGCCGGGAATCGAGCCGATTCCGCCAAACACCGCTGCCACAAAGGCCTTAATGCCGGGCATGGAACCGGTATACGGGGTCAGGGACGGATAGGTTGAGCAAAGAAGCGCCCCCGCAATCGCAGCCAGGGCCGAACCGATGGCAAAGGTGATCGCAATGGTCCGGTTCACATCGATCCCCATCAGGGTGGCGGCTCCATTATCCTCCGACACGGCAAGCATCGCCTGTCCGATCTTCGTCTTATTGATAAAGGAGGTCAGCGCAGCCATGATGACAATACAGGAAATGATTGTCACAATCGTGACACTGGAAATCGTAAGCGCTCCGTCGGCCAGCTTCAGATTCGGCAGAGTCACTACAGAAGTAAACTGGCGGGCATTGGACCCGAAAATCAGCAATGCCATATTCTGAAGCAGATAGCTGACGCCGATAGCCGTGATCAGCACAGCCAGCGAGGAAGCTCCCCGCAACGGACGATAGGCGACCCTTTCAATAGTCACACCCAGTACCGTACATACTGCGACAGCCACCAGAATCCCCAGAAACGGCGGAAGTCCCATCGTGCTGACGATGGTAAAGATAGCAAATCCGCCTACCATAATGATGTCTCCATGGGCAAAATTCAGCATCCGCGCAATTCCGTACACCATCGTGTATCCCAAAGCGATAATCGCATAAATACTGCCCAGGCTGATTCCATTAATCAAATATGACAGAAAACTCATGAAACCTACCCCTTTTCGTCTTTTCTCTTAACGCATATTACCAACCGCAAACCAATTGATCTGCCGATTTTTTTCCATGACTTCGCTGCAAATCCCAATCATTTGGCAAATAAAATGCCGCGGATATAAGCCGAATTATATCATAGGAAGAAGTGATGTGCAACCATTTCCTTCGCGTGGAGTGCCAAACGTTCCTATGAAACAAGGAGCCGTCTTAAGACGGCCCCTTTGTCAAATCCCGAATCTTTACTGCATCTCATATACGCCGTTCACAATCTTTACAGCCTTCGGAGCCTTACCGGTCTCGCCTGCTGCATCCCAGGTCATTCCGTCGCCGGTCAGACCATCAATGGAGATCTCTGTCATAGCTGCTTTCATGGCATCACAGATGGAAGAAGCATCCATATCCGGGCTGATACCAGCCTGTACTGCTGCCGCCTTGATTGCATAGACGGCATCATAGGCATCTGCTGCAAACTGGTTCGGCTCAATACCGTAGGCAGACACGTAAGCGTCTGTAAACGCCTTGCTTCCTTCCTCGGTAGCAGAGAACGGAGTCAAAAGCATAACACCCTCAGCGAGAGAGGTATCAAAATTCTTTACACTCAGGATACCATCCATACCGTCAACACCGAAGAATACCGGAGCAAATTCTTTATCGCTGGCCTGCTTTAAAATTACAGAAGCCTCCTGATAATAGATTGGCAGGAATACTAACTCTGCACCAGCATTCTTTGCCTTATCCAACTGTACAGAGAAGTCTGTATTGGTATCAGCAGTGAATGCTTCATCCGCCACAATCTCCAGTCCCTCATTGGCAGCCTCAGCCACAAATGCCTCACGGATGCCAGAAGAGTACTCTGTAGAGCTGTCATAGATAATCGCAATCTTCGTTGCGAGCTTATTCTCACCGATATACTTTGCAGAAGCAGTTCCCTGAGCCGGATCTGCGAAACATACACGGAACACATTCTCAGGAGCCGCACACTCTACTGCTGAACCAGAAGGGGTAATCTGGAACAGATTATCATTGGAAGACTCTGCTGCAACAGCAATACAAGGCTTGGAGGTAACCGCACCTACCAGCATCTGCATATTCCAGTCCTTCAAAGTATTGTAAGCATTGACAGACTTCTCGGGATCGTGCTCATCATCCTGAGAATTCATCTCCAACATGGCGCCGTTCACGCCGCCTGCCTCATTGATCTCCTTCACAGCCAGATCCACACCATTCTGTACCGCAATTCCATAGGCGGCCGCCGGACCCGTCAGGGGGCCGATCACGCCAATCTTAAAAGCACCGCCCTCTGCAGAAGCAGTGGTCTCTTCGTTGCCGTTCTCTGCAGCAGCTTCGGTAGTTGTGTCATTCCCTGCAGCCGGCGCCGCTGTTGTGGATGTTGCAGCGTTCCCGCCACCGCAGGCAGTCAGAGACGCCGCAAGCACTGCCGCCAGTCCTAAACCGACAAACTTTCTCATAATAGTATCCTCCTCTTTGTTATTCCGCTTATAAAAGTGACGCTTTCCTGGTACACAAAAATCGCGCCAATAAGCTGGAAATCATTATAAGCGGATAAAAAAACCTTGTCAAGAACTTTTTATGCATAGTAACCATAACCTCAGATTATAGTTGTTTTTCACAGGGTGAGGTGAGATATGCTATTTTTCCCAGACATAGTCTGAACTTTCCCTGGTCTTGTCCCGCAGCATCAGATCGTTCACTGCTCTTTGTGCGGATTTGCCTTCAAACAAAACCTGATTGACCTCTGCGATAATCGGCACCGGGACCTGATATTTCCCGGCCAATGCCAGTCCGGCACGTGCGGAGTAGACTCCCTCCACTACCATCTGTACCTCTTCCGTCGCTTCCTTCATGGAATATCCCTTTCCAATCAGAATGCCTGCCCTCCGGTTGCGGCTGTGTATACTCGCACATGTTACGATCAGATCTCCGATTCCGGAAAGGCCGCCGAATGTGGATTCTCTGCCGCCCATGGCAACTCCCAGACGGGTAATCTCGTAGATTCCCCGTGTGATCAGAGCTGCTTTTGTATTATCGCCATATCCCAGTCCGTCAGCAATCCCTGCCGCCAGGGCAATCACATTCTTCAAAGAACCGCCAATCTCGATTCCCAGCACATCTGGGCTGGTATAGACACGGAATACCGGGCTCATAAAGATCTCCTGAAGATATTCTGCCGTCAGCCGGCTTCTGGCTCCAGCCACACAAGTCGTCGGCAGGCCACGGCTCACCTCTTCCGCATGGCTGGGTCCGGAAAGCACTGCCACATCCGCCATGGGAAGCTCCTGTTCGATCACCGCAGACAAGGTCATCAGGGTAGAATCTTCGATTCCTTTTGCCACATTGACGAGGATCTGTCCCTTTTTGCAGAAAGGACGCATCCTTGCCGCTGTCTGACGTACATAGATGGAAGGAACTGCCAGAACCAGCAAATCCCGGTCTGTCATCGCCTGTTCCAGATCTGACGTAAAACACATCTCTGCCGGCAGCTTCAGGTCCGGAAGCGTCCGCAGCTGCCGGGTCAGGTTCAGCTGTTCGATCTCCATTCCAATTGCCGACCACACAATAATCTCATGCCCCTGATGATATAAAAGGGAAGCCAGAGCGACTCCCCAGCTTCCTGCTCCGATGATACTGATCTTTGCCATGATTGCCACATCCTTCCTGACGACATTCTTTTTCTCATGTCTATTGTTTCTTTGCCCCAAGCTTGTTTTCAGTTCCGGAAAGAAGACGCCGGATATTCGTCCTGTGGCGCCAGATCCCCATCAAGGCAATCACCACTGCCATCAGACAAAATTCCGGAAAAGCAGCCTCATGGATGCCGAAATCCCCCCTTCCGGCAAAATATATCATACCGGTTGAAAAAAGTATCATCACCAATATAGACCCCAGAGATACATAGCGGGTCACAGCCACCACAGCCACAAATACAATCAGACAGATCAGCATCACCCGCCAGTCCATAGCCGCCAGAAGGCCGGCCGACGCAGCAATTCCCTTTCCTCCCTTAAATCCCATATAAAAAGGAAAATTATGGCCAAGAATCACGCCGAACCCTGTGTAAAGAAGATATACATAGAGCATTTCCGGCTGTGTCCGGAACAGATACCGGGTCAGAAGACAGGCAAAGATCGTCTTAAAGGAATCACCCAGAAACACGATAAAGCCCGCCTTCACTCCCATCACCCGCAGCACATTGGTGCTGCCAGAATTGCCGCTTCCATAGTTACGAATATCCATATGATGTGCTTTGCTATAAAGATACCCCGTCTGAAACAGACCAAACAGATACCCGATGGCAAGACAAATTGCTCGTTCCATTTACTGCTCCTTTCCGGACCGCTCACGAATCAGAAATCGCAGGGCCGTCCCCTTGAATCCGAAGGTATCCCGGATCTTATTCTCCAGATATCGGACATAAGAAAAATGCATCAGTTCCTTATCATTGACAAAGATTACAAAAGTCGGAGGCTTTACTGCCACCTGTGTCATATAAAACAGCTTCAGTCGCTTCCCCTTGTCGGATGGCGGCTGCTGCAAGGCAACTGCCTCTGTCATAATCTCATTGAGGACACCGGTGGCTATCCTCATATTCTGGTTCTGCCGCACAACATCAATCAGCTCAAACAGCTTCGTCAGCCGCTGTCCGGTCACTGCTGAGACAAAAATCATCTCTGCATACTGCATAAATGACAAAGTGTTCCGGATTTTTTGGGTATACTCATAAATGGTTTTATCTGTCTTTTCTACGGCATCCCACTTATTGACCGCCACGATAATCCCTTTCCCCCGGTCATGGGCGATTCCGGCGATCTTGGCATCCTGCTCCGTCACTCCTTCCGCCGCGTCAATCACCAGAACCACTACATCCGCCCGCTCCACAGCCGATACGGTGCGGATGATGCTGTATCGCTCCAGATCCTCCTTGATTCGGCTCTTTCTCCGCAGGCCGGCCGTATCAATAAACACATATTCCGTTCCATCATGAACCACCTCGGTATCCACCGCGTCACGGGTGGTTCCGGCAATATCGGATACAATAACCCGATTTGCTCCGATCAGCTTATTGATAATCGAAGACTTCCCCACATTCGGCTTTCCTACAATCGCTATCCGGGGACGCTCATCTTCTGTCTCCTCCAGTTGTTCTGCACGGAAATGGGAGGATACAGCATCCAATAGATCCCCGATCCCCAGACGGGAAGCAGCCGACACGGCAATCGGATCTCCGATCCCCAGGTTATAAAATTCATAGACATCATTGCCGTATTTCTGGAAACTGTCCACCTTATTGACAGCCAGGACTACCGGCTTGCCCGAACGTCGCAGCATATCCGCAACCTTGGAATCCGAATCCGTCAGCCCCTGTCTCACATCCGCCAGAAACAGAATCACATCTGCTGTATCAATGGCAATCTGTGCCTGTTCCCGCATCTGGGAAAGAATGATATCCTTGCTGTCCGGCTCGATACCACCAGTATCGATCAGTGTAAAATTCATATTCAGCCAGGTACAGTCTGCATAGATTCGATCCCTGGTCACTCCCGGCGTATCCTTAACAATAGAAATCGTCTCCCCAGCCAGTGCATTAAACAGAGTAGATTTCCCTACATTCGGACGCCCCACAATCGCCACAATTGGTTTGCTCATGTTTCCTCCATTCTGATCTCCTTCAATCCGAATCTGCGTTTGGACCTGCGTCTCTCAGTTCATAGCTCTGGCAGGAAGCTATCCTGGCAGGCTCCCCGGTCAGGCCAAGAACGGCACGAATCAGATCCTGACCGCCCGATTTTACAATATTTACCGGAACTTGTAAAGCACTTTGTACTTCCTCACGCGTCACATCGTCCAAAAAAACCTCTTCACCACTGCGGAACATACAAGCCGGCAGAAGCAGACGTTCTCCCAGAACCTTCCCCGTCAGCTGACGAATGATATCCTGTCCGGTAAGCAAACCGGCCACCGTGATCCTCTCACCGAAATAATCATTGCGGATGGCATAGACATGCACCTGCTTTTGCGGATACTGTCGGGTAATCTTCTCAATCTGCTGTTTCAGATAAGGACGGGCAAGCTCTCCGGTAGCAATTGACAAGGTCTCCGGTTTGATTTTATCCGGATCCTGCCTTTGCTTGGCGCTCTTTCGCTTTCGTGTCAGTTCCTTCAGTGCAGCCGTCACCTCGCAATCCAACAGCCGCAGCATTCCCACACCGTTCTCCAGCTGCGGATAATTGTCATAGCGCTCATTCTTCGGCAGAGGCCGGCCGGCGAGAATATAGAACTCGTCGCTGGCATGGACAAAGTGAGTATGCCGGCTCTTCCAGAGTTCTCTCTGCCAGCGTTCAATAATCTCCAGTGCTGCTTTCGCGGATTCTTCATCAAAGGGCTCAAGAGGATAAAGCCCCTCCCGAAACCGGGAAAGTCCGACCGGAACCACAGACACGCTTTCCATCACCGGCAGATATTTTGTCAGATCCCGAATCGTCCGTTCCAGTTCTTCCCCGTCGTTGATTCCCCGGCAAAGTACGATCTGGCCATTCATCGGAATCTGTGCCGCATAGAGCCGGTCTATCTTTTTGAGCGCCTCCCCGGCAAAACGGTTGTGCAGCATCTCACAGCGCAGACGGGGATTCGTCGTGTGGACAGAAATATTGATCGGCGCCAGCTTAAACCGGATAATCCGCTCAATATCATGGTCTTTCATATTAGTCAAGGTAATATAATTCCCCTGCAGAAAGGATAACCGGGAATCGTCATCCTTAAAATACAGAGTATCCCTCATTCCGGGAGGCATCTGATCAATAAAACAGAAAATGCAGCGGTTACTGCAGGTCTTATATGCACTCATGAGCCCGTTCTCAAAGATAATCCCCGGATCCTCGTACCCATTCTCGATCTCCAGCTCCCAGAGCTCACCGTCAGCCTTCTCCACCAGCATCACCATGCTTTCGCTATTTACATAGTACTCGTAATCAAAAATATCTTCAATCTCATTGCCATTGATGGAAAGCAGGAAATCCCCTGCCTCCAATTCCAGTTCCTCGGCAATGGATCCCGGCTCCACTGCCTGGATTTTGTGCTTTCCTTTTTTCATACCGCTGTTCCTCTCTCGTTCTTTTCTTATCATATCAACATTCCTCTGCTTTGTAAAGGAATGGCGTTTTGTTTTTTTTCGCAAAATACAGTCCCTGCTATTGACGGTCCGCTTTCCGGAATGATATAAGTAAAGCAGAGATATCTTACAACACGATTATCCCGGGAAGGAGTTTACTATGGCAAACAAGTATGTATTTAATGATGTGTTGCCCATTGCTCCGCTGAAGATCGCGGCATTGGAAAGCTGCAGGACACTTGCAGAGAAGGTTAACAGCCATATTGTAGAATTTCGAAAAAATGATACGGAAGAACTGATTCGCCGGCAAAAGGATCTGAATTATCGGGGCTACAACGTAGATTCCTATCTGCTGCAGTGTTTTTGTCCCCGCTTCGGCACCGGTGAGGCCAAAGCGGTAATCCAGGAATCTGTCCGCGGGGTTGACCTCTTCGCGATGGTTGATGTCACGAATTACAGCATTCCCTACAAGGTCTGCGGCTACACCAATCACATGTCGCCGGACGACCATTACCAGGATCTGAAACGTATCATCGGCGCTTCTGCCGCCACTGCCCACCGGGTCAATGTGATCATGCCCTTTCTCTATGAGGGACGCCAGCACAAACGGACCAAACGGGAGTCCTTAGACTGCGCCATGGCATTAAAAGAACTCATTTCTATGGGAGTCTCGAATATTATCACCTTTGATGCCCACGATCCACGGGTACAGAATGCAATTCCTTTAAACGGCTTTGACAATTTCATGCCCACTTATCAGTTCATTAAGACCTTGTTTCATCATGACCGTTCCCTGAAAATAGACAAGGATCATCTGATGGTCATCAGCCCGGATGAAGGCGCCATGAACCGGGCGGTATATCTGGCCAACAATCTGAGTGTAGATATGGGAATGTTCTATAAACGCCGCGATTACTCCCGAATCATCGACGGAAGGAATCCCATCGTAGCCCATGAATTCCTGGGCTCCTCGGTAGAAGGTAAGACCGTGCTGATCATTGACGACATGATTGCTTCCGGGGAAAGCATGCTGGATACGGCCAGAGAGCTGAAGGAACGAAAAGCGAAAAAGGTGATTATCTGTTGTACCTTCGGTCTGTTTACGGGTGGCCTGGAAAAATTTGACGAATTCTATCATAAGAATTATATTAACTATGTCATTACCACCAATCTGAACTACCGTCCGCAGGCTCTGCTGGAACAGGATTGGTATCTGGAAGCCGATATGAGCAAATATTTAGCTGCAATCATCAACTCTTTTAACCATGATGTATCTATCGGAGCAGCACTCTCCTCTACAGAGAAGATTCAAAAGCTGGTACAGAGATATCAGGCAGATGGCTATGAATATTTTCAAAGGATTGTGTAAACCATGACGCTTTCCTGCCCTGATGCGACAAACAGCCGCATCAGGGCAGGGAAAACGGTCAGACCGTTTTCATGAACCAGTCAAGCTGCCTTTGATTCCGGATTATGATAACTTTTTTTCGGTATTTCTTTTGAACCTCCCGATATTCTGCCTGATGTCTGGCATCTCGCCCTTCCCAGAACACCCAGCGGATGAATTCTCGATCCAGCTTTTCCTTACATCCCCGGCCCATATCCTTTCTTGTCCGTCCTTTATATTTTCGATAACGCCTCCACACCCGATACAGGCAGGAAAAACGATTAAAACTCAGAAAAATGATCCGATCTGCCTGTGCAAGCCGATGTTCATATTCCGTCTTTGTATAATTCCCGTCAATCACCCAGGAATTGTGATGTTTAAGAAAACGGGCAACGATTCTCTGCATTTCCTCCCGTGAGCGCGATTTCCATCCGGGAAGCCAAAAAATATGATCCAGATGCAGGATTGGAATCTCATATTTTTTACCCAAATACTCCGCCAAAGTGGATTTCCCGCTCCCGCTGTAGCCGATTACCATAATTTTCATTTCAGATCTCCTCCCTTCTGTACGGTTTCTCATCATTCAGGCACAAAAATGCTGCCAGGTTGCCCCGTTCATTGCCTGTCGTTCGGTGAGAAAACAGCAGCTTCGGATTGCAATGCGTGCAGATATCGGTAATATGTATCTTTTCCGGTTTCACTCCTGCCTCCCGAAAGAGAATCTCATTGGCCAGCCACAGATCAAGCTGATATTTTCCGTTATCCTTCCGGTAATACAGCTGCGGCAGATATTTCGGATCCAACACCTCTGCAAAAGCCTCCGCCACCTCTTCGCCAACTTCGAAACAATCCTGACAGATACTGGGGCCAATGCAGGCAATCACATCTTCTGCTTTCGTCCCATAAGCCTTTTTCATGGCATCCAAAGTCACCTGGCCCATCCGGTTTACCGTCCCCCGCCATCCGGAATGAGAAAGCCCGATAGCTCTGTGAACCGGATCCAGAAGATAAAGCGGGACACAATCCGCATAAAAGGTAACCAGAGTAAGTCCCGGCACATCGGTAATCAGACCATCTACATCCCGATAGTCCCGTTCCCGAAAGAGTCCCTTTCCGGCATCCTCGCCTGTCACTCTGCGGACATTCGTGGTATGGGTCTGCCAGGATAATACCATCCGGTTCACATCCACCCCCAAAACCGATGCCATCCTTTGATAGTTTTCCATCACATGATCCGGATTATCTCCTCTGGTAAAGGTGAAATTCATGGAAGCGAATATTCCTTCGCTGACACCCCCCATTCTGGTGGAAAAGCCATGACGAACCATTCCGGTCTCGGCCAGAGCCGGGAATTCCAGCCAGATGACATTGTCCTTTTCTCTGATATCCAGTTTCTCTTTTCCTGTCTTTCTTTTCCAGTTCATATCCTGTCCCTCTTTTTTGCAAACCTTGGCTGCTTTCTCTTCCTGCTAAAAAGCATCCCGAATCCAGCGAATCTCCTCTCCTAAGATACTTACTACGTCAAACCGGCATGGGACATCCCCACACCGGTGGCTGTATAGATAGTATTGTGCTGTCCTTCGGATATGCTGCTGTTTTCTTGGTGTGACTGCCTCAGCCGGATCCCCGCTTCTCATATCCCTGCGGTATTTTACCTCCACAAAGACCAGAAAGGTTCCATCCCGCCCGATCAGGTCGATCTCCCCTGTCCGGTCCTGATAATTCCGTTCCATAATCGTCAGCCCTTGCCCCTGCAGATAATCTGCAGCCAGGCTCTCATATCTTTTCCCTGTATTGCGCTTGTTCAAATCCTGCTCCCTTGTAAATTTGCCGGCCTGCTGGCCGTTCCTCCTGTCCGTCAACCGTTCCGATCCATCCTAAAAAGCGCCACTGGCGCTTGGGACCATTGCTCTCCAAAATCAGCCGTCTGATTGGTCTTCTCAGTCAATCCTGCCAGTGAATTTCCGAATGAAAGTCTTCCGGTGAAGCGGGCAGGGTCCGTAATCCCGAATTGCCTCAATATGGACACCCGTTCCGTAGCCTTTATGTCTGGCAAATCCGTAATCTGGATATTTCTGATCGTATTCGATCATCAGATGATCCCGGGTGACCTTTGCCAAAATGCTGGCAGCAGCAATGGATACACTCTTGGCATCGCCTTTGATAATCTTCACCTGAGGAATCTGCACATCTGGTATCTCTACCGCATCATTCAAAAGCAGATCCGGCGTCACCTCCAATCCGGTGATGGCCTTTCTCATTGCTTCATAGGTTGCCTGCAGAATATTGATCTGATCAATCTCTGCAGCATCCACAATTCCCACATTCCAGGCCACTGCCTTCTCCTTAATCTCCAAAAACAGTGCTTCCCGGCGTTTTTCCGTCAGTTTTTTGGAATCATTCAGGTATAAAATCTCACAATCTGTTGGCAAAATCACTGCTCCGGCCACCACCGGTCCGGCCAGTGGTCCTCTTCCGGCCTCATCTATGCCGCATATTGCGGAAAAGGAGGCATACTCGTGCTCGTATACCCGCATCTGCTCCAGCCGCTCCCGTTCAGCAGCCAGCTTTTCTCCACTTAATTTTCTCATTGTATTTTCTCCATTCTCTGTTTTGGAGTGTGTCGAATGACAGATCTCTCTAAAATGCACTCGGTATCTCCAAAGTAATTCGTCCAAGCTTTCCGCTGCGGAAATCGTCAATCAGTAATCGGGCGGCTTTTAACAGATCCCTTTCTGCGCCTTTCTGCAGACACCCGCGAACCACTGCTATCCTTTCCAGAATACTGACAGGGGAATCCTGTCCCGGACTAATTCCATATCGTGTATCCAAAATCTCAGGATAACGATTCTGAAACAGCTTCAGCAGTTCCAAGGCAAGCTCCTCCTGATTCAAGATCTCATCATTGATCGAACCCAACATTGCCAAATAAAGCCCCACCTGCTGATCTTCAAATTTAGGCCACAAAATCCCCGGGGTATCCAAAAGCTCCAGTGATTTGTTCAGACGAATCCATTGTTTCCCCTTCGTTACCCCTGGTTTGTTGCCGGTTTTGGTACAGGCTTTTCCAGCAAAGGAATTGATAAAGGTCGATTTCCCGACATTAGGAATTCCTGCAACCATAGCGCGGATAGGACGGTTCACAATCCCCCGCCGCCGGTCTCTCTCAATCTTTTCCTGGCAGGCCTTTTGCACTACTGGATTGATTCTCTTCAGTCCGGCTCCGCTGCGGGAATTCACCTCAATCACAGAAAATCCTTTTGCCTGAAACCATTCCGTCCAGACGCGGTTCCACCTTTCCTCTGCCAGATCTGACTTATTCAGAAGAATCAGGCGGGCTTTTGTTTTCCCCAGCTCATCAATATCCGGATTCCGGCTGGCCATGGGAGCTCGTGCGTCAACCAATTCGATTATCAGGTCAATCAGACGGATATCCTCCTCCATGGCACGCCTGGCCTTTGTCATATGTCCGGGATACCATTGTATGTTCAAGCAATTCTCCTCCTGTCTTTTAATGGGAAGGAATCAGACGGATATGCATCAAAGGGTAAATGCGCAGCCAGACTTTTCCCAGGATCTGCTCCTCTTTCACATTCCCCACGTTAGCAAAACGACTATCCTCACTGCTGTCCCGGTTGTCCCCCAGAAGAAAATACTCATCTTCCCCAAGTCTTACCGGACTTTCTGCCAGCCCGGCCAGTGAAACCTGATCCAGATTGTCCCCGGCCTCCAGCCTCTCTCCATCGATATACACATAGCCTCCCTGAATCAATATCTCTTCTCCGGGGAGCCCGATCACCCGTTTCACATTCGTCTTGTTGTCACCGCGTTCAAATACCACCACATCCAGGCGCTTCGGCTTTCCGAAATCATAGCTGAGCCGGTTCACCAAAACCACGTCATCCGGATTCAAAAGCGGCATCATAGACTGTCCGGCTATCACAATCTGCCCACCGAAGGCATGCAGACAGAACCAGGCAAAGGCAAGTACCACAACAATGTCCACAACCCAGCTCATGACCGACCGGATCGGACTTATCTCTTCTCGATAATAAAAATTCACGATTCTACCTCATCTATATAAACGGAACATCCGTTCCCCTTTATCCTCTCATCAGGCCAGGGAAGATTCCCCCTGTGCGCTGTGCGGGCGTTCCCCTGCTCGCCGCGCAGCTCACACACCGCCTTGGCAGCATATTCCTCTGTATGGGCCTGTGCATAAAAAGCAAGGGACAATTTGCATTGTCCCTCATCCGTCTCTCATCCCGTTCATCGGCTGCTTATGCAGCCTGCCGGAACCAGTCTTACTTTACCAGCTCTTTGACCTTCGCAGCTTTTCCTACGCGGTCTCTCAGGTAATTCAGTTTCGCACGTCTTACTTTACCTCTCCGTACCACTTCAATGTTGTCCACAAACGGAGAATGCACCGGCCAGGTCTTCTCCACGCCGATTCCGTTGGAGTTCTTCCGGACGGTAAAGGTCTCACGGGCTCCGCCGTTCTGTCTCTTGATCACGGTTCCCTCAAATACCTGAATTCTCTCGCGGTTTCCCTCTTTGATCTTGTTGTACACCCGAACGGTATCTCCCACATGGAATTCCGGCACGGACGCCTTCAGCTGCTCATCTTCAATCTTCTTGATAATGTCATTCATGTTGTGTGAACCTCCTTCATATGTTTGATGTTCTTAAATGCTTTGGGGGCAACAGAGGACCATCTCTTTTTCTTAGTCACAACGCAATTGATATTAACATAATTTTCTTATATTTGCAAGTCTTTTTTCGCCTCACTGCCCAGGCTTTTCAGAAAAATCATCTCTTTCTCCGTCAGATTGGCTCCATCCAGCAAATCCGGCCGCCGCTCCCAGGTTCTGCGGATCGACTGCTCCCGCCGCCACTGCTCAATCCTTTTGTGATGACCAGATAAAAGCACCTCAGGAACCCTTCTTCCCTCATAGATCTCCGGACGGGTATATTGAGGATACTCCAGCAAATTGTCATGAAAAGATTCTATCTCTGCCGAGCTGTCATTGCTCAGCACCCCGGGGATCAGGCGGGAAATACAATCGATCATCACCATTGCCGGCAGTTCTCCCCCTGTCAGCACATAATCCCCGATGGACAGACAATCCGAGACAATCATCTCCAGCGCCCGTTCATCAATTCCTTCATAATGCCCGCACAGAAACACCAGATCCTCCTCGCCGGCTAACTCGCGGGCAATCGTCTGATTAAACACTCTTCCCTGCGGAGTCATATAGAGAACTTTCGGTCGTTTTCCCAGACGTTTGCACAAAGCTTCATAAGCCTCGCATACCGGCAAGGCCTGCATGACCATGCCGGCCCCGCCGCCATAGGGTGCGTCATCTACATGCCCATGCTTTTCTTTGGTATAATCCCGGATATTAATGGCTTCTATTGACAGCAGTCCCTTGTCTGCTGCCCTTCCTATGATACTGGTATTCAGCCCGTCGGCAACCATATCCGGAAACAAGGTCAGAATGTGATAGTTCATTTCCGTTCCTCCTACAGATCCAGAAGTCCGTCCATAATATGGACCAGGACCTTCTGCTCTTTCAGATTCACATCCAGAATACACTCCTGGATCGCCGGGAACAGATATTCTTTACCATCCTTCCCCTGAATGATGTAGACATCATTGGCTCCTGTTTTCAGTACATCCTTCAGGGTTCCAAATTCCTCTCCTTCGTCCGTCACCACAGAAAGTCCGATCAAATCCACGATAAAATTCTCATTCGGTTCCAGCTTCACCGCCTGTTCTCTCCGGATCAGCAGATCGGTCCCTTTATATTTCTCAATCTCATTGATATCATTAAATTCTTTAAACTTCAGAATCGCCATATTTTTGAAGAACTTTACCGTCTCAATATGGAGCGTCACCGGCTCGGGCCGGATATCCAAAACAACGGTTTTCAGCTTTTTGAACCGGCTCACATCATCTGTGGTAGGGAACACCTTCACCTCTCCCCGCACCCCATGGGTGGAGGAAATCACGCCTACGCGCAGCATATCTTCCATAAGCTTACCTCTTTTTCATGAAAAAACAAAGGAAAAGGCTGCCGCTCATCTTGGTCGGGCGACAGCCTTTTGGGCTATTGAATATCCACAACAACCTTTTTGTCTTCTTTCGAAGCGGCAGCCTTGACAACCGAACGGATCGCCTTTGCAATACGCCCCTGCTTGCCAATCACCTTCCCCATGTCCGAAGGCGCTACCTTGAGTTCAATCACGGTTTCGCCGTCCTTCTCAGTCTCCGTTACCACCACTTCATCCGGGTTCTCAACTAATGCTCTCGCAATTACCTCAACCAGTTCTTTCATAGTAATCACCTCATCATTACTGAATGCCCGCGGTCTTTAACAGCTTCGCAACGCGGTCTGTCGGCTGAGCACCGGTCGCCAACCATTTCTTCGTTGCTTCTTCGTCGAACTTAATTGCGCTCGGCTCCTGATTCGGATCGTAGGTTCCGACCTCCTCAATGAATCTGCCATCTCTGGGGGATCTGGAATCTGCAACAACGATTCTATAGAAAGGTTTCTTTTTTGCACCCATTCTTCTCAATCTCATCTTAACTGCCATGTCGTTTCACCTCCTTAACCTGTTTTCTCTTACTTCTATAACAACAAATACGGAAGATCCGTACTGTCATCCCTATCATCGGACAAAATCTGCCCATAAGCATCTGGACTAAAATGGCAGCTTCATCTTGCCAAACATGCCGCCCAGACCGCCGCGGCCTTTCTTGCCCCCCATCATGCCAGGCAGCTGCTTCATCATCTTCTTCATCTGATCAAACTGCTTGACAATACGGTTCACCTCACTGATATCCACACCAGCGCCCTTTGCAATCCTCTGCTTCCGGGAGAGATTCATCAGCGACGGATTCGCCCTCTCTTCTTTGGTCATGGACAGGATAATGGCCTCCACCCGGTTCATGGCAGAGTCATCCGCCTCAGGTATACCGCCCTTGATCTGCCCCATACCCGGAAGCATGCTCATAATGCCTCCCAGACCGCCCATCTTCTTGATCTGCTGCATCTGTTCGAGAAAATCATTGTAGTCAAATTCTGCCTTGCGCAGCTTCTGGCTCATCGCCCTGGCCTTTTCTTCATCCAGCTCCAGCTCTGCCTTCTCGATCAGAGTCAGGACATCTCCCATCCCCAGAATCCGTGATGCCATGCGATCCGGATAAAACTGTTCCAGATCCGACAGCTTCTCTCCCATACCAATATACAGAATCGGCTTGCCGGTCACTGCACGGATAGAAAGCGCTGCCCCGCCCCGGGTATCGCCATCCAGCTTTGTCAGGATCACACCATCCACACCGACCTTTTCCTGAAACATCGAAGCCACATTCACCGCATCCTGTCCGGTCATGGCATCCACGACCAGCAAAGTCTGCCCCACCGAAACAGCTTCCCGAATACGTACCAGCTCCTGCATCATGTCCTCATCCACATGCAGCCGGCCGGCTGTATCCAGAATCACTACATTATATCCGTTCTTAGCCGCATGCTCAAGAGACGCCCGGGCAATGTTCACCGGATCCTGATGCTCTCCCATCGAAAATACCGGCACTCCCTGCCGCTGCCCATTGATCTGCAGCTGCTGAATCGCCGCCGGACGGTATACGTCACAGGCTACTAAAAGCGGCTTACGTCCCTTTGCCTTCAGCTTCCCGGCTATCTTGGCGGTAGTAGTGGTCTTTCCTGCTCCCTGAAGACCGGCCATCATAATCACGGTAATCTCATTGGACGGCCTGAGGGCAATCTCCGTGGTATCAGAACCCATCAGACGGATCAACTCTTCATTGACGATCTTGATCACCATCTGTCCGGGCTGCAAAGAACCGAGCACTTCCTCGCCCACTGCGCGCTCCTGTACCGAGCTGATAAACTGCTTGACCACCTTAAAGCTGACGTCTGCTTCCAGAAGAGCCATCTTTACTTCCTTCAGAGCCGCCTTCACATCTGCTTCCGTCAACCGTCCCTTGCCGCGCAGACTCTTGAATACATTCTGCAATTTATCAGATAAGCTTTCAAAAGCCATAGCCAGTCCTCCTGCCTGTTAAAGCTCCATGATCTCCACCGACAGCTGATCGATCTGACGGATCAGCTCCTCATCCCTGGTTTCCTGAAACTGCTGCAATTTCTTCCGAATCTCTGCCACCATCTGCCGGGTCTTTTGAAACTTGCTGACCAGCTGCAGCTTCTCCTCATAACCGTCAAGAAGCCGGTCACATCGCTTGATCAGATCGTGAACCCCCTGCCTGCTGATTCCCTGCTCCTGGGCAATCTCGCTTAAAGACATGTCATTGAATACGGCATCCTCATAGACCGCACGCTGATGATCTGTCAATAATTCTCCATAGAAATCATACAATAAGCTTTGTTTTACAATGCTTTCCATAACACCACCTGCACTATCATACAGGAAAAACCCCTGGGTGTCAAGTGTTTTTTCTTTACGCCCAGGGCTTTTTCCTGTTACTTTTCATGGGAGGTGAGATTCCGGAAGGTACGCCTTGGAAAATAACTTTTTCCTCGCATTCGTTCCTTATTCGGTCAGTCTCTTGGTCTCTCTTGCGATTGCCAGCTCCTCGTTGGTGGGAAGCAGCATGACCTTGACCTTGGAATCTGCGGCTGAAATCACGGCATTCTTACCTCTCACATCATTCGCTTTGTCGTCAATCTTCACACCCAGATATCCCAGATAATTACAGATCTCCTTTCTGGCTGCCTTGTCATTCTCACCTACCCCGGCTGTAAAAGCAATGGCATCCACACCGTTCATGGCAGCTGTATATGCGCCGATATACTTGGCAACACGGTAAATGAAAGCATCCAAAGCCACCTCTGCCAGATGATTGCCCTCTTCCTTCGCTGCTCCGATATCACGGAAATCACTGGAAATGCCTCCGCTCATGCCCAGCACACCGGACTTCTTGTTCAGAATATTCAGCACATCGTTGACATCGCGGTTCTCCTTGTTACAGATATACTGCACTACTGCCGGATCAATATCTCCGCTTCTGGTTCCCATGATCAGGCCCTCCAACGGAGTCAGGCCCATGCTGGTATCTACACATTTCCCGCCGACGGAAGCAGAAATGCTGGCTCCGTTGCCCAGATGGCAGACGATCACCCTGGCATTCTTCGGATCCAGGCCGCCGAACTTGATCGCCTCGCCGGACACGAACATATGGCTTGTCCCATGGAAGCCATAACGGCGGACACCGTACTTCTCATAATACTCGTGAGGAATCGCATAAAGATATGCCTTCTCCGGCATCGCCATCCCAAAGCCGGTATCCCATACAGCGACATTGGCCTTGCCCGGCATGGCCGCCTCGCAGGCCTCGATTCCCATCAGGTTCGCCGGATTGTGCAACGGTCCCAGATCGAAACACTCGCGGATGACTCTCTTGACATCTTCATCCACCACAATCGATTCACTGTAGGTGGTACCTCCGTGCAGAACCCGGTGTCCGATCGCTGAAATCTCGTCCACATTGGCAATCACGCCATGATCCTTATCCTGCAGGGCATCCATAACCAGCTGAATCGCCACCTTATGATCCGGCATCGGAGACTCCAGCTCATATTTATCCTTACCAGCCGGCTGATGAGTCAGCTTGGAGCCTTCAATTCCGATTCTTTCACACAGGCCCTTGGCAATGACGCTCTCATTCTCCATATCAATCAGCTGATATTTCAGAGAAGAGCTTCCGCAGTTAACCACTAAAATTTTCATAGGTTTCCGTTCTCCTTTATTCACACTTATATTTTGGCAGGATTACTTTACAATCTCGCCCTCGGCATCTCTCGGACAGGCAGCGGCATTGGACTCGTCCGTATCAATGTGCATAGCCAGTGCGTAAGAATCACTGACACGTACTACCACATCACCGAAGACCAGGCTTCTGCCGTCACTGTCAATCTTTACAGAAACGATATCGCCGTTCTCCACTCCCAGCGCCTTGGCATCTGCCACTGTCGCATGAATATGGCGCTTGGCGACGATCACACCCTCACTGATCTCAATCTCACCCTTCGGCCCGATTACCTTGCAGGCGCCGCTGCCGGTCAAATCACCGGATTCCCGAACCGGAGCCGCAATCCCGATCGAACGGGCATCTGTCATGGAAAGCTCTACCTGAGTCTGCTTTCTGACCGGTCCCAGCACCGATACCCCTTTCAGCTCCTTCTTCGGTCCCACGATGGTCACACGCTCCTCACAGGCATACTGTCCGGGCTGAGACAGATCCTTCTTCTTGGTCAGCTCATATCCTTCTCCAAACAAAGTGACCAGATCCTCCGGGCTTAAATGTACGTGACGTGCGGATGTTTCTACCATGAATTTCATATTATTTCTCTCCTGTCTTTGTTTTTGTGAATCGAGATCCATAAAAACGATTCTGTTTCTATTCTATTGTTTTTGAGGAAAATTTTCAAGTCCTTCGCTTTACAAATTTGCACTTTTTGGCAAACAATGGGGGCGCTTCATGGGTGAGATTCCGGGAGGTACGCTCCGGAACAAGAGGGGAGACGCAGCCGGAAATGGTCTGCTGACTTTTCCGGTTTCGAGATCAAGAATTCCTATAGTTTCCGATTTTTGCTAAGAACGAAACGCAAAACTCAGAAACTTTAGGACTTCTAAATCTCTGCAAAGTCAAAGGCAGCAGACCATTTCCGGCTGCGTCTCCCCTCTTGTTCCAGAGCTGAATATTCCTTTTTCTAAAACAAATGATATTGTCCAATGAAAAGTAATAATAATCTGTTTTCAAAAAATCAGAAACAGATAGAATCAGCCTTGGGGGAAGGAGCGGGGCCGGGGCGTGGGGCGTCGGATCCGTTTGACTTTGCAGGGATTTAGAAGACCTTAGCTTTCTGTATTTTGCGTTAAAACGAAAATACTCACTGTCTGAGCGCAGCGAGTTTGGGTATTTTCGTTTTGCTTTTAGCAAAATACAGAAAACTTAGGCCTTCTTAATCCCGAAACCGGAAAACGGATCCGACGCCCCACGCCCCGGCCCCGCTCCTTCCTCCAAGGCGTACCCCCGGAATACTCTTTTTAGGGGTTTACGAAAGAATTGGTTCCCTTTATAATAATATCAATTCAGGATGAAAGGATCGTTTGTCATGAAAACCGTCGGAATTATTGCAGAGTACAATCCCTTCCACAACGGCCATCTTTATCAGCTGCGGCAGCTTCGCGCCCGGACAGGAGCGGATTATGTGATTGTAGTCATGAGCGGGGACTTTGTTCAGAGAGGGGAACCGGCTGTCTATGATAAATACACCCGGACACGGATGGCTTTGGCTGCCGGGGTGGATCTGGTATTGGAGCTGCCGGTCTGCTTTGCTACCGGCAGTGCAGAGGATTTTGCCGCCTGCGGCGTGGCTCTGCTGGACCGGCTGGGGGTTGTGGACTGGCTGGGCTTTGGCAGTGAATCGGGAGATTGCAGGAGACTCTGGCAGGTAGCCTCCGTGCTGGCGGAGGAACCGGAAGAATTGCGAAGCAGACTGCTGGGGCTGTTAAAGCAGGGGCTTTCGTTTCCGGATGCCAGAGCACAGGCGCTGGCTCATTTTCTTTGTGATCCGGAAGAATCAGAAAAACTTGGCTCCCTGCTGCTTGCTCCCAATAACATTCTGGGGATTGAATATTTAAAAGCGCTGATCCGGCGCACAAGCCGCATTCAGCCGGTCACCATTCAGCGTCTGGGGCAGGATTACCACGATACTGCGTCTGTCGGAGGAGAAGTTCTTGCCTCCGCCTCTGCCATTCGCAGTGCCATCCGGGAAAATGATTTTGCAATGGTGCGCAGACAGCTTCCCGAGAAGGTATTTTCTCTTCTGCAGCTTCCCGGAGGAGAGGACAACAGGGACGGAGATTCTGACCAGTCTCCCTCCCCTGTTCCTGTCTTTGCGGAGGACCTGAGCGGACTGCTCAACTATCGCCTGATGGATCTGAACCGAACCAGGGCAGCGCATCCCCTGGATGCTTATGCGGATCTGTCCCCGGATCTGGCACTGCGTCTGCAGCATAAACTGCTGGAGTGGGAGGACTTCTCCGGACGTATCCGGCAGCTCAAAACCCGCGGCTACACGTACACCCGCATCAGCAGGGCACTGCTGCATCTTTTGCTTGGCATTACGGACGAACAGATATCCTGCTGCAAAAAACGGGATTATGTCAGCTATGCCCGCATCCTGGGCTTCCGGCATGAGGCACGTCCGCTGCTTGGCCGGATCCGCCAAAAAACATCGCTTCCCCTGATCACCAAAACCGCCGACGCCCACAAAATTCTGGACGACGACGGCCTTGCCATGCTTCATATGGATTTTCACGCCTCACATCTGTATCAATCCCTCGTTTTTTCGAAAACCGGCGTACGAATGAAAAATGAATATACCCAGTCGGTGATCCTTCTTTAAGATCCGGAAAAAGGACGCAAAAGCCTGGCCAGGGTCGGTTCTGCCCCTAAAAACTCCAGGATCCGGCGAAGCTCTTCCTGGTTTTCTTTTGGCTTTCCTTCCCTTACGGCACGGATCAGGAGGTTTTTCGGCGTATGTTCCATGTCGATGAATTCCAGGATCTGAGTCCGATAACCCACACTTTCCAGAAGCTGAGCCCGCAGAGCATCCGTATAAAGTGCGGCCATCCGTTCCCGGATCACACCGTAGCAAAAGACAGACCTTAACAATTCATTGTCCATCTGCCGGTTCAGCTCATGCTGGCAGCAGGGAACAGACAGGATCACCCTGGCTCCCCAGCTTACTGCCTTTGCCAGCGCATAGTCCGTGGCTGTATCACAGGCATGAAGCGTTACTACCATATCTACCTGTTTCACTCCCTCATAATCGGCAATATCTCCGTAAAGAAAGGTCAGATGCTCATAGCCGTATTTCTCCGCCAGAAGCTTACAGCGCTCAATCACATCTCTTTTCAAGTCCAGACCGATCACCCGCACAGGATAGCCCTTCAACTCACAAAGATAATGATACATGGCAAAGGTCAGATAAGATTTGCCGCAGCCAAAATCAATCACGACATTTTCTCTGTCCTTATGGAGCCTGGGCAGAATATCCTCGATAAATTCCAGGAAACGGTTGATCTGACGAAATTTGTCATAGCGGGCGCGAACCACCTTTCCCTCCGGTGTCATTACCCCCAGATCCACAAGAAAAGGAACCGGGATACCCTCCTCTAGAACATATTGCTTCTGACGGTTATGCAAAAGGGCCGCCAAGTCCTGCGGCTTTGCGGCCGCTGATTGGTCAGCCTGTATTTTCCGGCGGCTCTTTACGGTCATCGTTCCCTTTTTTCCAACCAGAACCGTACCGCTTCCCAGCCCGGAACGAATCTCTGCCTGTCGGAACTGACCGTTTAGCAAGTTCTTCCCGTACTCCTTCAGCTCCTCTGCCGAAAGGTTGCGGTGAAAGGCCTGATTTCCTTTCCATGCCTCTGCCTGAAATAAAAGCTTTCCCCGAAGCAGAACCGGACGGACCCTCACCCTCAAGAGCCCGTCCTTATCCGCCGGATTACTGAAAATCATCTGCTCCAGAGATTCATTGGTAAAAAAATCCAGCAGAGCTTCCAGAGTTTCTTTTCCCATATTTCTTTCCTCTTTTTGTCCTTCCCTGTGGCAAGGTCAGTTTTTGAAGCTGTGGATCGGAGCCGGGATTCTTCCTCCGCGGCTGACGAACTTTTCACAGGAATAGGGATTGACCGGCATGACCGGCGCATACCCCAAAAGCCCGCCGAACTCCACGGTATCTCCCACGGTTTTCCCGATCACCGGTATCACACGGACTGCCGTGGTCTTCTGATTGATCATCCCGATGGCGGCTTCGTCGGCAATGATGCCGGCAATGGTTGATGATGTGGTGTCGCCCGGAATGGCGATCATATCCAGGCCGACCGAGCAGACGCAAGTCATGGCTTCCAGCTTTTCCAGACTCAGCGCTCCCTCTGTCACAGCGTCGATCATCCCCTGATCCTCGCTGACCGGAATAAATGCCCCGCTTAAACCTCCCACATAGGAAGAAGCCATCACACCACCTTTTTTGACCTGATCATTGAGCATAGCCAGTGCAGCCGTGGTCCCCGGCGCTCCCACACGTTCCAGACCAATCTCCTCCAGGATCTCAGCCACACTGTCCCCGACAGCCGGGGTAGGTGCTAATGACAGATCGATAATGCCAAAGGGAACTCCCAGTCGTCTGGACGCCTCCTGTGCAACCAGCTGTCCGACCCTGGTAATCTTAAAGGCTGTCTTCTTGATGGTCTCGCAGAGTACTTCAAAATTCTCTCCCCTAGCCTTCTCCAGGGCTACCTTTACCACACCCGGACCGCTGACACCTACATTGATAATGGCATCCGCCTCGGTCACACCGTGAAAAGCTCCCGCCATAAAGGGATTGTCATCCGGTGCATTGCAGAATACCACCAGCTTGGCACAGCCCAGCGAGTCCTGATCCTTTGTCGCTTTTGCCGTATCCAGAACCATCTCTCCCATCAGGCGTACGGCATCCATATTGAGACCGGTCTTCGTGGAACCGACATTGACAGAGCTGCATACCCGTTCTGTGCAGGCCATCGCCTGGGGAATCGAGAGGATCAGATTCTTGTCTGCATCCGTCATCCCTTTCGACACCAGCGCCGAATAGCCGCCGATAAAATTCACTCCCACCTCATGTGCCGCCCGATCCAGGGTACAGGCAATGGCAACAAAGTCCTTCGGGCTTTTGCAGGCACATCCTCCCACCAGTGAAATGGGGGTCACAGAGATCCTCTTATTCACGATCGGAACGCCGAAATCCCTGGCAATTGCTTCCCCGGTGGACACCAGGTCCCGGGCATACCGGGTGATTTTCTCGTATATTTTATTGTTGACCGTATCCAGATCGCTGTCGCAGCAATCCAAAAGACTGATTCCCATGGTGATGGTACGGACATCCAGCCGCTCATGTTCGATCATGTTATTGGTCTCAATGACTTCAAACAGGTTTAACATTTTCGTCTCCCACCTTTTTCTTTGATTGTGGTATCTTGCGGATCGATTGTCAGATCCGGTGCATTTTCGTGAAAATTTCTTCCCGCTGACAATGAATCTTCACACCGATTTCTTCTCCCAGCGCCTCCAGCCGGGTATAGATTTCCTCAAAAGGCACGGTCGCCTGGTTAATGTCCGCAATCATCATCATATTGAAATACTCCTGTACAATGGTCTGGGAAATATCCAGTACATTCACATTCTTCTCAGACAGATACGTACATACCCGGGCAATAATTCCCACGGTATCCTTTCCCACTACAGTGATAATCACCTTGTTCATTCCTGTTATCCCCTCTCTTCCTTCCGATCTATACATACAGGATCTGTGACATTTCATCCCTCCTGGCTACCGCAATTGAAAAATCAGACGCCCGATAAGGAGTGTCCCCCTGATCAATCTCCAGCTTCACGGTCTCATAAGCCAGCGCTTCATAATTGTTCTCCTTGCTCAGATGTCCGAGCAAAATGTGCTTCAGCCGGTCGTGCAGCAGATGATTTAAAAGCCGGCCGGCATTTTCATTGGACAGATGCCCGTGATCTCCCAAAATCCGGCATTTCAGATAATAGGGATAAGGCCCCGTCTGCAGCATATTCACATCATGGTTCGATTCGACTAACAACGCATCCAGACCCTGAAGGTGATCGATGACATAGGCATCAAAATGCCCCATATCCGTAGCTACGGCAACACTCTTCTGTCCCTGCCGGATGCGGTAGGCCACGGGATTGGCCGCGTCATGATCGATCGAAAAGGGTAGAAGCGTCAGATCCCCAACCGAAAATTCCAGATCCGGCCGGATCTCTGTCAAAAGCTCCTTCGGATATTCGCCCAGACATTTTTTGCCGGCGATCTCTTCCAGAGTCTCCCGCGTACCATATACCGGAATCCCGTATTTTCTCGCCAGAACACCCAGACCCCGGATGTGATCGGAATGCTCATGGGTAATCATAATTCCGTTCAGCTCGCTGCCTTTCACCCCGATCTCATTCAATCCCTGCTCGATCCGCCGGTTGCTGATTCCCGCATCCACCAAAAGATGGGTATTCTCTGATCCTATGTAGGTACAATTTCCACTGCTCCCGCTTGCAATGCTCACTAATCTCATTTACATTATCCTGCTTTTCTGTCTCTTTTTTGTAACAATTCAATCCCCAACATCATGTCATTTAATTTAGCTCAAAGAATACACAGCCTTGGAAAAAGGAGAGGGAAGACGCCGGAAATGGTCTGGTGATTTTGACTTTGCAGGGAAAATCACCAGACCATTTCCGGCGTCTTCCCTCTCCTTTTTCCAAGGCGTACCTTCTGGAAAGCTTATCTTGCTGTCAGGCTATCCACGTTCCCGGGAAAGAAGCCAAGCAATCTGTTCCCGGACCTCTGCGACTGTGCCGTTATTATCGATCACCGCATCTGCCAACGCCAGAAATTCTTCCCGGCACAGCTGATTGCGAATAATACTTAGACACTTTTTTCGGGTATATCCCCGGTTCTCCATCAGACGCCGGATACGATTTTCCTCAGAAGTATCGACAAACCACAATGTATCACAGAGACCACGGCTTTGCTCATCAAACAGGGCTGCCTCCACAGCGATAAGAAGTTCTTCCCCGGCAGCCTGTCCGGCAAGCCTTTCCACTCTCTCACAAAGCGCCTGCCAGGTCAGAGGATGAATGATCGCATTCACTTGTCCAAGCGCTTTTTCATCTTTAAAAATCAGCTCTGCAAACGCACCGCGATCCAGCCTCCCGTCAGCCTGTAGAATCCCCTCACCAAAGCATTCCACCAGAAGCCGATACCCTTCCTTCCCCGGCTCCTCCTGCTCGGCTGCCACCTCGTCGGCAAGCAGGATCTGTGCATGATATTCTTCCTTCAAGATCTGCAGAATCCGGCTCTTTCCGGCTCCTACGCCGCCGGTAATACCGATTACCAGCACCTGGCCGTCCCTGTGCCCAATCCTGTCCGGCCTAATTCTCCAGGGATGCATGCTGTCTCGCCTCTCTCTGCTTCAGCAGGGAAAGCAGCAGACTCTTGGAAATGCTGACATTCTCTCCATAGGGATTGATCACAAAGCCTTTCAGATCATTGATATTACGGATCAGGATATTGCCAAAATCCTCCATAGTCATGATCAGAGCCCGGTTATGACTCTCATCCTCATTCCACTTGGCATATTCGTTCATATCCGTAAATGCAAGATAGTATTTGTCTCCCTCGGTATTCTGGATATCCTCAAACTTGATTCTGGTAGAAGGTCCCTCCTTCTCCGTCAGCACGGTCTGCTGCTGAATCGGTGACAGCAGACGGGCATTCATCAGGACTTCCGCCATGTGTCCGCGTGTCTTTTCATTGTCATGCCGAAGCATGGCGCGCATAGCCTCAACCAGCTCCGGATTCCGAATCTCTTCTGACGGTTGATTGTTCATATGAATCATCCTTCTTTCTCTTTTAAATAAAAAAGTGCGCATCTTAAGCGAAGCGTTTTTGAAACAAAATAATCACACGCTGGCCATCATCAGCCACTCAGGGAATCTGAAGGCCTGCCTGCGTATCAGCGCAATCAGTATATCACAATTTATTGAGATCATCTACCATATCTTTTATTTTCTTTTCTTCACTCTCTCCGAATATTTGGATATTATTGGCCTTAAACAGCTTCGCTGTCACTCCGTCTCCTTCTGTAAGCGTACCCGAATGCGTGCCGTCATATACCATACCGCTGCCGCAGGAGGGACTGCGTTCCTTCAATATCGCCAAACGACATCCGAAAAGCTGCGCCAGAGCCAGCGCTTCCGCGGCTCCCTTCTGATAGGGCGCCGTAACGTCCTCCCCACATTTGGTGATGACTCTGCCGCCGCTTTGCTCTGCCGGTTCCCGAGGAGTCGCCAGTCCTCCGAGGATTTCCGGACATACAGGAATCAGATTGGCCTGAGCCATCAAATCCTTCACCCATTTTTCTGTGACTCCGCTGCCGTCATAGCGACAGTGCATGCCCAGCAGGCAGGCACTGACCAGAATATTGGGCTTTGCCTTTTGTGTCTCCTTCTTTTTGTACAGAATATGGCGCAGCCGTCCATGATATTTTTCCTTTGTGGCAATGATCACATAATCATGGCGCAGCATCGTATTCAGGCTGGCATGATTCTCTGGGTGCACGGTCGCAAACAGGTACTGATGGGGATAATGGCAAAGCTCCTGTTCTGCTGCCTCCAGAAGCCTTCCCTGCAGATGATGACCGCGATATTGGGGAAGCACCGCTGCCGAATCCATGTGTGCAGTCAGCAAGAGCTGATTCTCCAAAAGCTGCAGCTCCCGTCCCAGGTTGTTCTCGCCTGCTTCCGGAAATGCAACAATAAAGAATGCCGCGATCTCTGCCGGCCGGGCCTTCGTTTCGGCCACCATGGTAAAGCCCTGCTCCCGGATATGGCTTTCGATCCAGGAACGGCCATCTGCCGCAAACCATTCCGGCTGCTCCATATTCTCCCGCACAATATCCATAATTCCCGCAATGGCATCCACATCCCCGGATTCTGCCCTGCGGATCGTAAACTCCAAAACCCCAGTCTTCTCTTCTGGCTCTTCTCTGGTCTGATATCCGGCAATATCCGCTTCTCCTGCTTCATTCGGGCATTCCGTGACCACCTGCCGTCCGGATTCCTCTTTGGTATCAAACCAGCTTTCTCCCTGATGGGCCTCCACCTCCAGTGCCACCCGCAGATCCGCCGCATGCTTCATGCAGTCTTCCAGAATCTGCACTACCTTCCCGGCCTCCTGCCTGGGTGCTTCCACCAGAAGCTCGTCATGGATCTGCAGGACAATCCGGGATTGCAGGCCCTGTTTTTGCAGCTCCCGGTCCACGGCAATCATCGCCAGCTTCATGATATCTGCTGCCGACCCCTGTATGGGCGAATTCATGGCAACCCGCTCTCCGAAGGAACGCTGCATATAATTCGCAGATTTCAGCTCCGGAATGGGGCGTCTCCTGCCGAACATCGTTGTGACATAGCCCTTCTCCTTTCCGTCCTCCACTTGCTTATCCAGAAATGTCTTAATCCCCGGATAAGTCTCAAAATATTTATGGATATACTCCAGCGCTTCCTGCCGGGAGATGCTTAAATCCTCACTCAGCCCAAAGGCACTGATCCCGTAAACAATACCAAAATTCACTGCCTTTGCATTGCGCCTCTGCAGCGGTGTCACCTGGTCTAACGGTGTATGAAAAACTTCGGAGGCGGTAATTGCATGAATATCCTGCGCCTCTCCGTAGGCACGGATCAGGCGGGCATCTTCTGACATATGCGCCAGGATCCGCAGCTCAATCTGAGAGTAATCGGCATCTACAAACACACATCCCTCTGCCGGAACGAATACCTTGCGGATCTCCCTTCCCAGATCCATGCGAACCGGAATGTTCTGAAGATTCGGTTCCGTACTGCTGATTCTTCCGGTAGCCGTGATCGTCTGGTTGAATTTGCCGTGAATCCGTCCGTCCTCACCGATGTAGACAGCCAGCCCCTCCGCATAAGTGGAATTGAGCTTGGCCAGCTGCCGGTAATCAAGGATCTTCCCGACCAGCGGATAGTCAGGAGCCAGCTTTTCCAGAACCTCCGCAGCCGTGGAATAACCGGTTCGGGTTTTCTTTCCATGCGGCAGCTTCAAATGATCAAACAATACCTCTCCCAGCTGCTTGGGCGAATTGATATTAAACTGCTCTCCTGCCAGTTCATAGATCTCCTTCTCCACCTTATCAATCTTCACCTTGAGCTGTTCTCCATATTTTTTCAGCTGTTCCTTATCCACCCGGATTCCTGCTGTTTCCATATGGTGCAGACTATAGATCAGCGGCATTTCCATCGTCACAAACAGATCGAAAAGCCCCTGTTCCCGAAGCTTAATCTCCAGCGCCGGCATGGACTTCCAGGCAATATAACCCAGATAGCAGGCACAGGAAACTGCGTTTTCCTCCCCGCACTTCAATGCCATCCCCAGTTTTTCCTTCCCCAGCAGATCGGTTCTTGAGGGCACTGTCAGATCCAGATAATCCCTGGCAATATCGTCATAATCATAGGTATCCTTTAACGGATTGAGGAGATACGCGGCAACCCTGGCATCCATGACCGGAGAGCCGTTATCCAGCTTCAGATATTCAAGCTGGGACTTCAGATCCAATACAGCCGCCACATAGGGGGACGCTTTCTGCTTTTGTCCGTCAAGCTTTTGGATGAGTTCTTTCAGTTTGCTGCAGAGATAGGCCTCTGTCACCAATCCGGATACCGGTATGGCATAACAGTCCTCTTCCCCGAAACAGATTCCCAGGCCTTCCACTCCGCTTAGGCCCGAAATCAACTGAAACCCCACCCGTTCTGCCTCTGACGCTCTCACAAAAAGCTGCTCCGCCCCATCATACTCTTCGATGAGCCAGAAATGCTCCTCGGCCGCACAGCTTCCCATCTTCCGGGTATCAAACCGGGACAGAATCGAACGAAAGCCCAGACGCTTCATATACTGATAGGCAGCCGGCGTATACAGATTTTCCAGCTTTGCATCCTCATAAGAAAAGTCGATCGGACAGTCCAGGCAGATGGTTGCCAGCTCCTTGCTCATCACTGCCATATCATAATGCTCTGTCAGAGCCTTCTTTGCCCGCGGCGGACGGATCTCCTCAAGATGGGCATAGGCATTCTCAATATTCCCATATGTCACGATCAGGCTGGTAGCTGTCTTTTCTCCGATAGAAGGAACCCCCGGAATATTATCTGAGGAATCTCCCATCAGAGCTTTGACATCAATAAACTCCTGCGGCGTCACCTGATATTCCCGCTTTACATCCTCCGGATAATAATCCTTTACTTCTGTACCATTTCTGTTGGTCCGGGGAATCCGGATCTTAATGTGCTCATCGGCCAGCTGCAAAAGATCCCGGTCTCCGGACACGACCGAAACCTCTTTTCCTTCCCCTGCCATCTTCTTTGCCAGGGTTCCCAGAATATCATCCGCCTCATATCCGGCCAGTGTCAGAACCGGTATCTCCATCGCTTCCAGAATATCCTTCATAAGCGGAACCTGTTCCCGAAGCTCTTCCGGCATCGGCTTGCGGGTTCCCTTATATTCTGCGTACATTTTATGACGAAAGGTCGGCTCATGCAGGTCAAAAGCCACTGCCAGATGATCCGCCTTCTCCTCCTCCAGAATCCGAAACATAATATTGAGGAACCCATACACCGCATTGGTGTGGAGTCCCTCCGAATTCGTCAGCTCCGGAACTCCGTAAAAAGCCCGGTTCAAAATACTGTGTCCGTCAATCAATACCAGCTTTTCCATTCTGCTCTCCTTACCATTTCCATCCTGTCTGCCACCAGATCCGCAGCTGCAAAATCAGGGTAACCAATACCCCTGTTGTACACAGAGTGCCCACCGCATAACAGGCTATCCGGCGCAGTCTTGCCGCCCGGACCTTCAGCCATGCCAGATCCATACTCTCTTCCAGAGCCCCCGTAATATCAAAAACTCCGGTGCCGGAGTCCAGCTGCCGGAGTCCTACCGAAACCGTGTAATAGATCTCCAGCTCCTCCCGACAGGATTCACAGCTTTCCATATGTTCCAGGAATTCGTCCAGCTCCTCTTCTCCCAGCATCTCGTCGATATATGGCATAACCATCTTCTCTGCTTCTTTGCAGGTCAGCATTTCTCTCACCTCATCCGAATGATAACTATTCTCCATTATACACAGATTTCTTCTCATGTTCAAGGAGTTCCGGGCACCAATTTTCTTGACGGCCTTTCCATTCTCTGCTAAAATCAACCTTTAGGAAAATCCCAAATCATTAAAATCCAAGCAAAAGAAAGGAATCCCCCATGCCAAAGTTAAATGAAAATTACCAGAATCTGAAAGAAAGCTATCTGTTTTCCGAAATCGCACATCGCGTTGCTGCCTATTCCCAGGCCCATCCGGACCAAAAGATCATCCGTCTGGGAATCGGAGATGTCACCCTTCCTTTAGGAAGCCTGGCGATTCAGGGGCTTCATGCCGGAGTGGATGCCATGGCCTCCTCCGATACCTTTCGGGGATATGGTCCCGAACAGGGCTATGAGTTTCTCCGCAACGCCATCAGCGAATATTATGCCCGCAATGGAATCACTGTAGATCCTGCCGATATTTTTATCTCCGACGGCGCCAAAAGCGATACCGGCAATATCTCCGAACTTTTTGCCGCTGACAACACGATCCTGATCCCGGATCCTGTCTATCCGGTATATGTGGACTCCAATGTGATGAACGGCAAAACGGTCACTTATCTGTCCGGCAATGCAGACAACCAATTCCTGCCCATGCCAGACAGAAGCATTGCTGCCGACATCATTTACCTGTGCTCTCCCAACAATCCCACCGGTGCGGTTTACAATCGCGGTCAGCTGGAAGAATGGGTAAACTATGCTCTGGAGAATGAAGCGGTAATCCTGTTTGACTCTGCCTATGAGGCCTTTATCAGCGACCCTGGACTTCCGCGGAGCATCTATGCCATTGAAGGCGCCAGACGCTGTGCCATCGAGTTTTGCTCCCTTTCCAAGACTGCCGGCTTTACCGGCACTCGCTGCGGCTATACGGTTGTCCCCAGAGAGCTGGTATTTAAAGCCAGAGACGGCAGGGAGATGTCCCTCCATGCCATGTGGAACCGCCGCCAGTCAACCAAGTTCAACGGAACCTCCTACATCATCCAGAAAGGCGCAGAAGCCGTCTTCTCCCCCGAAGGCATCCGGCAATGTCAGGAGAACATCCGCTACTATCAGCAGAATGCCCGCATGATTGCCGATACGCTGAACCATAAGAAAATCCGCTTCTTCGGTGGAATTCACTCCCCCTATATCTGGTTTGAATGTCCGCAGGGAATGGAATCCTGGGAGTTCTTTGACTATCTGTTAACCAACGCCCAGATCGTCGGCACCCCCGGCGCCGGTTTCGGAGAAAACGGCCGCAACTACTTCCGCCTGACAGCCTTTGGCAGCCATGAAAATACCAAAGAGGCGATGGAAAGATTTCACCGGCTGTTTTGACCGCGTTTGTTACTGTCCATAGGCAATGTCAATAAATTAAGAAAACGAAAATGCAGCCAAGGAAACGGGAGAGAGGCCACCAGAAATGATCTGCGGATTTTGACTTTGCAGAGATTTAGAAGTCCTTAAATCTCTGAATTTTGCGTTGAAACGGAAATCCACACTGTCTGAGCGAAGCGAGTTTGTGGATTTCCGTTTTGTTCTTAGCAAAAATCAGGGATTTTAGGAATTCTTGATCTCGAAACCGGAAAAATCCGCAGATCATTTCTGGTGGCCTCTCTCCCGTTTCCTTGGCGTACCTTTCAGAAACGCTTAACTGACTGACATTGGTTCATGGGGTGGGGGTCCGAAAGATACGCTCTGGAAAAATAACCCTTGAACTGTTACCTCGCTTTCTTAATTTTCAGCAAAAAACGCTTGCCAAATTCTCCCGCTTGTGCTACAATACTTTCGTTGCATAAGCAGGCCGGCGTGGCGGAATGGCAGACGCATCAGACTCAAAATCTGACGGGGGCAACCTCGTGCCGGTTCGAGTCCGGCTGCCGGCATCCTTGGCAGGGGCAAAGTCCTGAATCTCTTGTTGTGCAGAGATTTCAGGGCTTTTCTTTTAAGCAGGAATCCGTCAATCATAAGGCCAAACTTATCTTTTATTTCACTCAACAGACAAAGGAGGAAACACAGATGATGAAGCTCAATCACATTTGCTCTCATAAAGGGATTGCTCTTGGCTTTCTGGCTCTTCTGAGCGCTCTGCTGATCACCGGCTGCAAAAAGTCCCCGGAGAAGATTGACTTAAGCAGCACACATTCCACGGCCGCCGAGACAATGGCAGCTTCCACGGCCGCACCGTCCTCTTCGGCAACTGCAGAGACCGAACCGGCCTCAACCGCAGAAAGCCTGACTTCTGCCGGAAGTTCTCAGAATATTTCCACCAGGATGAACACCTATTCTTCCGGTAAGGTTTCCATCGCCTATCCGAGCGTCACGAATCTGCCGGATGCCGAAAAAACCGCTGCCCTGGACGCCCTGTTAAAAAAGAATGCCCTCTCTGTCCTGGATGCCTGGGAGATTCAGGAAGCCGAAGATTCGCTGTCTGTCTCCTGTCAGGTGCTTTCCGCTGACCGTAACCGTATCACAGCCGTATATACCGGAACCTTCACGCCCAAAGACGCCGCTCATCCGACCAATGTCATGTACAGCAACACCGTAGACGTGGGCAATGTATCCGACATTGGCTTTGACCGTTTCGCGGATCCCTATACCATGGCTGGTTACGTGCTTTCCGGAGACTGCACCTTTTATCAGGCGGACGATGCCCGAAGAGTTCAGCTGATGGATGTCAAGAATGACACCAGCCTTGAAGCCTACACTCAGATGTTCACGAACGCAGACTTTCCCCTGGATGGCACCTTCCCTGAATCCTTCAGTTATGAGGATCAGGGGGTAATCTATTTCTCCATTCCGGTTCCGCATGCACTGGGAGATTACGCCATTGTGATGTTTGCACCGGATTCCAAGTAAGTCCCAGAAAACAGATGACATTTTTCCTTCTTGTATGTATAATAAAATGAGGGAATGCTTCTACACAAAAGACAGCTGTCAGGTACAGCTGTCATCCATTCAAGAAAGGATAATACTTATGGAAAATGTAACGATTATCAGTCATCCGCTCATTCAGCACAAGATTTCCATTCTCCGCGACAAGCGCACGGGTACCAATGAATTCCGCTCTCTCATTGAAGAGATTGCTATGCTGATGGGATATGAGGCTCTGCGCGATCTTCCGACTGAAGACGTCAGGGTGGATACCCCGATCGAGACCTGCATGACTCCTATGATCTCTGGTAAGAAGCTGGCTGTAGTTCCGATTCTCCGTGCCGGTTTAGGCATGGTCAACGGGATTCTTGCCTTGGTTCCCAGCGCCAAGGTCGGCCATATCGGATTGTATCGGGATGAAGAGACTCATGAGCCTCACGAATATTACTGCAAGCTGCCGACTCCGATTGAACTGAGAACCATTGTTGTCACGGATCCTATGCTGGCTACCGGCGGTTCTGCAGTTGCTGCTGTTGATTTTATCAAGCGGCACGGCGGACGGCATATCAAATTCATGTCCATCATTGCCGCACCGGAGGGTGTCAGACGTCTGCAGGAGGCTCATCCGGACATTCAGCTCTATATCGGACATCTGGACCGCTGCCTCAACAAGGACGCCTATATCTGTCCCGGACTTGGCGACGCGGGAGACCGGATTTTCGGAACCCGTTAGATCATTCATACGAAAGTCCCTGTCTTTCCGAAGATACCTGGGAAGGCAGGGACTTTTTTGTATCAGACGGAGAATCCTGCAAAGCAGGATTCTTTATTATTGGCGAGATCACTGCTTTTTGGCGATCTCACCCTGATTTTTATAGATGGAATCAGCGTCCACACATCGGCGCACACTGGACAGAGGATAAATATTGGTATGCCTGCCGATCACGGTTCCCGGATTCAGTACAGAACCGCATCCCACCTCCACCTGATCTCCGATCATGGCGCCGAATTTTTTCATGCCGGTCTCTATGTCTCCGTCCTCACAGTGAACTTTTACCAGCTGCTTATCGGACTTTACGTTCGAGGTAATTGAGCCTGCTCCCATATGTGCCTGATAGCCAAGAATAGAATCCCCCACATAATTATAGTGCGGAACCTGCACAGAATCAAACAAGATGACATTCTTAAGCTCCGTGGAATTGCCCACCACTGCATTGGCTCCGATGATCACCTTCCCGCGGATAAAGGCACAATGGCGGATCTCTGCTGCCGGCCCGATGATCACCGGCCCGATAATCCCTGCCGTCGGTGCTACCCGGGCAGTCTTGTGAATCCAGATTCCTTCCATCGGATGGTCATACTCGCTTTTTGGCAGAGACTCCCCCAGCTTTCTGACATAATCTCCGATATTCGGAAGCACCTCCCAGGGATATTCAAATTCTTCCATCAGTTCCTTTGCCATCGTATGCTCCAGATTATACAGCTCTGTGATCCGGGTTTCATTCTTTTTCATAATTATAATCTCCTTTTCCTTTACTTTCCGGAGGTCGTCCGCTTCTGATAATTTCTGCCCAAATTCTCGAAATATTCCCGAAGCTGATACTGATTATTCAGCTTCAATACCCCATAGGTCCGCCCTGCCACAAAGCTCTCCAGCTTCTGCATGTACTCCTCTGGTGTGATCGTCCCTTCCGCCACATAGGTCAATCCTTTCTCCCAGCTGGCTGTCAGTTCCGGATTCAAAAGCTGGCGGATCGAGGCATTCACCACCTCATAGATCAACTCTCCCAACAGAGTCGGCGTAATGATCTGTGTTTTGCCGTTCAATGCCAGATATTGAATGCTGACCAGTTTTTTCAGAATCTCTGCCCGCGTCGCACTGGTGCCGATCCCGCTTCCCTTGATCTGTGCCCGCAGCTCCTCATCCTCGATCAACTGCCCGGCATTCTCCATTGCCAGAATCATGGAGCCGGAAGAATAGCGCTTCGGCGGAGAGGTCTCCCCCTCCTTGATCGTCAGTCCGGCAACCGGCAAATTCATACCTTTTTTCAAAGTCTCCAGCATGGCAATAAAAGCCGGATTTTCCTGTTCCTTCTGATTCAGCTCGGAATCCTCTTTCTCCGGTTCTTCCCTTTTCTTTTGAGAAGCCTCTGCCTCCGCCACTTTCCGATATCCGTTTTCCTTCAACACCCGAAATCCGGCAAAGAAATGCTCCCGATCTGCCACCAGTTCCAGAGAATATCTCTGGTAAATGGCAGCCGGATAAAAAATGCTTAAGAAACGTCTTGCAATCCGTTCAAAAACCTTAAGTGTCAGCGGCGCCAGACTCTTAAGCGCACCGAAGCCCTGCCCGGTCGGGATAATCGCATAGTGATCCGTAATCTGCTTATCGTTGACATAGCGTGTCTTTGCTATCCCCCGAAAGGATCCCTGAGTGAGAATCTCCTCTGCAAAGACCCTCACCGGCTCATAACTGCGCAGGCCGCCGATATTCTTATGGATCTCCTTCGCTACCGCCGTGGATAACACCCGGGCATCCGTACGGGGATAGGTAACCAGCTTTTTTTCATACAAATCCTGCACAATCTGAAGAGTCTGATCCGGGCTGATCTTAAAAATCCGGGAACAGTCGTTCTGAAGCTCAGCCAGGTTATAAAGAAGCGGCGGGTTTTTCGTCTCTTTTTTCTTTTCCACCTTCTGCAGAACTGCCATCAGCGGTTCCTTCTGCTGCAGCTCATGGATCAAGGCTTCCGCTGTCTTTCGCTCACGAAATCCATTCTCCTTGTAAAGAACCGGAGACTGAAAATAACGGGAGCCCTCTGCACTCCTCCATTCCCCGTCAAAATGCATGCCGCCTGCCTCAAAGTCACCAATCACCCGGTAAAAGGGTGTTTTGACAAATTCACGGATCTCCCGCTCTCTTCTCACTGCCATGCCCAACACACATGTCATCACCCGGCCCACCGAAAGCACGGTGCGTTCGGTCTTCATATATCCGGAAATCACCGGCCCGTATTTGAGTGTCAGAAGACGGGAAAAATTGATTCCCATCAGATAGTCCTCCTTGGCCCGCAGATACGCAGATGCCGCCAGATTGTCATAATCTGCCCAGTCCTTTGCACTCTGAATGCCGCGCAGAATCTCCTCCTCGGTCTGGGAATCAATCCACACTCTCTTTCGCGTTTTTCCTTTTACGCCTGCCATCTGATCCACCAGACGATAGATATATTCTCCCTCCCGTCCGGAGTCCGTACAGATATAAATTGTCTCCACATCCTGCCGGTTCAGCAGTTCCCGGACAATCTTAAACTGCTTGGCAACTCCCTCAATCACCTGATATTTAAATTCTTTCGGCAAAAAGGGAAGGGTCTGCAGACTCCATCTTTTATACTTCGGATCATAGGCCTCCGGATAGCTCATCGTAACCAGATGCCCCACACACCAGGTCACGATCGCAGTGTCTGACTCTATATAGCCGTCCGAGCGTCTGCCGGAAAGCTTCAATGCCGCCGCAAACTGCTGCGCCACACTGGGCTTCTCGGCAATGTATAATGATTTTCCCATATTATCCGGGGTTCCTTTCCCTTTACAACAATGATCTATTGTACCAGACGCATGGCGTCCTTTTGCATGTAATTGATATACATCTGGGTGGTTGCCAGATCCGCATGGCCGAGCATTGCCTTTACCACCTGCAGATCCGCTCCGCCGCGGATCAGGTGTACGGCAAACGAATGGCGCAGAGAATGGGGTGTGATATCAGCCTGAATGCCTGCCTTTTCTCCGTAGTATTTTACAAGCTTCCAGAAGCCCTGCCTGGACATCGGTTTCCCGTTGCAGTTCGTAAACAGCCATGGGATTTCGCTGTCCCGTGTCAGCTGAGATCTGGCTTGATTCATATATTCGCGCAGCGCCTGGCCCGCGGTCCTCCCAAACGGGATCACCCGTTCCTTCTGCCCGTCCCGGCAGATAATAAATCCTACCTGCAGATTCACATCAGAAATCTGAAGACTCACCAGCTCCGAAACCCGGATTCCTGTCGCATATAAAAGCTCCAGCATAGCCTTATCCCGAAGCTCCTTGGGAGTTCCTCCGTCCGGCTGGTGCAAAAAACGCTCTACCTCCTCCACCGTCAGAATCATTGGTGGTTTTTTCTCGATTTTCGGCGGCTTTAACGCCTCTGACGGATCCCGGCGCAGCTTCTGTCTGCTGACCTCATGATGAAAGAATGCTTTGATGGAAGCTGTCATTCGGGATATGCTCGATGCCGCCTTCCCTTCATTCTCCAGATGAAGAATAAAGGAGTTCAGGCTCGTCCGGGTCACCCTTGCCGGCTCTGTAATCCCCTGGCTCTCCAGATAAGCGGCAAGCTGCAGCAGATCCCGTCGATAAGAAAGAATCGTATTTCTGGATGCCTTTTTAATATTCTCCAGATAATCTGTAAATTCCTCGATCGCCGCCTGCATTACCCCTGTCCCCCCTTTTTTGAATCATATTGTACCATTATATCCCATTTCCAGTCAAAATCCAATAGTATTTTCCCGGTCAGCTAAAAGAGCCAGGAAAGAAATATAGCATTCACATGCACTTCCATCAAAACGCCGAACAATAAAAGTGCGGCTACTGCTCCCCAAAAGCGGTGTTTTCGGGCCTCGTAGCCGGACAGGCATTTAAAGATCAGGATCCCCCAGGCTGTGCCGTAGAAAAGCTGATGGGGAAAATTAGAAACCAGAAAAACAACCAGTCCGAACATCCCCTGATACCAGGTCATCAGCACCATCGAAAAGCCGACAGAGACCCCTGCCCAGATCAGAATCAGCGGTACCAGCATGCGATGAAGACGATTCCTGCACAAAAGCTCAACAGCCAGAGTCTGTACGAAACGGATCAGAAGTATCCTCATAATGCATTTCCAGTCTTTCGCAATCATATTCTGCCAGCCCTGCTGCAGATACTGATACAGAATCCGATAATCCACCAGTCCTGAGGCAAATACCCGGTTCGCAAGAACCGTCGCCAAAAGCATGCCTGTGCCAATCCAAAACAACAGGTAAATCCCCTGATTTCTTCTTCTCATGCCCGGTCACCGTTTTCTTCTAGTTTACGCAAAATCCGGGGCAGATATGACTATTGTACTGACAGAATCCCGTCCTGATATGGTCAGTCGTTTTTGTATTTGCGGGCATAGGCCAGAATCGCCGCCACGGTCTTGGCATCCGTCATCTTGCCGGAATAGATCAGCTCCTCCAGATCAGCTATGTCCCACTCCTCCACAAAGATCACTTCATCCTCGTCCAGATGCTGATGGGAAGGGATCAGATTCCGTGCCACAAAGATATCAATCGCCTCGTCGCAAAATGCCACGGTAGTATTCATGCTCATCAGATATTCCAGCTTCTCACAGCGATATCCGGTCTCCTCTTCCAGCTCCCGGTAAGCGCACTCGATCTTCGGCTCATTGGGATCATCCAGCTTTCCGGCTGGAATCTCCAGCGTCTCGCGGTTCAGTGCATTGCGGAATTGACGTACCATCAAAAGCTTCCCGTCATCCGTAACCGGCACAACTGCCGCCGCACCGTCATGATGAATGAAATCCCAGTGGGCTTCATGTCCGTTAGCAATCACTGTGTCCTCGTAAATTTTTAAAATTGCCCCTGTATATTTGAGCTGTCGATCCATGCGAATCACCGGATCCACTGCTTTTTTATTTTTTTGTCCGTTGATTTCCGTCTTTTCCATTGCTCTTTCCTGTCTTCCTTTCTCTCTGCTTTTGCCCGGTTACCTTTTTTGGGCAGCTTCCCCCTTCGCTATCGGATATTCCCGCACTTCTGATAGCAGGCATCACATGCTTTCATCACCGCATTGCGCAGCCCGTACTCTTCCAGAGCAGCTACTGCCGCAATCGTAGTTCCTCCCGGTGAACAGACCCGATCCTTCAGCAATCCCGGATGCTCCCCTGTCTCCAAAAGCATCCTGGCGCTTCCCAGGACTGCCTGAGCCGCCATCTCATAGGCCATATCCCTGGGCAAGCCATATCTCACTCCGCTGTCTGCCAGCGCCTCCATAAACAGATAGACATAGGCCGGGGAACTGCCGCTGACGCATACCACGGCATCGATCAGTTTTTCCTCCACGAAAGCCATTCGCCCGAAGGACTCGAAAAAGCTTTGAATCATGTCCTGTTCGGCTTTTGAAAAGAGCTTTTCATCATAACAAACCCCGGTCATCCCCTCTCCCACCAGCGCCGGAGTATTGGGCATGGCACGTACCACCCTGCAGTCCGATCCGAACCACTCTTTCAGCTCACTCACCGATACTCCCGGCGCAATCGAAATCAGAATCTGCTGTCCGGAAATCCCTTCCCGGATCTGCGGCACAACATTCGCCAGCTGCTGCGGTTTTACTGCCAGAATGACTACTTCCGAAGCCAAGGCACAGGCAATGCCGCTTTCTGCTGCGGCAATTCCGGTGCGTGCCGACACATCCTCTGCCCGCTGTGCATTCCTCTCATAAAAAGTGATCTGTTCCGGGGCAAAGCTCTGACACAGACCCTTCATAATGGCAAATCCCATATTCCCGGCGCCGATAAAACCAAACTTATAGGAAAACTCCACCTTCTTTTCCTCCCTTTCTCAATCAGAAGCCTATGCTCGGTTCCACACTCATTGCATCCAGAGTCACCTTCATAATCTCCTTGATTTCTTCGACACTCATTTTCATTTTCTCTGCCAGCTCCTCTACGGTAGCTTCCCGTCCCAGCTCATCCGCCATCATTTTGGAGATGTCTTTCAGCACATTGACCCGGGCAGCAATCTCTTCTTCTGCCTGCTTTTCCTGCTTCTGTAACCGAAGCGCCTCCTGGATCCGCCCGTCAGCCAGAATCCGTACCTGCTCCCGAAATGCCCCTCCCCTGTCTTCGTCCAAGGCAAGCAGCAGTGCCAGGTTCGCTTCCTGCACCAAATCGCCCATTGCCAGGCCACTGTTTTTGTATTCTCCTGCCAGCTCTATCACATAATACAGCATTCCCTCCAGCAGCCGTTGCCTTGCTGCCTGGTCTCCGGCTCTCGCCAGCCCGGGAAGCCCTTGTTCTTCCTCCGGAGTGCAGATCGGAATTCTCTTCACCTCTTCCAGATACATCTGATAGACATCATCATGCATTGTGGTCTTCTCTCCTTCATTCCTTGCCTCTTCCAAAATCCTGTCAGTCTTTTGGATAATTCAGTCTTGTCTCATCGATATCCAGCAGGGTCTCCTCCAAAAATCTCCCGGCCACATACCGGGCCATGGGCAGGTTCATATCCAGATAATTGCCGCAATCCCGCGCTGCAGCCCCCGGTACCTCCCCGTCAAAATCACGGATAAATGTAAACATATCCACCATCAGCGGAACAATATCCCTGGATTGATAATCTCCAGTCAGCAGCAGGTAAAACCCGGTCCGACAGCCCATCGGGCCGAAATACAGAACCTGGCCGGACATATCCTCCCGGTTCCGCAGATACGTGGCGCCCAGGTGCTCAATGGTATGCACCTCAGCAGTATTCAGAACCGGCTCATAATTGGGCCGTGTCATACGAATATCAAAGGTCGTGACAACCGTATCCCCTGCCTGATCCTTTCTCGATACATAGATGCCCGGAAGCAATTTTAAGTGATTAATCGTAAAACTGGTGATTTTCTCCATCATATCTCCCTTCTTTGCAGGATTTTGTTTGGATGAATGTCCGAATTTCGGACTTCCGAAAAATCCGGACAGAAAACAGACTGGTTTTATTATATAGAAATCGGGTAGAAATGTAAATATAAAAATATCCCTATTCTACGGTAAACACATGCTTTTGGGTACTTTTCACGGGGGTGGGGTAGGGTTCCAGAAGGTACGCCTTGAAACAAGGGGAGGGCCGCAGCGGGAAAGGGTCTGCGGATGTTTCCGGTTTCGAGATCAAGAATTCCTAAAATTTCTGATTTTTGCTAAAAACGAAACAAAAATTCACAAACTCGCTGCGCTCAAACAGTGTGAATTTTCATTTCAACGCAAAACTCAGAAATTTAAGGACTTCTAAATCTCTGTAAAGTCAACATCCGCAGACCCTTTCCCGCTGCGGCCCTCCCCTCGTTCCAAGGCTGAATATCCCTTTCCTATATGAACTGACATTGGCTCACAGGTTGGTTCTTTGGATGCCGACAGGTTTCAGCTCGGAATACCCCAAAGAAATTTTCTTCCATAGGACAAACTTTCCAGCGGAAGAAAAAAGCCGTCCCAACGGACGGCTTATCATAAATGGAGATAGTGGGATTCGAACCCATGACCTCTTGAATGCCATTCAAGCGCTCTCCCAACTGAGCTATACCCCCATGTCACTCTGCAGATCTCACAATCTGTCAGTCACAAGTGGTATTATAGCACATCCTTCCCATTCTGTGAATCCCTAATTTTGTTTTCTCATATTTTCCCAAACTTTTCTTGTTATTTTCGGCATTTTTCGTGCAATCCAGACATTTTTTCCGCAGGATCATTCATGCAGCTGCTCAATGATCTTAAAGATAATGGTTCCCTCCATCACCAGCGGCGCACTGTGTGCAAAGAAAATGATGCCGTCCACAGGCGACACGATTCTGCCAAGGACTTCTCCCTCCAGCGGATCAATCACGGATGCCAGGATCTGCCCCTGGTGAATCTCCTCCCCCGGTTTCACGTATCGCTGGTAGATTCCGGACTGTCCCGTCTTCAGATTGGTCAACTCCTCTTCCCGGATCACACTGGCCAGATAGCCGCTGTGGCTGGTATAACGCAGAATCCCCATTCTGGTCAGGAAGCGCAGCACACTGGCAACTGCCTTTCGGGCGGAATCCTCGTCTATCCGGTCCGTAGCACTGGTGTAGAGAGAAAAAGCATTCGTATTCCAAATCTGCCAGTTATAATTCAATGTCGTGGTATCAATCGGCTTCGGCTGGCGGATTACCACGTAGGGCATTCCGAAATGATTCGCCAGGTCATGGCTCTGAAAGCCGGTTTCCATCATCCGCACATGAGGGACAAAATCTCCCGGAAGATAAAAGCTTGGGAACTGAATCCCATAATGGTATCCCTGAATGGCTTCAAACAATCCGGCGGCAATCCGCTGTGTGGTCTCCCCTGCATGATAGCCGGGAAACATCCGGTTGATGTCTGTATTGTCCGTAGCCCAGAAGCGTTTTCTGATATTCATGGAGCTGTGGTTCACAGAAGGGATCACCAGAATCTCATTTTCTTCGACAATCGCACCCTTTTCCTCCAGACGCTTCAGCGCTTTGACCAGCTGAGAACAAATGTAGAGCTGCTGTACCTCATTGCCCCGGATACTTCCCACAATGCAGGCTGCCTTTTCCCCCCTGCCAAATCGATAGCCATAGATATTCAAATCATCGCGATACTGTTTTTTCAGAGTATAAAGACATTCTTTTTTCATTCGAAATCACCTCCTAATACCCTGGCTATCAGGGAACCGCAGGAAACCACCGGGTATTCCCGCAAGGTAAACAGCATTCCATGGATCGGAGCATATACCTCCTGCTCCACGGTTCCGTCCAATGAGTTGAGAATCCTGCCGATTCTCTGGCCCTTTTGTACATTTCTCCAGTGCTCTACACAGGGGACAAAGATTCCCGGAGCCTCGGCATTGACAAATCCGACCTCCCCGTCCTGAGAGATGATCGGCTTCTTCGGCTCAATGGCCTCGCCGCTCCAGACCCCCATATCCTTCATCACGCAGAGAATTCCGTCCGTCAGCTGATGGCAGAATTCCTCGGTGATCCGCATCCCCACCCCCATCTCTACGACAACAGTAGGCACATCGATGCTGTTTAAGCTATGAGCCAGCGTAGATTCCAATACGGTTGCCGCTGCATGAATCCACACAAAATCCAGATTCAGGCGCCTGGCAAAGGGCAAAAGACGCTGCGCCGTATTCACATTGATTCTTGCCTGGGGAATCTCCCGCAGGAAAATATTACTGGCATGAATGTCGATGCAAAGATCCGCACCTGCAATATCCTCAATAATCTGCGATGCCACATACTCTGCCACAGCACCATTCTCTTCCCCGGGGAAGATCCGGTTCATATCCAGATCAAACATCGGAATCCCCCGGGAGATGGAGTCCACTCCCAACGGATTCAGTGCCGGATAGATCTCCACAATCCCCTTCAGACACTCCTTATGCTCCTGAAGAATCCGGTTCAGCTCATAGCAGACATACTGGCCTTCCAGCTCATCCCCATGCGTTCCGGTCACGATACAGATTCTCTTTTCATCTCCGGTCAGTTGTTCCGGCTGCAGTACATTTTTCTTGATCCGAAGACACTCATCCACTGCCAGCCCGACAGAAACCACCTCTTTTATCATAGGATCTCCTCCACACTTACCCTGACTTTTTGACTTTGCCCCGCAAATCCCAGAAAACGTCCCCGGTCAATGGTTCCGTCTCCGAAATCCCGTCCATGTGTCAGCTTGATATAAGTCTCATCCACCGGACGGTTATTCGTGGGATCCAGCCCCAGCCATCTTCCGTCCTGCCACAATTCCACCCAGGCATGGCTGGCACCCTCTCCCAGCATAACTCCCGCCGCATAACGTGCCGGCACCCCTGCCAGACGACACAGGCTGATAAAAACATGGGCATAATCCTGACAGACCCCCTGCCCTGCTGCCAGCGCCTGTGCTGCTGTTGTCTTCACAGTGGTGGTGCCCGGCGCATAAACAAACCGCCCATACAGACGGTTCATCATATATACCAGTTCTTCCCGGGATATTTCGCATCCTTTTCGGGCTGTCTCATGTGCTCCCTGCACTTTACCGGACTTCTCCCGGGAATCTTTGCATGTCTCACAGGATTTCCCGAGTTCCTTACAGATCTCCCCAAAGAACTGGCGGATTCCTTCGTCCGGCATCGTGTATGCCGACGGGAAACGGTACATAGGATGGAACCCGTCTGTGCTGCCGGATTGCTCTACACGTACGATTCCCTCAGCCATCACCGACAGGCTGCCATGCGGCTTGCGGACGGAACCGGCATAGCCTCCATTCCCGAATCCGTCCGTCACCTCATTGACAAAATCTGCCGGCTCTATCTTCACTGACATACTTTCTTTATGCTGTTGGCCATTCTCCATGGGAAGACAGCGGATCAGAAAATGATGTTCCCACACTTCCTGGTCAAATGTTAACCGCATCTCATAGCAGAAACGCAGTCTTTTCAAATCGCATCACCTCTAAAAAATATTCCATAAGGCATTCAGAGCCTCCTGCTTCCTGGCCCTCCAGCCTTCCCCAAGCTGCAGCACTCCGGTAAGCCGATCCACTTCCGTTACCTGATACCCAATCCGGATTTTGTGCATGCGGTTTAAAAATTTATTCCATTCCTTCTCTATATAAGGATACGGAAAATCCAGTCTCATATACAGATCCAGGCGTTCCAGATATTTACCGCACTTAATGATGTTCCGGCCCTCCTCATCTTCCACATTGTCATCCAGGCAGCCCCAGAAAGCAAACAGATCATCCTTCACCGGCTGCAGATCATATACCAGCGCATTGGCATGAACCTTCGCATGTTCGATACAGTCCAGCGCCATCTGAATATAAGACAAAGTGTCGCTGCTCAGCTCATCCCGCAAAATCACCGCATTATCAAATGCCCGCATCATATTGCTGTAGATAGAATTGGGGTCCTCCGGAGAGAACAGATACCTGCTGATAAAATCATCCTTGTTCTCATAAATCACCGGGATCGCCAGCTTTTCACAAAATCCGATGTAGGCCGTATCATCCATATCCAGCATCTGGTCAAAATACCGGAAGAACATCTGCAAGGTAGTAAACACCCTTTCCGTATACCTGCCCAGCCAGAACAGATGATCCGCTTTTTCTATCGAGATAATACCCATGTGTCCTTAAATCCTCCTCCCTGTGACGAATTGACTACGAATGAATCCGGATTCCTGGAAAATCTCGTCAGTCCGCTCGGCCAGACCCTTGTCCTGCCGCCGCTTAAGACAAATGCCCTCAGATCTGCCTTCCGGGGAACACCGCCATCCCCCTCTACGATATCCAGATCGATAAAATCAATGACCTCCTGTGCAATAAAGCGCCGTGGTTCTCTGATAATAATCTCTTTCAGATCCGCAAGCTTCTCCTTTGTCAGATCACGGCCGAACACAACACCATAACCGCCCGCCTCCGACACATCCTTGACCACCAGACGTTCCAGATGTTCCAGAATGAACCGTCGATCCTGCTCATAAAAGGCCAGATAAGTGGGCGCATTCCTAAGAATCGCTTCCTCTCCCAGATAATACTTTACCATATGCGGTACAAAATAATAGATTCCCTTGTCATCGGCAACTCCGTTGCCCGGCGCATTGACCAGTGCCACATTACCACTGCGGTACACATCCATAATCCCCGGCACACCGATCAGCGATTCCGGTTCAAAGCAAAGCGGATCCAGATATTCATCAGACAGCCGACGATACACGGTCCCCACCTGCAGCTGCCGCCCCTGATACTGACGGTAAAACAGCCGGTTATTCTCCACATACAGATCCTGCGGCATGGCCAGAATCGCTCCTGACCGCTCGGCCAGATAGGAATGCTCGAAAAACGCCGCGTTATATCGACCTGGCGTCAATACCACATTAATCCCGCCGGTATTGACATAATCCATCACCTCTTTCAGCATGCCTGCATAATTCCGGTTATCCAGCACATGATTCCGCATAAACGTACGCGGCGATGCCTGTCTTGTCAGCTCTCTGGCAATCATCGGATAGGATGCCCCGGAAGGAATCCGCAGATTATCCTCCAGAATATACCAGGTTCCATCCTTGGCCTGCACCAGATCGATTCCCGAAATATGGCTGTAAATCCTTTTTGGAGGAATCATCCCTTCACACTGCGGCAGATATCCCTTCGACAAGAAGATGAAATCCTCCGGAATCACTCCGTCCTTTACGATCTTCTTCTCTCCATAAATATCCGCCAGAAAACAATTCAGTGCATCTACCCGCTGTGCCAGCCCCTTTTCCAGATACTCAAACTCCTCAGCCGGAATCACCCGCGGAAGCGGGTCAAATGGAAATAACTGTTCATGAAATTCCCGATTCTTATAGATCCCGAACTTTACGCCATACCTGGCCATCAGCCGGTTGATCCCCTCCATGTGCTCTACCATATCCCTCATCGGCAGCCATCCCCTCTCTTTTTAACAGGTAAAACAAAGGGCGCTCGAAATCAAACGGAGCGCCTTTACTTCCTATATCCATATTACAACAGGTTGACATTTTTTTCAAGATATTTCTATTTGCTGACTCTCCCGATTGATTTTCCCGCACTTACTTTTCACGGGCAATTTCAATAAGATTTCCGATGGCTTCTCTCCCCGTTTTCCCGTTCTTTCGGGGCTGGTAAATGCCAGCTCCGTAAAAAGTAACTCTCTCGCTTTACCTGCTTCATAATCTATGATAAAATAGAATCACCACCTATAAGGAGCGCTGATCATGGACATTAATTATGAGTTATACAAGGTTTTTTATCATGTGGCCAACACCTTGAGCTTTTCGGAAGCCTCAAGGCAACTCTTTATCTCTCAGTCAGCGGTCAGCCAGTCTGTCAAACTGCTGGAGAAAAAGCTGAACCAACCTCTGTTTATCCGCAGCACCAAACGCGTGCAGCTGACACCAGAAGGCGAGATCCTCTTAAAACATATCGAACCGGCCATGAACCTGATCCGACGCGGCGAGAACCAGCTTCTGGAAGCGAATACGTTAGACGGCGGCCAGTTGCGCATCGGAGCCAGCGACACGATCTGCCGCTATTATCTGATCCCCTATTTGAAAGAATTCCACTGCCGCTACCCGAGGATTCATATCAAGGTCACCAACCAGACCTCCATTGCCTGTGCCAGGCTCCTGGCATCCGGACAGGTGGACTTTTGCATCACCAATTATCCCAATTCCGGATTTTCCAATACACAAAACGTACAGGTGATCCGGGAATTTCACGATGTATTTATCGCCAATGAGGAATACCGGCATCTGAAGAACCGGAAGATCTGCCTGAGTGAGCTTCAGGATTGTCCGATCCTGATGCTGGACCGTAAAAGCACTACCAGCGAATTCCTGCATAGTCTGTTCCAGCGTCATCAGCTGGATCTTGTCCCCGAGATCGAACTCAGCAGCAATGACCTGTTGATTGATCTCGCCCGCATCGGCCTGGGCATTGCTTTTGTCCCGGATTACTGTGTTCCCGGCAATATTCCCAATCTGTTTGTCCTGGATTTAGAGGAGCCGGTTCCTGCCCGTCAGCTGGTGGTCGCCTGCAATGAGAACCTTCCCCTGTCACAGGCAGCAAAGCAGTTCATGGACATGCTGTAAAGCCCAAACCTTCTCTATTATTCTTCCCCGCCCCAGAACCTTTCCAGCCATCCGCGCACCGTATTTCGGGTGACAGGAGCATATTCAGACCATTCCCGGGGGAACATCCCCTGAAGCTCCGGCCGCAGGAACCGGTCATCCAAAAGCAGAATAATTCCCCGGTCCTCACCGGTGCGGATCACCCGCCCTGCAGCCTGCATAACCTTATTCATGCCAGGATACTGATAAGCATAATCGTATCCGTTCTCCTGCTGTTCATCGAAATAAGTCTTTAAGATCTCTTGCTCGGTACAGACCTTCGGCAGTCCTGTGCCCACGATAATCACCCCTTCCAGCCGTTTGGCCTTCAGGTCAATGCCTTCCGAGAAGATTCCTCCGAGCACACAGAGTCCTACAAAAGACCTCGTTCTTCCGATCTCAAAGCCTGCCAGAAATGCCTCCCGGTCTGCCTCGGCCATCCTGCCCTCCTGCATTCTCCAGGTAAATGTTTTGTCATCCATTTGCCGCAGTTCCTCCTCCACTGACTCCATATAGCGGTAAGAAGGGAAAAATACCATATAATTGCCAATATGGCTTCCGGCAACCGCGCAAATGTAGTCGACCACCTTACCATACTCACTCCGGTTTCTGCGGGTATAACGGCTGCTGACATCCGAGCCGATCAAAAGCATCCGGTTCTCGGCCGGAAATGGAGACCGGGCATAGACGGCGTAATCCTCCAGGTTCCCCGAAAGCAGCTTCTTGTAATACAGGATCGGCAGCAGAGTGGCAGAAAAGAAAACACTTCCCCTGCCCTTATCCAGACAATCCGACAGACACCGGGAGGGATCGATGCAAAACAGGTGCAGGTAAAAACTTCCCTCCTGCCCCAGTTCCGTATAAATCCGATAATGATCATCCAGATCTTCATACATGTTCAGAAAATGACGTACCGAAAAGTAGAAGTCAAGCACCACATCCCAGTCTGGCAGCTCCCGCCCTGCCTCCGGCTCCTCCATAAGAATTTCCATCTCTCCGAACAGCTCCCTCAGGTCGCTGACAAAGAAATTCACATTCTCCAGAACCTGATAACTGTCACATTCCCGTTTCAGATCCAGAAGTTTTCGGTTACAGCGTTCCAGAAGCCGCTCTACCTTTCCGGCATGCCCCTTCAAAATCCTCTTTACAGCCAGAAAATCCTCCTTTACCAGCATGGCGCTGAACATTTCCCGGGCACGATGCACCAGATTGTGTGCCTCGTCAATCAGAAACAGATATTCCCCGGATACACCCTCCGAAAAATACCGTTTCAGCCGGGCATTGGGGTCAAATACATAATTGTAATCACAGATTACCCCATCCACCCAGTTGCTGATATCCAGACAGAATTCAAAGGGACAGACCTGATATTTCTCTGCATAACGAAGCAGGATTTCCCGGGTAATTCCCAACTCCTGGTGGATAATATCGAACACCGCTCCATTGACCCGGTCAAAATGCCCTCTGGCCAGGCTACAGGCCTCCGGATTACACTCCGCCTTTTCCCATGGGCAGAGTTTTTCTTTGGCAGTAATGGTAACGGTACTGAAGAACAGACCATGCTCCCGAAGCAGGAAGAAGCACTCCTCTGCCACACTTCGGGTAATCGTCTTCGCCGTCAGATAGAACAGCTTCTCCCCCTGTCCCTCCCCCATTGCTTTCAATGCCGGATATACGGCAGAAAGAGTTTTCCCGATACCGGTAGGTGCCTGGATAAACAGATTTTTTCCCAGTTTCAGAGCACGATATACTGCAACAGCCAGCTCCTTCTGCCCCTCCCGATAAGGATAGGGAAAAGAAAGCTTCCCTAAATATTCCTTCCGCAGCTGGCTGTGCTGATACTGATATTCTGCCCATTTCTGATATTCCCGAAGCAGCTCCTCAAACCATATTTTCAGCTCTTCAAATCCTTTCTCCTGCTTAAACCGCCGGATTTTTTCGGTTTCCATGTTGCAGTAGGTAATCTGAATTCCGATCTTCTCCAGCTGGTTCTGGCTGGCATATATATATCCGTAACACATTGCCTGAGCCAGATGTACCTGGAACGGCTCCTCCAGACGTGCCACATCCCGGAAGATCCCCTTGATTTCGTCAATAACCGTCTCCTTCTCATTTCGGATGATTCCATCTGCACGGCCCTCGATGAGGATCTGGTAATCCTCCTGCTCTACAATATGTTTCAGGCTCACCTCGGCCTGATAATCCGCCCCCATCCGGCGCTGAATTTTGCGGTGAATGCGGCTGCCTGCCTGCATGGCATCCTTCCTGGCCCCGCCGGAACGCCGATTGTCAATATCCCCGCTCCGCATCACAAACTCCACCAGGCTGCGGACCGATATTCGAATCCGGTTCCTCTCTTCTGAATCCATACTGTCCCCCGAAAATTATTTTTTCTTTATAGCATGATACAAAGCATATGCGTTCCATCCTGCACTTTTTTATGAAAAAAACAGGCCAACACAATCCTTTTGTGCCGCCTGTTTTCCAGCCATTGTTATTTATGCTGCTGCCTCCGGATAATCTGGCAGGCAGCTGCTTTTGAATCCTGTTTTATGCGATTTTTTCCTCTGCCGGTGCAATTGTCTCCAGATATTCCTCAAATTCCTCGTTTTCCCCATGCAGTCTTACATTCAGAGTTTTGGTCAGATCCATACTCAGTACGCCCAGGATAGATTTCCCGTCGATGACCACACGGTTGTAGAAAACATCAACATCAAAATCGCACTTCATGGCTGCTGTCACAAACGTCTTTGCGTCTGCGATGCTTACTAATTTGATCTTTTTCTCCTTCATGATATCCAACTCCTTTATTGTGAACACCACCATTGGTGTTGTTCATTTTATACCACTTCCTGCCAAAAAAGTCAAATTCGGACATTCCTCCTACCCTCCCCTTTTTCTGCACAATTCTCCTAATTTCACCAGACATTCCTTTTTCAATTTTATGTAAATTCCCGTTTATGCGTTCTTTTCCTTAAACTCTGCTCAAAAAAATGGAATTCTACACACGTGACAACACCCAAAAAATCCACATTTTTCAAGAAAAATGAGGAAAAAATACATCCGGTCTCTGGGCAGATTGAGCTGTAATCCCGCGTAATCAGCTGATGGGAAGCTCTCCGGATGCTCTTACCATCAGATCCGTAATTACGATTCCCTGAGGCTGTGTGATTACATAAGAAATCACATCTGCCTTCACCGCTTCCGACAGTTTCACATACCCCTGATCCAATGTCAGTAAGTTAAGAAATCGCGAAACACAGTCAGGGAAACGGGGAGAGCAGCCATCGAAAAGGGTCTGCGGATTTTGACTTTGCAGAGATTTAGAAG
>CAJTEM010000014.1 GCA_910575255.1 Lachnospiraceae bacterium | reverse complement strand
GGAGAAAAATTTTTTGATAGTTTTAGAAATCTGGTTATCATTCTGGCTGTCTTGTGTTATACTGTTATTCATAGCATGAGCCTCCGGTGGTATGTTGTTTCTGAGCAATTCAATTATACCAAAACCAGAGTGTTTCATGCTATTTTATTGCCTGTTTTTATTGAATTTTCAAGGTGCATAGGCACTTATGCAAGTGCGAAGTTTGAGTAATAAGGTTATAGGGAAGCGCGCACCCTCAAAGAAAGGAGGTTACACACCATGAAGAAGCAGACAGAGAAAGACAAACTCACCGCCCTATACGAAAGACTCTCCCATGACGATGAGCGAGCCGGGGAATCCGTAAGCATAGAGAACCAGAAGCGGATTTTAGAGGACTATGCAAGAAAAAACGGCTTTACCAATATCCGGCACTTTACAGATGACGGAATCCGTGGAACTACGTTCAAGCGTCCGGGGCTGGACGCAATGTTAGACGAAATCCGGGCGGGGAACGTGGCAACGGTTATCATCAAAGACCAAAGCCGAATCGGGCGTGACGTGGTTGAAGTGGGGCTTTTAAAGCGCACCTTTGACGAGTACCATGTGCGTTTTATCGCCGCAAATGACAATCTTGACACCGCCAACGGCTTTGATATTATGTCTATCTTCCGTGACGTGATAAACGAGTGGTACGTTGCCGACACCAGCCGCAAAATCAAGACCGTTTTCAAATCCAGAATGGAAAAGGGCTTGCGCTGCTCTGGTAGTGTCTGCTATGGCTACCGCGCTTCCAAAGAGGAAAAAGGCGAGTGGATAATTGACGAGGAAGCCGCCGCCGTTGTGCGCCGCATCTTCCAGAGCGTCCTTGCCGGGGAAACCGTAGCCAGCATAGCAAAGGCACTCCGCGCCGAGAAAATCCCTATCCCGTCCGAGCATTGGAAGCGGACAGGCGAGCCAGTCCGGGCGGCAAAATACACAGACCCCTACGCATGGTCAGCGACCACTATCGGCTGCATACTGAAACGCCCGGAATACACAGGGCGCAAGGTATTAGGGAAAACCGTATGCGAGAACTACAAGACAAAAAGCAGCCGCAAGACCGCGCCGGAAGAACAGTATATCTTCGAGGGAGCAATCCCCGCCATTGTGGACGTGGAAACATGGCAGACCGTACAGAAGATACGGGAAACCGTGCGCCGCGCACCAAAACGGCAGAATACCTCGAACCGTTTGACCGGGCTTCTCTACTGCGCCGACTGCGGCTCTAAACTCACACACCGCTATACCCTTGTGCAAGGGAAATGGATTGAGGACGCTTTTATCTGTTCCGGCTACCGCCATTTAATCCATGACTGCACCATGCACCATATCCCCACGGCAAAGATTGAAGCCGCTATCCTTGCCGTTATCCAGCGGGTAAGCTGGTATGTACGGTACAATGAAAAAGAGTTTACCGAGCGTGTCCGGGAAGCGTCCGACCAGAACCAAGAAAAGACCGTCAAGGAATGTAAGCAGAAAATCAATAATGCACAGAAGCGGCACAAAGAGCTGGACGGACTTGTGAAAAAGCTGTATGAGGGCAACGCCACGGGCAAGATACCCGACAAGCATTTTACCCGTCTGCTGAATGAGTATGACGAGGAACAGACCGGGCTGGAAACGTCCATAGCGGAATGGCAAAGGCAGATAGAGAGCTGGAACGCCGACAAGCTGAAAACAGACCAGTTTATCCAGCTTGTGAAACGCTATACTGATTTTTCCGAACTCACAACGCCCATGCTCAACGAGTTTATCGAAAAAGTGATTGTGCATGAGGGCGAGGGGCGGGGGAATGACCGCCGCCAGCGGATAGACATTTATTTAAACTTTATCGGCGCATTTGAAGTACCCGCCCATATTGTCACCCCGGCAGAGGTGGAGGAACAACGCCGCCAGCAGGAGGAACAGGCGGCAAAGGAAGCACGTTCAAAGGAGCTTGCAAAGGCGCGGTATGAGAAGCGCAAGGCAGAGAAACGGGCATTTACCGCAAGGAAAAAGGCGGGGCTTCTCACGCCGGAGGAACAGGAAGCGGAGGAAAAGCGGCTTGCACAGAACAGGGAACGGCAAAAGGAATGGCGGGAGAAACGCAAAGCCACAGAGCCGCCCAAGCCGCCTAAGAAGAAATCACTAAAGGAACTTATGGAGATTGAAAAGACCGGGGCAGAGCTTACGCCGGAGGAAACGGAACGGCTTGCAGAACACCGCCGGAAAAAAGCCGCACAGCATAAGGCGTGGCGCGAAAGGCAGAAAGCCGGACAGCCAAAGACAAGGACGCTCAAAGAGCTTGCCGCCGCCCAAAAAGAGGGGGAAGTCTTAACGCCGGAGGAATCGGAACGTCTGGAAGCCCACAAGAGCCGGAAAAAGACAGCAAGGGAAAAGCTGGTACGGCAAGCCGAAACCGACCCGGCAGCGGCGGAAGAGCTGGCACAGAGGCGGGCGTATCAATCCGAAGCCACCAAGAAAGCCCGGCAGAAAATGTATGCGGAAGCCGCCACTGGAAACCCCGAAGCGGTGGAACGCTATGAGAATTATCTTGCCACAAGGAGGGAAGTATACCACAGGAAAAAACAGGAAGTGGAACGAACCGCATAAGGACGGAAAAACAAAAACCGCATTGTGGAAATGTGCATAACAGGCTATGGAATCATGGATAACTCTATTCACAGCACATGGAAAAGCTAATGAGCAGCTTTCCCACGTCCTGCAAACAGAGTTACCCACAATTCCATAAGACAGCCAGTTATACACATTACCACCAATGCCGACTACTACGGAATCCCTCTCATGTATGATTATCTCATATTTGATTAGAAGACCAATAAAATTCTATTTAGGAATCTTGCGGAATTGTTAGAGAATTGTATATTTCTAAATCTTTTTGTCCAATTCCCTCTCTAATTCGTTGGTAACGTAGTAGCTTATTGTCAATTTGTATGAGTATATCGGAAAGTGTACTTATCTGTTCGGCTATTCTCTGTTTATGTTTAAGCAGCATTTCTTCACGTTCTGCAAGAGTAGAGTTTCCTTTTGCCATTAGTTCGGCATATTTTTGTATGTCTTTTAAGGGCATATTAGTAGATTTTACTTTGGTAAGAAACTGAATCCATTGAATATCAAAATCACTATACAACCGATAATTATTGCTATCACGTTTAATGTTTAATATAAGTTGCTGTTTTTCGTAAAAACGTAATGTGTGTTCACTTAAACCTGTAATCTGAGCAACTTCTTTCATGGAGTAATATTTTTCCAAAAAATCACACCTTTCTTATCTCATGGTATTTAAAATTTTGCTTGCCCTAGAGTATGCTCTAAGGTTTATAATAAACCAAATTTAAAAAAAGAAAAGAGGTAAACTGATGAAAGTATTAGCAATAAACGGAAGTTCGAGAAAAAATGGTAATACTTCCACCATACTTAACGTTGTGTTGGAAGAAATAAATAAGCAGGGGATTGAAACAGAGCTTTTAGAAATAGGCAATCAGATTATTTGTCCTTGTCGCGGCTGTTTTGCTTGCAAAAATAAAGGTAACTGTATTTTTGATGATGATTTATTTTGTGAATATTTTTCTAAGATGAAAAAAGCAGACGGTATACTTTTAGGTTCTCCTGTTTATTCTGCTGATGTATCAGCGAACATGAAAGCCTTCTTAGAAAGGGCAGGCGTGGTTGTAGCAAGTAATCCAGGATTGTTGAAGCATAAAGTGGGTGCCGCGGTTTCAGCAGTGCGCCGCGGTGGAGGAATGGCAACCGTTGATACAATGAACCATTTTTTCTTGAATAAAGAAATTTTTGTTGTTGGTTCTACTTATTGGAATATGGTTTATGGTAAAGATATTGGAGATGTTTTGAATGATATAGAGGGCATCAATAATATGAAAAATTTAGGACAAAATATGGCGTGGTTGCTTAATCTTATTTCACAAAAAAGCAAAGTTAGGCGAAATGATTAGTGAAGGAGTAAAAGGTATTTTGTATAGATTTACTGGTAGATAATCAAAGGGCGATAACCTAAAATGCTATTGCCCTTTTGATAATAAAAAGTAACCATAAACCAAGCACCGCCCCATGTGGCGCTGTTCGCTGCCCTCTGGCTCTGCTTCCGGGTGGAAGTAGCGTTCTATGGGGAGCTTGCATATCCTCGCCAGCTTATAAAGTACCGGGACGCTGGGAAGATCGCCGCTGTTTTCTATATTTGCAAGATACCGGGGATCAATACTGACTTGCTCAGCCAATGCCCTGCGGGACAATCCCAATGCTTTCCGCGCTTCTTTGATGTCCGCTCCAAGCGTTTCAAAACCGGGATATTCTGTTCCTTTCGCCATATCATTTCACCCCTTTACATTGTATAGTTCATACTATGCGCGGGGAATGACGTAATATGCACTTTTATTACAGTTTATAATTCCTGTTGTCGTGTCAACTCAAATGATAAATTCCTCCCGCTGGATCACCGTCTGATTTTCCTTTATAAGCGTTTGAATAATCTGCAAACCGTTTTCCAGATCGGCCATTGTCCGGGGGGAGCAGGTAGCCAGCCGGATCGCGGCGAATTGGGCGGTATTCCCCACCGCAAAACGGTCTGAACACAATACCTTTACGCCGTGATTTTTTGCCTGCACTTCAAAGTTGTAGCCGTTGCAGCCTGCGGGGAGCGGAAGCCACCTAAAGAAGCTGTACGGATTCGTTGGCGGCTGTTCTGGAAAGTATCTGGTATACAGGCGGCCCCGTTCCTCTGACAGCATACACTTCTTGTCGATGATCTCCCGCGCGGCCCCGCCTGCAATCAGCTCACTTGCAATCTCCGCGTTGAGCAGCGGGATTTTCAGGTTAATGTTATTGGCCGTATTCAAAAAGGTTTTCTGGAAGCGGTGCGGAAACACCAGATAAGCGATCCGCAGCCCGGCAGACAGGGATTTTGAAATTCCGTGCAGGTAAATGGTGTGCGCGGGGATCATGGTTGCCATCGGCGGGATTTTATCGTCCGCGATAAAGCCGTAGGTATCATCTTCAATCAGAACCATGTCCTGACTGCTGATAATCTGGCTGATTGCTTTCCGGCGCTCTGACGGCATGGTGATCCCCGTGGGATTTGTGCAGGAGGGCATTAAATAAATCCCCTTTATTTCATGCAGCTTCCTCTGCTTTTCCAGCGCGTCCGGCAGCATACCCTGTCCGTCGGCCTCTATCGGTATCAACTGGATATTAAGCTGCTTTGCAAGAGTGATGAAATTGGAATAAGTATAGGTATCAGTGGCAATCTTATCTCCGGCCCGAAACAGGGAAAGAAGCGCAATCGCCAGCGCGTTTTGTGTACCGGACGTTAAAATAATATCCTCCATAGCGGCGTTGATCTGGAACTCGGCAAGCCATTTCTGCGCGACCTGTTTATGGTGGGCTGTCCCCAAGGTAAAGCTGAACTCAAATAGCTTTTCCGACTTCGGGCCTTGCAGGATTGCCCGTGCGGTATCGGCCACAATGGAATTGAACTGATAGTAGGGCTTGATGGGGCCAAGGTCTATGTACTCCGCTTCCTCCTGCGTGTCTGGATTCGGCAGGGCCGCATTGGGGGAAACATACGTCCCGCTTCCCACCGCCGCATAGATTAAGCCTTTTGTTTCGCACAGCTTAAAGGCGCGGGTGATGGTACTTAAATTCACGTCCAGAAAGTCCGCTAATTCCCGCTGCGGCGGCAGCTTTGTTTTGGGCGGAAGCCTCCCGCTTAAAATGTCCTGTTCCAAAAGCTCTGAAAGGGATATATACATCGGGAATTTTAACAGGGCCTTGCTCGGCTTCCATGTAAGCGGATAATCTTCAAACGAGTTTACAGGCATAGCGCACCTCCTTAAAAACATTGTCTTGCATACAATTCTACTGTTGAAACCGTACAAAGTCAATGCTACTGTTATAATTGTTATGATTATATGCAGCGCAAGGAGGTAAGAACATGGAACAAGTAATCAGGGAGCAGCTTCTTCACATGTTGGAGAACAATAGTAAACTGACAGAACATGAAATTGCAATTATGCTGGGGATTTCGGAAGAAGAAGTCCAAAGGGAAATAGCCGGTCTGGAAAAAGCGCATGTGATCTGTGGCTACCATACATTGATTGACTGGAACAAAGTCAATGATGATGATGTGACCGCTTTGGTAGAGCTGCGTGTTACGCCGCAGGGCGGCGAGGGCTATCAAAAGCTGGCAGAGAAAATCAATGCCTATCCGCAGGTAGTGACGCTGTACTTAATGTCCGGGGCTTACGATTTTCTTGTCATGGTAAAGGGGAAAACACTGAAAGAAATATCCCTTTTCGTGTCGGGAAAGCTGGCCTCCATTGAGGAAGTCCAGAGTACCACTACCCATTTCACGCTGACAAAATATAAGGAGCTGGGCGTGAGCTTTGAGGCAAAGCAGGCGGACGAAAGAATGGTGGTGACGCCATGAGGGAAAAGCTGTCACAAAAAGTATTGAACCTAAAATCTTCCGGCATACGGGCCTTTTTTGATATGGCGAACGAAATTCCCGACGTGATTTCCCTCGGCGTCGGGGAACCGGATTTTGATACCCCGTGGCATATCCGGGAGGCAGGCATACAGGCGTTGCAGTCCGGCAAAACCTTTTATACGTCCAATGCGGGGCTGCAAGAACTTCGGGCTGCAATCAGCAGCTACACCAAACGGAAAACCGGGCTTACTTACAATCCTGAAAACCAGATCATTGTCACGGTTGGCGGCAGCGAGGCCATTGACCTTGCGCTGCGGGCGCTGCTTAATGCAGGGGACGAAGTGATCTATCTGGAACCGGGCTTTGTTTCCTATTACCCCTGTATTAAGCTGGCTGACGGCGTTCCCGTCCCAATCCGCTTGACAGAGGAAAACCGGTTCCGTCTGAAGCCGGAGCAGTTGGAGGCGGCGGTTACACCCAAAAGCAAGGTGCTGATCCTGTCATACCCCAACAATCCGACCGGGGCCGTGATGGAAAAGGAGGATTTGGAAGCCCTGTTACCTGTCATTCAGAAACACGATTTGATTGTTATATCCGATGAAATATACGGGGAGCTTACCTATGGCGTGAAGCATTGTAGTATCGCCGGATTGCCCGGCATGGAACAACGAACCATAATTATCAACGGTTTTTCCAAGAGCTTTGCCATGACCGGCTGGCGGCTGGGGTACGCGCTGGGAAACCATGAGATTATCGAACAGATGGTAAAAATCCATCAGTTTGCGGTAATGTGTGCACCTACCATCAGCCAGTATGCGGCCATCGAAGCGATGGAACAGGGGGACGGGGATATAGAAGCCATGCGTGAATCCTACGACCAGAGAAGAAAATTCCTCTACCATGAGCTGCAAAGGCTGGGCCTGCCCTGTTTTGAACCGCAGGGAGCATTTTATATGTTCCCCAATATCCGGGAGTTTGGTTTATCCAGCGGCGAATTTGCGTTGAAGCTGCTGAAAGAGGAAAAGGTGGCGGTTGTCCCCGGCGATTCCTTTGGTGAGTGTGGGGAGGGCTTTGTACGGATTTCCTATGCGGCTTCCCTGCAAAACCTGAAAGAAGCCGTCAACCGGATTTTCCGGTTCCTGTCCCGGTACCGGACTTAGAAAGGGGCTGCTTATGAAAACGTGGGAAAAGAATATCCGCCAAGTGCTTCCCTACATACCGGGCGAACAGCCCAAACAGGCGGACATCATCAAACTGAATACGAATGAGAATCCCTACCCGCCCTCTCCCCGTGTGGCCGAAACACTGGAACAATTCCAGACAGGGGAACTCCGGCTATATCCCGACCCGGATTCTAATATTCTGGTGGAGGCCCTTGCGGATTTCTACCAGATTGACCGTAGCCGGATATTTGTAGGTGTCGGCTCTGACGATGTGCTGGCCGTATCATTTCTGACCTTTTTTAATTCCGGGAAACCTGTGCTGTTCCCGGATATTACCTATTCCTTTTATGACGTGTGGGCGCGGCTGTTTCAGATACCGTTTGAGCAGATTCCCTTAGACGGTGAATTTCAGATCAGGAAAAGTGATTATTTCCGGGAGAACGGAGGCGTAGTCTTTCCTAACCCCAACGCCCCCACAGGGATATTGATGGGCTTACCGGAGATAGAGGATATTATCAGCCACAATCAGGACGTGGTGGTGATCGTGGACGAGGCTTATATTGATTTCGGCGGCATATCCGCGTTCCCGCTGCTGGATAAATACGATAACCTGCTGATTATCCAGACCGTTTCAAAATCCCGCGCCCTTGCCGGCCTGCGTGTCGGCTATGCGTTTGGAAGCCCGCAGCTTATCAGCTACTTAAACGATGTCAGGAACTCCTTTAACTCTTATACCATGAACCGCCTGACGCAAACACTGGGCGCGGCGGCAGTCCGGGACAGGGAATACTTTGAGCGAACAAACGCCCTGATTATCGCAACCAGAGAGCGTATAAAGCGGGAATTGAAGCAGTTAGGCTTTTCCTTTCAGGATTCCAAAAGCAATTTTCTGTTCGTTACGCACCCGTCTGTAAAGGCCGGTGTGATTTACGAAAGCCTGCGGGCCGCTGGGATTTATGTGCGCCATTTTTCCAAGCCGGAGCGCATTTCCGATTACCTCCGTATTGCGGTGGGAACGGATCAGGAAATGGACTGTCTGCTGATAAAGCTAAAAGAGATATTACAACAACATGGTGACTTGCACGGAAACACAGGAGAATGTCAATGAAAGATTTAACACAGGGAAGCGAGCTGAAAACCATCTTTTACTTTTCCCTGCCGATTCTGGTAGGAAACTTATTTCAGCAGCTTTATAACGTGGCCGACAGCGTGATTGTCGGAAACTTTTTGGGGAAAGAAAGCCTTGCGGCGGTGGGATTCAGCTATCAGATCAATTTCCTGCTGATTGCGCTGTCCACGGGGATTTCTCTGGGCGCAAGCGTCCTGACCTCCCGTTACTTTGGAGCCAGAGATATGCGGCAGGTGAAAAAGGTGGTTGATACCGGCTTTCTGTTTTCAGCGGTTCTTTCCCTTGTCATAGCGGCAGCCGGTGCCTGCTTTTCCTATCAGATTTTAGTGCTGTTCCGGGTGCCTGAAAATCTGCTGACGATAGCAGATACTTACTTGAAGATTATATTTATCGGTGTGATCCCCACATTCGCATACAATTCCCTGACGAATATCCTTAGAGGCGTCGGGGATTCCAAGACACCGACTTATATTCTGATTGCGGCAACGCTTATCAATATCGTGCTGGATATTTTCTTCATTACCGCCCTGAAATGGGGTGTGGCCGGGGCTGCGGTTGCGACCGTGACCGCGCAGGCTTTTTCATTCATTACCTGTATGCTTTACATGCGGCGGCGTTACCCCGACCTGTTTATCCGACTTTGGGATTTACAGCTTGACCGCCACGAGTTGAAGAAAAGTCTGGTGATCGGAACGCCCGCCATGCTGCAACAGGTATTTGTAAGCGTTGGTTTTATGTCCATACAGTTTCTAATCAATGGCTTTGGAACCGATTGTATGGCTGCGTATGCTGCGGCCTCCAAGGTGGATTCCTTTGCGGAAATGCCCGCCCTGAATTTGGGGCAGGCCATGACGAACTTTACCGCGCAGAACTACGGGGCCGGGAAAATTGACCGGGTAATCAGGGGCGGCAAATCGGCGCTGGCTATGGGGGTGGGTATCTCAATCCTCATATCCATTGTCATATGCCTGTTCCCGTCCCTCTTTATTTCCCTGTTCAACCGTGATCCCGGCATTGTCCAGATCGGGAACGGCTACCTGCGGACGGTATCGGTATTCTATCTGATTTTTGCAGCTATGCAGATTTTGAACGGTCTGCTGCTGGGATATGGGAAAGCACTGGTTCCCATGATTGCGTCAATCGGTTCCCTCTGTCTTTTACAGGTTCCCACGGCAATCCTGCTGTCTGGAACCGAATTGGCTTATCGCGGTATCTGGATTGCCGCACCCGTGGGCTGGCTGGGTGGTCTGCTGATCCGCTTCCTGTATTTCCGGCATATTGCAAGGAAACAGGCAGCTCTAAAGGAGGCATAAATTTTACACACAAGGAGGTTCCAAGATGGAAAAGAAAATCACACTGAAACAAATTGCTATGGTTGGCGTTATGGCTGCGGCGGTCTATGTGGCTTCCGCGTTTCTGCAAATACCAATCCCCACGGCCATAGACAACACTCGCCTGCACATGGGAAATGTTATGTGCCTGCTTTCCGGCCTGCTCTTAGGGCCGGTACAGGGTGGGCTTGCGGCGGGGATCGGCTCCATGTTCTTTGACCTGACGAATCCGGCCTACATCACGTCCGCGCCGTTCACCTTTGTTTTTAAGTTTCTTATGGCGTGGATTTGCGGCATGTTCGCATTTCACAAAAATTCCGGGATAAGCTCACACAAGCGGTATATTATCGGTTCGGCATTGGGCGCATTTGCCTATGTGCTTCTTTATCTTTCAAAGAGCTACATCGAACACCGCTTCGTTTTGGGCCTGCCGTTGGAGGTCGTTATGATTACCCTGTCACAGAAAGCCGTTGTGTCCAGCGTCAACGCCGTTGTATCTATTATCGTGGCTGTTCCGCTGGGGATCGCCCTGCGGCCTGCCGTAAGAAGATATTTGCAGTAAGCCTATGGAACTGGATATGACTTCGGGGAAGCCCCTGAACACATTGTTAAAATTCTCCCTGCCGCTGCTGGCGGGGAGCGTGATACAAAACCTTTATAACATCTTCGACACGGCCATTGTGGGGCATGTGCTGGGTAAATATGCGCTGGCGGCTGTGGGTAACTCCTATGTGCCGACGCTTATCATCAACAGCATTGTTTTAGGGATTGCTTCCGGCATATCTATCCTTGTGGCGCAGCTATACGGCTCCAAGGATAAAGGACAGATTTGTAAATGTTATGGTTCCGTGCAGACGTTGATAGTAGCCGTGGGCTTCGGGCTGGCTGTGCTGTTCTTTGCTCTTGCCGGGTGGATTTTTAAGGCTATGCAGATACCGGAGGAAATCACAAGCCCTGCGGCCCTTTATCTTCGGATTGTAGCGGCTGGGATTCCGTTTTTGGCAATCTACAACTTTTATTCTGCGCTGATTAAGGCAAAAGGGGATTCCCGAACACCGATTAGGTGTATCTGCCTGTCCTGTGTCCTCAATATTCTGTTGGACTACTTATTTGTGGCCTGTTTTGGCTGGGGGATTGTCGGGGCTGCGTCCGCCACGGTTCTTTCACAAGCTCTGGCGGCTGTATTGGTTGGCCTGCACTTATACCGGCAGGAACACCCGGTAATAAGGACAGCCCCAAGTGCCGGGCTGATTGTCCCGATCTTGCAGCTTAGTATCACGGGGATTGTCCAGAACGGGGCTTCCGCCATCAGCATGTTTTTCATACAGGGCATTATCAATACCTTTGGTGTAAATGAAATATCGGCCTATACATCGGCCTATAAAATTGAAAGTATCTTAACAATCCCCGCCGTCAATTTAGGCGTGGCGTTAAGTGTCTATATCGGACAGAATGTAGGGGCCGGGGAATATGACCGCACCCGACAGGGCCTAAAAGACAGCTTCAAGATCGCGGCGGTGTTTACCACACTTGCTATGGCAATCCTGTGGTTTGCTTCGCCGCTGCTCATGGTTCTGGTGGTGGGAAAGGAAATGGCAGTCATACCGATAGGGGTTCAATATCTGCGTATTATTTCCGTGACGTTCCCCCTGTGCGTAAGCCTCTATCTGTTGACAAACTTCCTGCGTGGAGCCGGTGAGATTGCCTATCCACTGTTCAATACGCTGCTGGAACTCTGTTTCCGCACGTTCTCGGCTTTTGTGCTGGCGCATTACTTTGGTTTTGTCGGTGTTCTGCTGTGCAGGCCGTTGAGCTTTGTTGTGAGTACCATTAGCCTATCCTGTCGGCTATTGTCCGGCAAGTGGAAAGATAAGATAAATCATTCTGTGTAATAGCTGCCGCATGATGACAGATAAAAATTCTAATCAATGGTTTTGGAACCGACTGTATGGCTGCGTATGCTGCTGCCTCCAAGGTGGATTCCTTTGCGGAAATGCCCGCTCTGAATTTGGGGCAGGCCATGACGAACTTTACCGCAATTTTTTGCTATGGTTGGCGTTATGGCTGCGGCAGTCTATGTGGCTTCCGCGTTTCTGCAAATACCAATCCCTACGGTCATAGATAACATGCGCCTACATATGGGAAATGTGATATGCTTGCTTTCCGGCCTGCTCTTAGGGCCGGTACAGGGCGTGCTTGTAGGAGAGTAGTATCCATAAACAGGAGGTGTTCAGCTTGAAATTTGCATTAATCACCGGCGCAACAAGTGGTATCGGATTTGAACTGGCAAAATTGTTTGCACAGAATGGTTATGGGCTTGTTTTAGTATCTTCTAACCAAAACCATTTAGATAATGTAAAAAATTCTTTAGAAACCAGCTATTCCATTCCAATTTATATCTTTGAACAAGACTTGACCAAAATCGATGCAGCGGAACAATTATATCACCAGATAAGAAAGGAAAAAATTTCTATTGCTGTATTGATTAACAATGCAGGATTTGGTTTAGTGGGAGCAACAGACGAAATTGATCTTCGACAAGATGAACAGATGATAACTGTAAATGTAACGAACCTTGTTTTGTTGTGCAAGTTATTTCTACCGGATATGTATAAACAAAGGACAGGTAAAATCCTTAATGTTGCTTCAACAGGTGCCTTTCAGCCCGGCCCATATACTTCAACATACTTTGCAAGCAAAGCATTTGTTTTGAACTATACAAGGGCTATCCGATATGAAGCAAAATCCAAGGGTGTTGTAATTTCCACTTTATGCCCCGGAGCTACCAAAACGAATTTCTTTAATAGAGAGGGGACTATTACTCCGCACACTGCTATGTCAGCGGAAAAAGTTGCTCAAATTGCTTTTCGCGGCCTACAAAAGAATAAAGAAATTATCATTCCGGGACTAAAAAACCGATTACTTCAACTTTTTCCGGTGAAAGTAAAAATGATTAGTGTTGCAAAAATGAAACAAAATAAATAAACGACTGCCGCACGACGGCAAGAGAAAAAAAGCCGTCGTATAGCAGCCACTTCCCTGTGCTTTTTATCATATACGGCGGCTTTGAGAAATCGGAGCCGTCATTTTTTTCTGTCTGCGCTTTTCGATTCATAGCAGGCAATAGTAGGCGGCTTATGAGAGGACACCGCCATGCTTATTTATCTTCGCCCTAATTCACTCAATTACCACTTAAAAAAAGCCTTACCCCGCCACGGGATAAGCTCGCATATGAGTATGAACTATATCGTGTAATTTCATATCGTTTCGCTTCTTTCTTCGCCCGGCTGGTCTGCCACCAGCCGGGCGTTTTTTGTCGTTTTCTGCGGTCTGCTTCACCGCTTAATAAATATTTTGAGAAATTTTCAAATAGGAGGCGATTAGCGGGCAGGCGGCGGAAAACCGTTCGCTTTGTTGGCGGAAAGGGAGAGAACCACCTATACCCCCATAGAAAGGGGGTGAGAAGATGGAAGCTATCCCCCGTGACTATGGCGAACGGTGCCAGTTTGACCGCTACTGTAAGCTGGTGCTGTACCATGAGGCCCTTGACTACCTGCGGGAAATGCAGCGCCGCCGCGACCGTGAAACGTCGTTCGACGCTCTACCGCAGGCAGAAATGGACAAGCTCTGCACGGAAGATCATTACCCCAGTGACAGCTATATTTTTAGCTCTCATGGGTACGACTTATTGATCGACAATGAGCTTGTGGCCGACGCATTTTCCAGTCTGTCCAAAGACGCGCAAAGTATCTTGATCCTGCGCTGCGTTCTGGATATGACCGATCAGGAAATAGCCGACCTTATGGGAATGAGCCGTAGCGCCGTCCAACGGCGCAGGGCGAAAACGCTGAAAGAGCTTCGGACAAAACTATTGGCAATCATGCCGGAGGGAGGTTGAACCGTATGAAGCAGCCCAATTACAAAGGCAGGGAGCTTTTGCCTTATTCGGTGATTGAAGCGGCCCGCGCTGGGGAAGCTGACGCCGTGGATCGCGTGCTGCGGTACTACGATGGCTACATAAACAAACTGTGTACCCGCAAGCTCTACGACGAATACGGCCAGCCTCATGTCCGCGTGGACGAGTTTATGAAACACCGTCTGCAAATTAAGCTCATTCATTCCATCGTCATCACTACCTGATGACACGGCCCCCGGCCAGAGGAAACGGCCTTACCCTTTCCGCGTTTCCCTGATCCCCGGAGGCCGCAGGGCTGCACTTTGATAAAGAAAGCGACGCAAGACAACGGCGGCGCAGCATAGGGCAAACGGACACATTCCGTCTGTACCGAGCCGGGCGGCGGGTGCGCCATGATACTTTCCCCTACGGAGAAAGCGGAGCGACCAACACCATGCCGTAATGCAAGCGTGGCAGCTTGCGGGCGATAACATGCAGGCGGGACAATGATACTCCCTTGTCGTCGCAGTCCGAGCGTTAAAAGCGTCGCAGGCAACGAGCAGGGCCGCATGAGAACCATGCGGGGGTGAGATTCCCGTGGAGCTGTGCCAGCAGCCGTCCGTTATTATGCCCCTTTTGTAACTGGAAACCATTTTTCTACTTCGTGAAAGGGGGCAACATGATGGAAACAACTGATGTGCCTATCTGGGAAAAATACACGCTTACCATTGAGGAAGCGTCTAAATATTTCCGTATCGGGGAGAACAAATTGCGTAAGCTGGCGGAGGAAAACACCAAGTCCGGCTGGGTGATTTTCAACGGTAATCGGATTCAGATCAAGCGGAAACAGTTTGAAAAAATAATTGATACTTTGGACGTAATATGATGTAATTTGTCCTTGAATATGCTATAATAGGTGTAGGCATATCAAGGCTCTTTCCGACAGGGAAAGGAGCATGACGCACTATGTCAGAGAAAAGACGGGACAGCAAAAATAGATTATTGCAGTCCGGAGAGAGCCGGAGAAAAGACGGAAGATATGCTTACAAATATACAGATACCTTTGGTAAACCGAAGTTCCTTTATTCGTGGAAATTGACGCCTACGGACAAGATTCCGGCAGGAAAACGCGACGATATATCGTTGAGGGAAAAGGAAGCAATTTTACTGAAAGACCTTAACGACGGGATCGACCCCATAGGAAAGAAAATGACCGTCTGCCAGCTTTATGCAAAGCAGATCAGGCAGAGGGGAAACGTCAGGCACAACACCGAAAATGGACGTGCGCGGTTGATGAAGATTCTCGAACAGGATAAGCTCGGTTCTTGCAGCATTGAGAGTGTGAAGCTGTCAGACGCGAAAGAATGGGCGCTTAGAATGAAAGAGAAAGGCTATTCCTTTAAGACCATCAGCAACGACAAGCGCTCCTTGAAAGCGGCGTTTTATACCGCCATACAGGACGATTGTATCAGGAAAAATCCTTTTGACTTCAAGCTGAATACCGTCCTGAAAGACAATACGGAACCAAAGGTGCCTCTCACACCAGCACAGGAAGAAAGTTTCCTGTCCTTTGCCCAAGGTGACAAGGTTTATCAGAAGTATTATGATGAACTCATTATCCTATTGGGGACAGGGCTTCGTATTTCTGAATTATGCGGATTGACTGATACCGACATTGACTTTAATAACCGGATCATCAACGTAGACCACCAGCTTTTGAAAAGCTCAAAGATTGGCTACTATGTTGAAGTCCCCAAGACGGAAAGCGGCGTCAGACAGATTCCCATGAGCGACAAAGTGTATCAGGCGTTCAAGCGAGTGTTGCAGAACCGCAAAGGTGCAAAACCCATTATCATTGATGGGTACGGCAATTTCCTGTTTTTGAATCGGGACGGCCTGCCGAAAGTTGCAGTCAATTATGACAGCATGTTTAAGGGACTTGCCAAGAAATACAACAAGACCCATGAAGAAGCATTACCCAAGGTAATGACGCCCCACACCTTACGGCATACGTTCTGCACGAATATGGCAAATAAGGGAATGAACCCGAAAGCATTACAGTATCTTATGGGCCACTCCAACATCACCATGACGCTGAACTATTACGCTCATGCAACATTCGATTCCGCAAAGGCAGAGATGGATCGGCTGGCGGCTTAGTAGTACGAGGCGGTTTTACTACTACTTATACTACTTTTGAAAGCGAAAACATGAGAGGATATAAAAGTATTTGTGAGTTTCTTCCACATGGGAAATGCCGGGAAAGCCTGAAAATACAGGCTATACCGGCATATAAGAACTTATAAAAGGATAATCAAAAATTAGTTTTAATTTTTTATCAAAAATGTCAGAATATTTCAGCCGGGGAAGGGATACCGGTCAGGGGATATGCTTCCGGGGGAGCGGTGTTTCAGACCGGGAATGTGTCTGTTATCGGCAGTGTGACGGTAAAGCAGGTGCCGCCGCCAGGGTTGTCGGCAACGGTAAGGGTTCCCTTGTGGAGGGTGGTCAGTTCCCTGGCGATGCTGAGTCCCAGCCCGAAGTGCGCCTTGCCGCTTCGGGCTTTGTCAACGCGGTAAAAGCGGTCAAAGATATAAGGTTGGCTTTCTTGGGGAATACCGCAGCCCTGATCCTTAATCTGTAGAATCAGGCTCTTTGAAGAAAGTCCTTTGGCAACCCGGGCACAGATCCCGATGGCTTTTCCTGCCGGAGTATGGCACAGGGCATTGTCCAGCAGGATAAAAAGAATCTGACGGATCCGTTCCGGGTCAGCAAGGAGGCAGGGAAGAGAAGCCTCCGGCAGCTGCAGCCGGAGTGTGATCTGTTTTTCCTGGCAGACAGGGAGAAATGCTTCATAGGTTTCGATGAGCAGGGTATCCATGTCTGTTTTTTGTGGGCGGATGCTCCAGGTTTTGGCATCCGCTGCAGCTAACAGGAGCATATCATCGATGAGCCGGGACATCCGCATGCATTCGGAGTCCATACTGTGAAGAAGCCTTTCCCGGCTCTCTGGCTCTGCCAGAATGGCAGAGATAGCAGATCGCAAGACAGCCAGGGGGGAACGCAGTTCATGGGATGCCGCGGCAATGAACTCTGCCTGTTTTCTGCGGCTTTCTTCAACCGGTTGTAAGGACCAGTCGACAAAATGCCAGCTGATCAGCAGCAGACAAAAAACACCCAGGATCTCCAGTATGCACAGAACCAGTATGGTTTCCTTTAAGGATTGCAGAATGGGAGGAAGATAGGTCAGGAGGCACAGGCTGCGAACCCCGTCAGGATAAGCCAGAACGAGAATTCTGGCATAATATTGTTCTCTGGCATTGCCGTCAATGGTGAACAGACTGCTGGTGAGGGAGGAGGAGGAAACCGGTGCATAGGAGGGAAAGATTCCTTCCCCGGCCGCCAGTTTCTTTGCTTGGTCGATCAGAGTCTGGCGGGGAGTCAGCGGGTTCCAGGAACCTTGATAGAGAAAGGGGATCCCGTTTTCTTCAATGTGAATCACGGACTGGCTGGCTGCCTCCGTCTGGGCGAGGAAGCGCTGGGAAATAAAGGAATCTGACTGCAGGCGGAGTACCACCGTGTTCCAGGTGCTGTGAAAGTGTTCCAGCTGCTCCTGCCTGGTCTCCCGGATACGGAGCATAAGAAAGCCGGCCATGGCGAGAGTCAGAATCAGGCCGGCAGTGATCGTGTAAAGTGCGGTCAGACGAAGATAAAGATGCTTCATGGCAGAATCCTTTCCTGTCTGTTTTCTGTCTCCAGGCGGTAGCCGATTCCATGGACCGTAGTCAGACAGACCGGTGCGTCGATGGCTTTCAGCCGACGGCGGAGAAAATAGACATAGTTGTCGAGATTGCCCTCTTCTACCTCAGAGCAGGCTCCCCATACATAGGAAAGAATCTGGCTGCGGGGCAGAGTCCGGCAAGGATTGCGCATAAAGAATTCCAACAGGGAAGATTCCCGCCTGGACAGGGTCAGAGAAGCAGAGCCGCAGGACAAAAGCCTCTGTTCGGGGTCTAAGGATAATCCGGATAAGGAGAGAGGATCCGACGGCGGTAAAGAGCCTGAGCGTCTGGTTATTGCCCGCAGTCTGGCCATCAGTTCTTCCACGGCAAAGGGTTTGCCCAGATAGTCGTCGGCGCCGGCATCCAGCCCGTCGATCCGATTAGTAAGTCCATCGAGGGCAGTGGCCAGAATGACAGGAGTCTGGATGTTTTGGCGGCGCAGATGTTCTAAGACACGGATACCATCCATCTCCGGCAGCATCCGGTCCAGAACAATGGCATCATAGGGGGTGCGCTCGGCCAGAAAAAGTCCGTCCCTGCCTGTGTGGCAGACATCCGTTTCATAGCCTGAGGCTTTCAGGGTAAGAGAAATATTATCACAAAGTTCTTTATCATCTTCAATGATCAGGACTCTCATAGGGAACCTTCCTTTCACTTTCTTCCTCTTAGTGTATCACAGAAATCTCTAAAAATCTTTGAAATTTGCTTTTCCAGTTTTTTTAGAGAAAGAAATGTTATACTGTTGGAGTCAGAAGTTGATTCCCTCGGGCAATGAGCCAGCCAAGTGCCGTGTTTGCACGAGCATTTGGCGAATGCCGCGAGGGCCGCAATTTGCAGAAGTTAAACGGGAAGAGTTCTCGAGAGCGCTCTTTTCTCAAAAAAGGAGGAGGACAATGAATAACAGCAAAATAAAACGGTTGATCTCGGCCGGAATTGCTCTTTTTATGGCAATGAATATGGTGAGCGGCTGTTCGGAAAGCAAAAGCGGCAGTGATTGGGAAGAGAATGTCTCTAATGGTAACCGGACAGAACAGGAGAAGCCCGGCGGACCGTCGGGAAAGAGGGAAAGGAATGCGGCAGAGGGAGAGAATCCGGCGATGGGGCGTTATGTGGAAAAGGAGATGGCGGTTCCGGAAGGGGTGGGAGAGGATTCCCTGGTGTCCTTTTTTCGGGGACCGGATGAGACGCTGGAGTTGTACACGGCAAGAATGGGAGACAAGGGAGACCGGGAGGATGCAAGGCGTTTTCTGTGGAAAGAGGAAAAGTGGCAGGAGGATGAAGGCTGGTGGGAACGGGTAAAGCCCGAAGACCGGGATGTGAGCATTCGGCAGGTGTTTTTGGGGCTGGATGGGAAGTATTACATGAGCGTCATGACATCGGGAGAGGACTATGCTTTTCATCTCTATCAGGTCGGAGAGGATGCAGGCGGCAGGATAGACAGCAGCACGGAACTGATACCAGAGGTTTTTGCACCGAAGCCGGGGAAAAGATACGGTCTGATTCCGCCGAAGGTCGAGGTGGGGACAGGGGGGAATATCCTGGTTCACGATATGGGAGAGGCGGTTATGTATCGTCCGGACGGAATCCGTATGTTCGCAATGGAGAAGGCCTGGAGCGGGATGGCGGAATCCAGCATCGGGTATCTGACCGCAGCGGAGTTCGTGACACGGACGGACGGCGGGGTCACGCGATATCGGATTGAGGACGGAAAAGAGATCGGGACGATTCCTCTGGCTTTTGAATCCGGCGGCAGGAATAAAGGAGAGGATATGTTTCTTTTTGGTGATGAAAGGGGCGGTATCTACCTGGCGGATGAGAACGGCCTGGCACATATTAATGCCGGGGGAAGCTTGTGGGAACTGATTCTGGACGGAGGCTTCAGTACCCTGGGGATGCAGAGCGTATACTTAAGAGAGTTTCTGGAAGGAGACGACGGGGATTATTACGGAGCCTTTTCCAAAAACGGCGGCAGGGGATTTTTGCTTTTTCACTATGTCTATGATCCGGAAATGTCCGCAGTGCCTCCGGTCAGGCTGACGGTGTACGGGCTGGAGGATAATTCGACTGTGAGACAGGCGGCAGCACTGTTCCAGCAGGCACATCCGGAGGTGTGGATTGAGGTTTTAAACGGTGAGGATGCGCAGGGAAATGTTTCGGAGGATACAATACGGGCTCTGAATACGGAACTTCTGGGCGGGAAAGGGGCAGATGTGCTTATTCTCGATGGTTTGCCGGTAAAATCGTATCAGGAAAAGGGGATTCTGCTGGATCTGCGGGAGGTTTTTGCAAGGCTGCAAAAGGAGGACCCGATGAGGGAGCAGGTACGGAAGAATTTTACGGAGGAGGACGGTGCGGTCTATCAGATGCCGGCACGGATTGCGGTTCCCATGGTAATCGGAGAAAAGCCGGCAGTCAGGGCGCTTCAGAGCCTGGATTCGATGGCTGCCTATGAGGGAGAGGCGCCGCTACTGGCAGCCGCAAACTATGAGAATCTGCTTCGTGAGGTGGCCAGCCTGCAGTATGGGGAATTGTTTGACGGTAAGGAAGGACTCACGGAGGAAACGCTGAGCCGGTATCTTAAGACCGTGAAAGGCATAGGGGAGAAAAACGGAGCGAAAACCATGTTTACGGAAGAAGAGATGGAGCAGCTGAGAGTCAGTAATTACGTGACATCAACCGGTATTCTGGGAAGTGAGACCCAATACGACCAGGCGTTATCCGATTGCGGGGTTACGGAGTTAAAGGGAATGGAGAGCGCCATGATTCCCCTGGCAGTGAGGAATAAGCATCCGGAGGCAGAACTGGATGTCGTCAATGAGTTGTACTTTCCCAAAGTGATGGCAGGAGTGAATCGGGCAAGTGAACAGCCGGAGCTGGCAAAGGAATTTGTGTATGCTTTGTTCTCTCAGGAGGTGCAGCAGGAGGAGTTTTTCGATGGCTTTCCGGTAAATCTGGCAGCACAGGAGACGATCTGTGTCCGGGATAAGGGGAATTATAGTGTGGGAATGGGCTATGGGGATTACCACATTGGCGCCGAATGGCCGAATCGCCAGGAGCGTGAGGAAATCAGCAGGCTTCTGGAAAAGGTTTCTGTTCCGGTTCTGATGGACGAGACGATGATGGAAATGATCGTAAGAGGAGCGGAAGGTTATCTGGAGGGAAAAGAAACCCTGGAACAGGCCGTGGCCGCCATACGCAGCCGCATTGCCCTGTATCAGGCAGAACAGAAATAGGGACGGGGAAATCATGAAAAATTGTCTGGGAAAAATGGAACGCAGACGAAAAAGACAGGGGCAAAGCCGGATAACGGCCGGATGCTTTCTGGCTCCCAGCCTGTGCGGGGTGCTTTTATTCCAGGCGCTGCCGTTTCTGGATGTGGTGCGCCGGTCTTTTCTGGATGCCATGGGGCGGTCATTTGTGGGGATGGCAAACTATGCCGCGGTATGGGGAAATGAAGCCTTTCGGATGGCGGCAAAGAATACCCTGTATTTCTTTGCCGCCGCTGTCCCGGCTTTGTATCTGGTATCTCTGGCGTTGTCGCTGCTAGTATACCGCCCGGGAGCCGGGCAGCGTCTTTTTAAGACCAGCCTGGTGCTGCCAATGGTGCTTCCGGCGGCGGCTATGGCTCTGGTATGGCGGATCCTGTTCTGTCCGGACGGACTGTGGAATCAGCTGCTGTATGCCTTTACCGGAAAGCCGTGGGAACAGGACTGGGTTCATGGAAAGGCAGCGTTTCCGATTCTGGTATCCACGTATCTGTGGAAAAATATCGGGTATGACATGCTGTTGTGGCTTGCCGGGCTGAGTGCCATACCCCAAAGTCTGTACGATGCGGCACGGGTGGACGGCGCCGGGGAACCGGCGCAGCTTCGCTATATCACTCTGCCATGCCTGCAGGGAACCATGGGACTGGTACTCGTGCTTTCCGTGGTGAATTCCTTCCGGGTATACCGGGAAGCTTATCTTCTGGCCGGCAGCTATCCGGATTTGTCGATCTACATGCTTCCCCACCTGTTCAGCCATTGGTTTTTGACACTGGATATTCAAAAAATGAGTACAGCGGCAGTTTTTCTGGTTCTGGCGTCATTGCCGGCCTGGGGGTTTGGCCGGTGGCTCAGACGGTCGGGAAAAGAGGGATAACAAAGAACGGTCAGTGAAAGAAAGGCAGGAAAGGAGAAGGTTTTGAAGAAAATAAAAAGAAAACTGGCAGTGCTTTTGCTGACACTGGCCAGTCTTTTGGTCTGGCTGCCGCTGCTGCTTCTGCTGTCTGCGGCCCTGATGCCGGAGGATGAACTTTTGTGGCGTTATCTGTCCCCGCTGGGAATCGGGAAAGCGCCGGTCCGTGCGGCGCTGCTTCCCTCTTATCCGTCCCTGGAGGCTTTTACCGAACTTCTGATCCGTTCTCCGGGATTTTTCGTGATGTTCTGGAATTCCTGTATTCAGACTTTTCCCATGCTGTTGGGGCAGCTTCTTATCGGCGCACCGGCGGCCTGGGCATTTGCCCGTCTGAAATTTCCCGGCCGGAGAGGGATATTTGCCTTGTATGTATTGCTGATGGTATTGCCGTTTCAGGTGACCCAGGTATCGAATTATCTGGTGCTGGATTGTCTGGGGCTTTTAAATTCTCATCTGGCATTGATTCTGCCGGGAATCTGGTCAACCTTTCCGGTATTCATTATGACACGCTCCTTTGAGGCGGTTCCCGGGGCGCTTTTAGAGGCAGCTTACCTGGACGGCGCGGGAGAGCTGCAGGCCTTTTTCCTGGTAGGACTTCCCGCCGGGTATCCGGGAATCGTGACAGCCATGGTGCTGAGTTTTATCGATGCCTGGAATGCTCTGGAGCAGCCGGTGGCTTACCTAAAGGACATGAGCCTGTGGCCTCTGTCACTGTATCTGCCGGAAATCGTTTCGGACAAGGCAGCGGTGGCATTTGCGGCGGGGATCGTGATGATGCTTCCGCCGGTGCTTCTGTATCTGAACGGGGAGGGAGAACTGGAGCAGGGTTTGGCAGCCTCCGGTGTGAAGGAGTAGGCGGACATGGAGAGGACACAGAAAAAAAGAAACCGGTTTTACCGGATGCTGCTGACGGGATATTTCCTGTTGATGTTTTCCTGCACGATTCTTTCCCGGATTTATGACAGTGTTACCGTGCCAAAAGCAGTGACCGCACGGGCAAAGGAAAAGTCCGTGGAGACACGGATTACAGGGACAGGAACCGTACGGGAGCAGGAGACATTTTTCAGTCCGGTGATTCCCGGACTGCGGATACAGTCTGTGGCTGCAGAGCCGGGAAGGCAGGTGAAGAAGGGAGAGGAACTGTTCTGCTATGAGGAGGATTCAATGGCGGAGCAGAGAGAACGGCTTTGGCAGGAGAAGGCAAAGCTGGGCCTGGAACTTGAGAAGGAGGAGATAGCAAAAGAAGAGGCGCTTTCTGTCACGGAAAGTGAGTTGGCGGCCTGGGAATTGGCGATGGCAGAACGGGAGCTTTCGGAGGGACGGCAGGAGCAGGAAATGAATCATCAGGAAGCAGAAAAGGAGCGGGAGCGCCTTCGCGAGGATTATGAGCGCAAACAGGCCATGACCAGGGAGGAACTTTGGGCACAGCAGAATCAGGAGGAGGAAAGTACCAGGCAGGAACTGAGATCTGCGAAGAATTCCCGGAATTCGGCGCTGAGAAAGGCGAGGCGGACCGTGGAGGACCGGGAACGGGAACTGGAAGAATTGGAGAACAAAGAAGCCACGGAGAGTGAACGGGCACAGAAGGAGCAGGAACTGAAACGTGCCAGGGAGGATCTGGAGGATTTGGAGGAAGAATGGGAAGATCAGCTGGAAGATGTGGAACTGCGCATGGATTGGATTGATGACCGGAATGAACGGATCCGCTCAGGCTCAGACAGTTCGCAGATGGCTCTTTTGGAAACCTATGAGGAGGCGCTTCGCCAGCTGGAGGAGAGACAAAAGGAGGAGGATAAGGCGTTAAAGGAACGGGAAAAAAGAGTAGAGCAGGCGCGGTGGAATCTGGAAATTGCTTCACGGAAGGATGAGCAGGCCAGGCTGAATCGTGATCAGAAAAAAAGGCTGTCCGAGCTGATACAAAAGGGAATTCAGATGGATATCCAAAAGAAGGAACAGGAACTGAAAAGGCTGGAAGCCCTGATTGCCGCCGGCGGAAGGGTTCTGGCAGAGCAGGACGGGACAGTCGTGGCGTGTGAGCTGCTGACGGCAAGAACAACCACAGGAGAGGAGCGCCTGATTCTGGCATCAGACAGCTTCTGCTTTGAGGGAGAATTTGTAAAGGAGGAGCAGAGGCTGGCTGTGGGAGATCTGCTGCAGTTGTCGGTTCCGGGGAGCAGCCGGAAGCAGGAGGTGAGGATCCGGGAAATGAATCTGCTTGGCGAGACGATGGGAAGCTTTCGGGCCGAACTTGCGGGAACGGAACTTTTTCTGGGAACCGTGACTGGCTATGAATGCATCAAGCAGTCAGAGGCCTACCAGAAGGTAATTCCGCTGCAGGGCCTGCGAAAGGATACGAAGGGCTATTACTGTCTGGTTGCAAGGCCAAAGAGAGCGATTCTGGGGGAGGAGTTTGTAGCGGAACGGGTAGAGGTCCGTGTACTGGAGCTTGGAGATACGGAGGCAGCAGTAGAAGGCGCTTTGCAGAATTCAGACGAGATCATAGTGCGCAGCAATCAGATCATCGGAGAAGGGACACGGGTACGCCCGGTGCAGGAATTCTGATAAGGGAAGCCAAATCTTCCGCAAAGCGAGGCGTGCTTTGCCTGCGGAAATTACGGAGAGATGTGGGAGAGAGAATGAAAGGCAAGAAAGGAATGGTAATGTTTGCCGCGGCAAATCTTGTTTTTCTGGCAGCGTCAGCAATCCGGCTGTATCTGTTTATCACCCCCTGCCGCCTTGAGGCAGATTGCCGGGGCTGCGGGGTGGATACCGAATGGCTGAAGCAATGGGAGGAACAACAGAAGGATGGCGGACAGGGAATTCTTAAGATGGCCGCATGGCAGGTGGGAAGCAGAGAGGAAATCCTGGCAGTCAGCACCAAAAGAAAGGAAAGCGCCCGGCCGTTAGGAGTATACGGCAGCCTGGATCAGGTCTTTTCTGCGGATCTTCTCTCAGGAACCTGGGGACTGACAGGGAGAGAAGACGCCTGTGTGCTGAGCAAAGATCTGGCAGAGGCCTTGTTTGGCAGCACAGAGGTAACCGGAGAACAGATTCTCCTGGAAGAACTGTCCTGGACATCATCAGAGACATCAAACAATGCGAAAGACCAGCCGTCACCCATTAACAGCAGTGCCAAGAAGGAAAAAGGCAAGAGGAAACAGCTATTGGTGGTTGCCGGGGTAATGGATCGGGAAGGAAAATACCTGCTGGTTCCCATGTCAGAAGGTACGGTGGAGACGGTTTCCGTGCTTTTCGAAAGACGGTTCCAGGCAGAAGAAAAGATGAGGGAATATTTTCCTTTTGCGGATGCCTGCCTGCTGTCCAACCACTTATAAAGGCTTTAACCGCCAAAACCACTTCACTATTTTTTCAGAGTCGGTATTTACCAGCCTCGAAAGAATGGAGAACGGGATGTTCAGCCTTGGAACCAGGGGAGGGCCGCAGCGGGAAAGGGTCTGCGGATGTTGACTTTGCAGAAATTTTAGGAATTCTTGATCTCGAAACCGGAAACATCCGCAGACCCTTTCCCGCTGCGGCCCTCCCCTGGTTCCAAGGCGTACCTTCAGGAACCCCACCTCACCCCGTGACAATCCGCCTATAAACTTTTATCCTTGCATTTCTTCCCCAAAGAAGGTAGAATCGGAAAGGACAACAAAAGACGGGAAGGAATCAGCAGAAATGGGAACATGGATCAATGTAGCCGGAATTCTGGCCGGAGGCCTTGGCGGATTATTATTCGGGAGAAGGATAGAGAAGCGATATCAGGACATTCTGATGATGGCAAACGGCATCTGCGTCCTGTTTTTAGGCATTGCAGGCGCCATGGAAAAGATACTTGTGGTGGAGGACAAAAGCCTCGCAAGCAGTGGAACCATGATGATGATCGGCAGCCTGGCGATTGGAGCACTCATCGGGGAATGGCTGAATATTGAAAAACATATGGAGCAGTTCGGAAGCTGGCTGAAGCAAAAGACAGGGAGCGACAGGGACGAGGGATTTGTTGACGGCTTTGTGACAGCCTCGCTTACCGTTTGCATCGGAGCCATGGCTGTGGTGGGAGCCATTCAGGACGGGCTTAGCGGGGACATCTCGATTCTGGCGGCTAAGGCAGTGATGGACATGATCATTATTCTGGTGATGACAGCATCGATGGGAAAGGGATGTTTGTTTTCAGCGCTCCCGGTAGGAGTTTTTCAGGGGAGCATCACCCTGCTGGCGCGGCTGATTGGGCCGTTGATCACGCCTTTGGCGCTTCACAATCTTTCCCTGGTGGGATCGATCCTGATCTTTTGCGTCGGGCTTAATCTGGTATGGGGAAAGCGCGTCAAGGTGGCGAATCTGCTTCCGGCGGTTGTGGTTGCGGCTGCCTGGGCATTTTTACCCTTTGGCAGTTAAGTGATGAGGGAAAGAAATTGCCGGGGTTTATCGGGAAGGGGACACAAAAAGCTATGGATATGTATCAGAGAATCGGAATTGTCTGTGGGAGGATTCCCAAAGGTAAGGTGGCCACATACGGCCAGATTGCCCTGCTTTGCCAAAAGCCAAAGAATTCCCGGCAGGTGGGATATGCCTTAAAGCATGGGCTGGCAGGAGAACAGGCAAAAGCAAATGCCTACCGGGTAGTCAATGCCAGAGGAATTCTCAGCGGAGCTGCCAGCTTTGAGACCTTTGAGCTTCAGAAGCTTCTTCTGGAAGAAGAAGGTGTGGAGGTAATATGGACTCCCGCAGGCTGGCAAGTGGATCGGGAACGGTTCGGATGGAAAAATACCCTGGAGGAGGCGCTGGAGATCGGGAGGCTGTTTGGGGAAAGCTGACAGACATGCGAAATCCAGGCAGGTAAAACCCGGCTGATTTCTGTCATCCGGAATCGCCAGATTCAGCCCGGACACTCTCTGCCGTCCGGATCCGGGCAGGAGAACCAGAAGATTGTTTTACCATCTTCACAGTCAACACCGTAGGTCATGTGATGAGCCTTTAAAATGGTGCTGACGATAGAAAGGCCGATCCCGGTGCCGAGGCGGCGCCCGCTCTGGTGCTGGCTGCGCTGATAGCGCTCCCAGATCTGTTCCCGCTCTTCCTCTAAGATAGGAGGCCCGGGATTGATGACAGCGACCCGGATAAGGCCCGGGAGGTGTCTGGCAGCAATGACGATTTCCTCGCCATCTGCTGTGTGGTTGATGGCATTGTAGAGCAGGTTGCGGATGACCTGACTGATCTTTAAGGCATCTGCATAGAATAGAAGCTTTTCGTCTTTGCAATCCAGGGTGAGGCGGATCCGGTGCTGAAGGGCGCCGGGCCGGCACAGGGTAAGCTCAGAATCCAGAATATCTCTTAAGTCGTACCAGTCCTTTTTGAGCTGAATATAGCCTGCCTGCAGCTGAGAATAGTCAAGAATGTCTGAGACCATCTCACTCATCCGTTTTGCCTCGCTGATGATCAGATTCAGATCCTCCTCCCGCTGGGCATCATTTTTCCAGGTAATATCCCGTACCATCTCGGCATAGCCGCCGATGACGGCAAGGGGAGAACGCAGCTCGTGGGAGACATTGGCAATGACCTCCTTCCGCAGCAGATCTACCTGCTGCAGCTTTTGCCCCAGCTTTTCCACGGAATCCGAAAGCTGCCCCAGCTCATCCTTTCTCCTTAAGTCCGGACGGGCGAGAAAGTCGTTGCGGGTCAGCCGGTCAACAGCATCCCGGATCTGAAAGATCGGCCGGGTGAAGTGACGGGACAGCAAAAAGGCAAGCACAGAGGCAGTCATGGTCAGCAATAGGGTCATCCGGATCAGCTGATGCCGGTTTAAGTCCATGATAGTTTTTAGCATTACCGTGTTGCGGAGAATCACAAAGCAGGGTTCTCCCTGATAAGTGGCGGGGAAACCAAGCTCAAATCCGAAGATTCGGTCCCGGTGACGATCGACAAGCCGGTAAGGCTTCCCGGCCAGAAGGTTTCTGAATTCCTCCCGCTTCATTATGATGTCCAGAACAGGCGGCCGGTCAAAGGACTCCTTAAGATTGATGGGATGTCCGATGGAATACATCTGGATCAGCTTTCCCTGGCCATCGATCAGAATCAGCTCTCCGCCGGCTATCCGGCTCATAACCGGAAGCAGATGCTCATCGTCGGCAAGATCCTGGGTGCTTAAATCCTTGCGGATCGGTTCCAGGCGTTTTTCCGTCTCTGCCAGGGCTACCTTCACATAATTCTGTTCGAACAGATAGATCTGTGCAACCCACATAAAGCCGATTCCCAGCAGCACTAAAAGCATCATAATGAACCAGAGCCGGAATACCATCCGGCTTTGCAGGGAAGGCATCCTATATTTCTTCTGTGTATTCAAGCTTATATCCCACCCCCCAGACAGTCTGAATCAGCTTTCGGTATTGGCCCAGATGCTCTCGCAGAGATTTGATATGGGTATCAACGGTTCTGGCGTCGCCATAGTAATCGTAGCCCCAGACTGATTGCAGCAGCCTTTCCCGGCTCATGACGATCTGCTCGTTCTGGGCCAGTGTCAGCAGCAGATCGAATTCTTTGGGCGGCAGATTCAGCCTTTTTTCCTGGATTGTGACTATGCGGGAGACAGGAATGATACAGAGGTCTCCGAAAAGGATGGATTCCATCTGACTCTTTCCAGTGCGGCGCAGAACGGCAGAGATCCGGGCCATCAGCTCTTTGGGGCTGAAGGGCTTGGACACATAATCATCTGCTCCCAGGCCAAAACCGGTCAGCTTGTCGTATTCTTCATCTCTGGCAGTCAGCATGATGACCGGGATCTGGCTGTGTTTGCGGATTTGTTCCAGAACTTCAAAACCATCCCGATCCGGCATCATGACATCCAGCACAATCAGATCAAATTCCTTTTCCTGAAAGAGACGGATTGCCTGAAGTCCGTTTTCCGCTTCCTCGCAAAGGTAGCCTTCCAGCTCTCCGTAGGTTCTTACCAGCTTCCGCAGATGGATATCGTCATCGGCAATGAGTAAATTCGGCATATGCAGGGTCCTCTTGATATAGATAGTTAGGGGGATACCATAAGGCTGCTGTCGCAGCCGCGCTCCGGCGCGAGAGTCCGGCTTGCCGGACTCTTTGCTCCTTTCGGGCGGCCCGCTTATGGGCCTTCGGGCCTGTGAAAGACATGGAAAGTATACCACATAACAGAAGGCCGGGAAAGCTTTGTTTCTGAAATCTGCGGATTTTCTCACATTTCGTTCACAGATTGCACACAAATTTCCAATATTCTTGATTCATGGTATGATGTTGGGGTCAAAAGGTCTTTTGACCCCTCTGATACCGGATTGCTCCGCACTTTGTGCTCCCGCAATCCTGGTATCATGGTATTGAGAAAAGTAAAAGGGGAGAATCCAAGGAGGATAAAGGATTGATGACAAAAAAGAAAATTGCCCTGGGAATATGTGTTGTGGCAGCAGTGGCTGCGGCAGGAGGATACTTTCTTTTTAGCGGAGGACGGCGAGACGGTATGGGAGGAAACGGACGGGACGCGAGAGGAGCGGGTGGTCCGGGAGGAATGGGCACTATGGCCCAGGAGGCTTCCGTGACTGTGGTGAAGGCAGCGAATCCGGTTACGGGAGATTTAAGCCTGAGCACAGGACTTACCGGAACCGTGGAAGCCGCGGATGTCGTCTATGTCTATGCCAAGGCATCCGGAGATGTGACGGCGGTTCATGTGAAGGCCGGGGATATGGTGACAGCCGGACAGGTGCTGTGTGAGATTGATACGGATCAGGTGGATTCTGCCCGCAATTCTCTGGAATCGGCACAAGTGAATCTGAGCCAGGCCCAGAACAACCTCAGCCGGATGCAGCTGCTTTACCAGGGAGGCGATCTTTCCGAGCAGGAATACGAGCAGTATACCAATGCAGTCAAATCTGCCCAGCTTCAATATGAATCGGCCAGGATTGCCTATGACCGGCAGGTGGAATACAGTACGGTTACGGCTCCGATCAGCGGCCGGGTGGAAAGCTGCGAGGCGGAGGTCTATGACCGGGTGAATCAGTCCGGGCAGCTATGCGTCATATCCGGGGAGGGAGAAAGCCGGATTACTTTTTTTGTGACTCAAAGGATGATGAATCAGATCCGGGAGGGAGATGAGGTGGAGATCTCCAGAAACGGAAAGCTCTATCCGGGAAATATCAGTGAGATCAGCAGCATGGTGGATGAATCCAGCGGGCTGTTCAAAGTTAAGGCAGAGCTGCAGGATACCGAAGAGATTGCTATCGGCAGTACCGTGAAGCTGAATGTGGTGACGGAACGGGCACAAGATGTCATGCTGGTTCCGGTGGATGCCATCTATTACAGCGGCGGAGACGGATATGTATACCGGTATGAGGATGGAACCGCGAAAATGACTCCGGTGGAGGTCGGCCTGTATGATTCGGAATATGCAGAAATCCGCTCAGGACTGAGCGCGGCGGATCTGGTGGTCAGCACCTGGAGCTCGAATCTCTACGAGGGAGCCAAGATCCGTCTGCGTGATGAGAGCGAGGAGGACGAGACAGGCCACGACGGAGCGGGCAGGGAACAGGAAGGAATGCCAAAACCAGGCGTACCAGGAGAAAAACCGGCAGAGGACGGCCGCCATGAGGCGCCTGAAAGCGATGCAGAAAAGAGCAGCTCCTTAGAAACAGCCGGACAGAAGACGGCGTCAGCAGGTCTGGCATCGAGCCAAAACCAGACAGTCTGCTGTCACAATAGCAGTTTGAGCCAGAAAGCATGAGGATAAGGAGGCAGACAGAATGGGAATTACAAGACTTGTATTAAAGCGTCCGGTTACTGTGTTTATGGCACTTCTCTGCCTGATCGTTTTCGGTATATCTTCTGTCTTTAACGCGGATCTGGAGCAGATGCCGGATACCGATCAGCCGATGATGATCGTGATGGCGAACTATTCCGGGACCAGTCCGGAGGATATGGATGAGCTGGTGACAAAGCCGATCGAGGATCAGGTCAGTACGCTAGAAGGCGTGAAGGGCATGACTTCGAATACCAGCGAAGGCCGCAGCATGATTATGCTGGAATATGAATATGAGACCGATATGGATGAGGCTTATGAGAATCTGAAGCAGGGACTGGATCGGATCCGGAGCCTGCCGGATGACGTGGAACCGTCGGTGATGAGAATGAATAACAATGCCAACGCCAATATCATGCTGTCCGTCGCTCACCACTCTCAGGAAAATCTCTACGATTATGTGGATCAGGTCGTGGTACCGGAATTTGAGCGTCTGACCACAGTGGCGGAGGTGGAGACGATGGGCGGATCCTCCGAGTACATACGGGTAGAGCTTATGTCAGACAGGATGGAGCAGTATCAGGTAACCATGAACAATATCACCTCTGCCATGAGCAATGCGAACCTTTCGTATCCTTCCGGAGACGCAGTGTCCGGGAACCTGGAGCTTTCCGTGTCCACAATGACAGAAAATGATACCCTGGAGGATCTTTTGCAGGTTCCGATTCTTACTTCCAGCGGAAAGATGGTCTATCTGAAAGATATAGCGGACATTTATTATACCGAGGAGCAGCGGGGCGGAGTGTCCCGGTATAACGGACAGGAGACGATCTCTCTTTCCATCACCAAGCAGCAGAGCAGTACGGCAATGGCGCTTTCCGAGGAGGTGAAGGAGGCGATCACGGCTCTGGAGAACAGTGATGCGGATCTGGAAATCCGGGTGGCCAGAGACGAGGCGGATTCGATTCTCGATTCCCTGCAGGATGTGGCAGTGACCATGGTTCTGGCAGTGCTGATTTCCATGATGATTATTTTTGTGTTTTTCGGAGATTTCAAGGCATCTCTGATTGTGGGAAGCTCGATACCGACCTCGATTCTTTTGTCCCTGATTGTGATGACGCAGATGGGTTTTTCCTTAAATGTCATTACCATGAGCGGGCTGGTGCTGGGGGTCGGAATGATGGTAGACAACTCGATTGTGGTGCTGGAAAGCTGTTTTCGTGCCATGGACAGTGCACAGGATAAGGGAGCGCTCGGTTATGCAAAAGCCGCTTTGGAAGGAACCGGCATTGTGGTTCAGTCGATCATCGGCTCCACGATTACGACTTGTGTGGTATTTATCCCACTGGTATTTTTAAACGGCATGACCGGACAGATGTTCGGTTCCATGGGATATACCATCGTCTACTGTATGTGTGCGTCACTGCTTTCCGCCATGTCGGTCGTACCTCTGACCTACATGCTTTATAAGCCAAGAGAGAGAGATAGGGCACCCATGTCCCGGCCCGTGGGGAGCTTACAGAAGCTGTATCGGAGAATGATGCCTCTCCTTCTGAGACATAAGGTCATTGTCATGGGAATCTCAGTGGCGCTCATTGCGGCAACCCTGGTTCTGGCTGGCGGCATGGAATCGGAGCTGATGACGGCCGACGATACGGGAACGATATCGGTCAGTATTGAGACCCGGCCCGGGCTTTTGAGTGAACTGGCCAATGAGATGCTGGAACGGGCAGAAGCGATTGTGGCCGGGCATGAGGATGTGGAATCCTATATGCTTCGTTATAACAATGCCAGCGGAAGCATCACAGCCTATCTGAAGGATAACCGGAAAATGAGCACGGATGAGATTGTCAGCCAGTGGGAAAGGGAAATGGTGGATATTGACAATTGTACCATAGAGGTAAGCGCTTCCCGGTCTATGAGTTTTATGGGAAGGAGCCGGGGCTATGAGGCAATTCTTCAGGGAACGCAGTATGAGGAGCTTCAGGAGGTCAGCAACCGGATCGTAAAAGAGCTGACCGGCCGCGACGATGTGATGAATGTACATTCCAGCATTGAAAATACGGCGCCGGTGGTGGCGATTCGGGTAGATCCCGTGACCTCTGCCGCGGAAGGTCTGACTGCCTCTCAGATCGGTTCCATGGTCAAACAATATTTAGACGGACAGGAGATCGCCACTCTGGAGATTGACGGGCAGGAAATCAGTGTCCGGGCAGAGTATCCGGAGGAGGAATACCGGACAGTTCCCCAGGTGGAACAGATGATCTTAAAAAAGCCTTCCGGCGGTCTGGTGGCGCTGACTGATGTAGCTGAGGTTTATTTCCGGGACAGCCCGGCCTCCATCCGCAAATCGGATAAGGCCTACCAGGTGACCATAACTGCCGACTATATCAGAGGCAACGTACAGGCACAGTTAGACAGTGAGGTGGTGAATCCGAATCTGACCGGCACGATTACCCGGGGCACAAATTCCAGAGACCGGATGATGCAGGAGGAATTCTCCGGATTGTACCGGGCCATTGCCATCGCGGTATTCCTTGTTTTTGTGGTAATGTCTGCCCAGTTTGAGTCCCCGAAGTTTTCCTTCATGGTTATGACTACCATTCCTTTCAGTCTGGTAGGATCTTTCGGACTTTTGAAAATGACGGGTGTGACGATCAGCATGACCTCGATTCTGGGATTCCTGATTCTGGTGGGAACGGTAGTCAATAATGGAATTCTCTATGTGGATACCGTGAATCAGTACCGGCTGTCCATGCCCCTTGAGGAGGCTCTGATCGAAGCGGGAGCCACACGTCTGCGGCCGATTCTGATGACCAGCCTGACTACGATTCTTTCGATGATTCCCATGGCAATGGCGATCGGAAGCAGCGGATCCACGACACAGGGGCTTGCCATTGTGGACATCGGCGGACTGACGGCAGGGGTATTGGTGGCACTGTTTATTCTGCCTGTATATTACGCACTGATGAACGGCAGGAAGCAGCGAGTGATGCTGGATATTTAAGAATTCCCGATATTTTAAGAATATTGAAAGATTTTTAAGGGAATTGGCACTTGCAGGAAAGCGCTCTCTATATTAGTATAAGTGTATTAGTATGATTCATACGGTTGGGAGCTTCAGGAGGGCAGATCCGGTTTTCAGGCCGGACTGCACAGGAATTTCGGACCAGAGCATATCTGAAAATTGCTTTCCGGCAGCTGCCGGGAATGAATTTTCAGACACGCTCCGGAATCAGAAAGGAAGGGAATTCGAAATGACGGAAGGAATTGCGGGAAGACGAAAGAGAGGGGGCGCCGGTTTTCTGGCAGCAGCGACATTTGTGACGTTTTTATCGTTTCCGGCACTGGCTCAGCAGAGTCCGGAGTTCGCCTATCCTGCGGAAAAATGGGCTTCTCTGCGGGATGACCAGCTGGAATACTCTGAGATTGCAGATCTGGTTCACGAATACAATAACACGGTACTGCAGAACCATATCGCCTGGCAGGATGAGAGGGATAAGAATAAGGACGATATCGCGCAGGACTATTACGATACGGCGGATAATATTTACAGCAACCTTCAGTATCCGGATTCGGATGACAGCAACTACGGCAGCCAGATGGCGGCGGCGCTGAACAGCCGCCTGCAGGCGGATCAGCTGATGGAGCGGGGAGATGAAAGCACGGAGGACAGTGAGACGATCAAGCTGGGCTATGACCAGACCGAGGCGAATCTGGTGAAGCAGGCACAGAAGCTGATGATCGAATACTGGAGCCAGTATTATGCTCTGGACAGTCTGAGGCAGAGAAAGATCCAGGCGGAGAACAGCTATCAGTCAGAGCAGACCCGGATGAGCGCCGGGATGTCCACCCAGGCAAAGGTGCTGAGCGCCAAGGAGGCAGTAAGCTCGGCAGAGGCCTCGATTTTGTCTGCGGAAAGTAATCTGGAAAAGACGAAGGACAGCCTGATCCTGATGCTGGGCTGGAGCTATGGAGCAGAGGTGACGGTCGGAGAGCTGCCGGATCCGGATCCGGCACAGATCGAATCGATCGATGTGGAGTCAGATATCCAGAAGGCGCTCGGCAATAATTACAGCCTGAAGCTGACAGAGAAGCGCCTGGAGAATGCCCGCACGGAAAAGGTGAAAAATACGCAGGAGCAGACCGGAAAGAACCAGCGGGAGGCAATTGCGACGAATGTCAAGAACAGCCATGCCAGTCTGCTGCTGGCAAGATCGAACTATGAACAGGCCGTGCAGGCCTGTGAGCTGGAGAAGACCTCCATGGACTCGGCAGAGAGAAAGCTGGCAGCGGGGACGATTACCCGCAATGATTATCAGAATCAGCAGTCTTCCTACGTGACTGCGCAGGCCAATGTGCTCACGAAAAAGCTGGCGCTTCTGACGGCGATGACAGACTATCAGTGGGCAGTGGATGGCCTTGCCCCGGCCTCTTAAAGACAGTACAAGGAGGAGTGCGATGAAGGAAAAGAGATTACGTTTTCCAGGAACAGGCAGGCTTTCAGCCGGTTTTCTGGTCATGCTTACCGTGGGAAGTATGGCTTTTCCCACCTTTGCCGATGGACATACGGTCGTGGAGTATGAGAATCTGAGACAGCTTCTGCTGGAGGGGAATCTGGATTTGCAGCAGGCCAATGACAGTTATGAGAGCAATAAGAAGAATTATCAGGAGCTGATGGAGCAGATGCGGGAGGAGCAGGCTTACATGAAGTTTCTGGCGGAGAAATACGAGGATACCGAGGAGGAGGCTTCCTACCGTTCCAATGCGGCGCTTTTAGGGGCCCAGGCCTCGCGTCTGTCGAAGCAGCTGGAGGCAATGAACCGGCAGACCCGGAAGCTTACGGTGGAAGAGAACACGGATTCCTACACCATGGCAGCTCAGAGCGTCATGAATTCCTATAACCAGATGGTGTTGAATGTGGATGCCAGTGAGAAGAGCGTCCAGGCGGCAGAAGCCTCCTGCGAGGCTGTGATGAAAAAGCAATCCGCGGGGGCGGCGACAGCTACTGAGGTTTCCGAGGCAGCAGACCGCCTTGACAATGAGCGCAATCTTTTGGCCTCTTACCGGCAGCAGGCAGACCAGCTGCGGTTCCGTCTCTTATCCATGCTGGGCCTGCCGGATGACGGTACGGTGACGATCGGAGTGATTCCGGAACCGGATCTGGAGGCAGTGGATACGGTGAATTATGAGGAGGATAAGCAGAAAGCCATCAATAACAACAGCTCGGTTCAGAGTGTACGCCATTCCCGGGCAGGCACGACTTCCGAGATCAACCGTAAGACAGCACAGGAGACAGAGGCTGTGGGAGAGGCGGAGGCGGAATTCCTGGCAGTCTATCAGGAGCTTAAGAGTGCAAGGCTGCAGTACCAGGCGGCGGAGTCTGCCTTTGAAAGCGCAAAGATCGGCTATGAATCGCTGAAGCTTAAGCAACAGGCCGGAATGCTGAGCCGGACCGAATACCTGGAGGGAGAGGCGGATTATCTGCAGGAGTTGGCGGCTTACAAAGAGGCATCGATGAATCTGACGGCAGCGCTGGAGAACTATCGGTGGACGGTGAAGGGGACGGAGCAGATGCGTTAAAAATAAGTGTGGTTACTTTTCTTGGGTAATGTCAGTTAGTGAGTGTTTCTGAGAGGTACGCCTTGGAAAAAGAGGGGAGAGGCGTTCCGAAATGGTCTGCCGTTTTTTCCGGTTTCGGGATTAAGAATTCCTAAAATCCCTGAATTTTGCTAAAAGCGAAACGAAAAACCCAGGGATTTAAGGATTTCTAAATCCCTGCAAAGTCAAAAACAGCAGACCATTTCGGAACGCCTCTCCCCTCTTTTTCCAAGGCTGAGTATTTTCGGAGCGAAATTAAATGACATGAGGATTGCGGGAGCACAAAGTGCGGAGCAATCCGGTATCAGAGGGGTCAAAAGACCTTTTGACCCCAACATCATGGCATTAATCTATAGGGAATATCAGGAGTTTGAAAAAATGAATTCATAGAATTTTTTTTTAGAAATCAGGGGCTGAAATCGGTATTTGCCGACAGCCCCTTTTTGGTGTGTAGAAAAAACTCCTGTCCGATTGCAGAGAGAAAGGCCGGATTGTGACAGGAGTGACGAAATATTAATTCTATTTTTGTGCAATATTTTAGCAATCCTTCTAAAATATGATAAAAATGCATAAAAATATGGGGAAAAATAAAAATTAAATTTATATATTATAGATAAAAATAGCAAATGATTATTTTATAATATAGCAATAGACAACAATTTTTATAATGTTTATAATGATAGGACAAGAGGGGGAACAGAGCATAGAAAAAGCAGATGAGAGGATCGGGAAAGAGACAAGAGACGAGAGACGGGAAGCAGGGCAGGGACACAAGACAGGGAAACAGAACAGGGACACAAGACAGGGACACAAGACAGGGAAACAGAACAGGAGCACAAGACAGGGAAACGGAACAGGGACATAAGACAGGGAAACAAGGATAGAAAAAAGTGACGGAAAATGACAGATAACAGGATGTCGGGGAGAGGATTATGGAGAAAAGAACAGTAATGGCAGTGGATATCGGTGGCTCCAAATATGCGGTGGGTCTTGTCCGGGAGAACGGAACCATACTTTGTAAACGCAGATACGACTGGAAGCATATTTCGGCGGAAAGTGTGATTGAGGAAATCTGTGAATCGATGCAGGAGCTGATGGCGGCCAATCCCTGGGAGGTGATTCATTCCATTGGGATTACCATTACGGGCCTGACGGATCCGATGACAGGTATCTGGGTCTCCTCCTGCTTTATGAATATCTATGAGCTTCCGGTGGGAAGACTGATTCGGGAACGTTTCGGATGTCCGGTATTTATTGAAAACGACTGTAATGCCAGTGCGGTGGCGGAACGAATGTTCGGACTGTGCAAAAAAACGGATCATTTTGTGTATCTTTCCGTGAGTAACAGTATCGGTGGCGCTTTGTTTTTAAACGGCAGAATCTACCGGGGATTTTGCGGATTTGCAGGGGAGATCGGAAACTTCTGGGTGAATGAGGAGATTTCTGCCAGCAAAGGCAGCAGAGGGAAGGGAAAAAGGAATGCTCTGGAGAATGTTGCCTCCGGCCGCGGGCTGGCACAGACTTATGTGAAGCTGGGCGGTGACAAAAGGATCGGAGGAGAAATGCCGGACGGAAGGGAAATCGCCCGTCTGGCGGCAGAAGGGGACGAGATTGCAAAAAAGGCCTTTGAAATGGCAGGGAGGTATCTGGGGCAGGTGATTGCGGCCTGTGTGATGCTCCTGAATCCGGAGCGTGTGGTGATCGGAGGCGGGGTTGCCATGTCTTTTGAATTATTTAAGGAATCTTTGATGGAGGTAGTGAAGACTGAGGCGAAAAGCCTGCGAGGGTATTTTCCGAAGATACAGGTCACGGCATTAGGCTACGACAGCGGCCTGTTGGGGGCAGCAGCCATTGCCTTGTGCGAACTGGATTGCTGAGAGGAGTGGATTTATGAAACAAAAGACGGTTCTGGGGATTGATGTCGGCGGAACCAAGGTCGGCATAGGTCTGGTAACAAATAAAGGGAAGATCTGGGACTCTCTGCGCTATCCTCAAAGGTATTGCGGAATCGATGAGTGGACAGAGGAATTATCAGAAAAAATTCAGGAACTGTTAAGCAGAAATGAGCATCAGACAGAGGTGACAGCAATCGGAGTCGGATCCAGAGGCCATGTTGATTTTCACAATCAGAGGCTGTTGTCCACGAGCATTATGAAAGTGACTCCTGGTTTTGATTTGTGCGGCAGACTGAAGAGTCAGTTTGGCCTGCCGGTTTATATTGATAATGATGTAAAGGCAGTGGCCTGTGGAGAGCTTTTGTTTGGAGCCGGAATCTGGTTTCAGGACTTTGTCTGTTATAATGTAGGAACCGGAATTGCCGCGGCTGTTGTGGCGAACGGTAAGCTGGTCCGGGGAAAGGGAAACAATGCCGGGGAAATCGGTTACGATCTTCTGGCAGGCCCGGCGGCGGACCGATCCTTTCGCGACCTGGAAAGCCAGGCCTCCGGAAGAGGAATCGAGCGTGAGACAGGTATGCCGGCTGCCGTTGTATTTGACAAGGCAAAGAACGGAGGCAGGCGTGCGGAGGAAGCGGTGGACCGCGTACTCTATCTGTTGTCAGCTTCTGTGGTGAATATTGCACATCTTTTGGATCCACAGCTTTTCAGCTTTGTAGGAGGTGTGGTTTCCGACCCCTGGTTTTTTGAACGGCTGCAGCAAAAGGTGCGGTCCATGACAGGAGAGGGCTGGCGTTTCCAGCTTCAGGTATCCAATCTGGGAGCCGACCGGATCGGCATCCTGGGAGCGGCAGGGGTGGCATTATATAAGAGGCGGGTGTAAGGCCTGCATGAGGAGAAAGATTTCACAGAATGGAACGGCCGGCCGGAGTTCCTGTTCTTGAAAAATAGATGTTTAAAGGAGAAGAAGTTTATGAAAAAAGGATTATGTTTCCTGCTGACGGCAGCCCTGATGGCTGCTTCTCTGGCTGGCTGCGGATCCCAAAGCGATTCTTCCGCCAACAGTCAGGCAGAGGCAAAGGAAAGTGCCGGCTCAGGCGGTTCATCGGGGGGCGGGGCACAGGCGGAAGCCGGCAATACCACAGAGGACGGGAAGTATGATCTCGTATTCTGGGTGTATTCCGATGCTGTGCTGAATGATCAGGGAAAGCTGTTTAACCGGTGGGTGGAGGAGTACTGTGAAGAGAATCCGGATGTCAACTCGATCACCCTGATTGGAAAAAATGATGCGGATCTGCTGACCAGCCTGATGGCCGGAGTAGGGCTTCCGGACATGTTCTTTGCCAGTGCCCGCAACATGCGCCAGTATAAGGAGGCTATCGATCTTCTGGATCTGACTCCGGTATATCAATCGGAGGAAGGATATCAGGACGGGTTTTACGATTCCGCGATTGCCGCCATCTCTCAGGACGCGGGGATGTGGGCCATTCCCTTTATGAGTTATGTGCCGATCATTTTCCGCAATACCGATGTGCTGGAGAAGGCAGGCATTGACTGGGAGAATGAGCCGCTTACCTCCTGGGATGTCTTTTTTGAACAGTGTGAAAAAGTGAAGGCAGCAGGGATCGATGCCACGCATTCCTGGTCTCAGGGCGGATATTATTGTCCGGGTGCTGTGCTTGCCAGTGACGCGCCGAATCTGGCGGTTGGCCTGGAGAACGGAGAGACAACTCTTAAGGCGGAGCAGCTGTTACGTACATTTGAGACCTTGCAGAAGCTGGAAACCTATTCAAACGGGATGTCCTACAGTGATGCTCCGGCATCCGAAGCCTTTAAGGCCGGTGAGCTGGCATTTATCGCAGCTGGTCCGTGGAACGAGCCGGATTATATTCAGGCGGGGACTCATTATGATGTGCAGCTGATCCCTCCTTATGAGGAAAATGGCTGGACCGGCGGACTTCAGGGCTGGGATTTCATGTATGGCGTCAATACCGGAGACGAGGGCAGAAATGAAGCGATCCGCGGATGGCTGAAGAAGATGGGATCCTTTGAAGTGCAGCAGGAATTTGCGAAGGTGATCGGACGTTCCGTGTTGCGTGAGGATGCCATGGACGATCCGGATACCCAGCAGACCGAGATGCTGGCAATCCTGGCTGACGGCCTGAAATGCGGAATGAATCAGATGAATTTTGGCCACAGCAGCGTATTCTGGACCAGCGCAATCGGGGATGTGGCGCCTGCGGTTGCCAATGGCTCCATAACTCCGGAGGAGGGGGCACAGCAGCTGATTGACGGGATTAACGGATTATATGCAGAGGCAGGAGAGGAATAGAAAACAGGGCTGCCCGGAGCCGGGAAGGCTTCGGGTGCTGCCCACGGGCCTGGAAGGGGGGCGATCATCATAAAAAAGAGATATTTTTTCAATTATCTGGGACTGTTGCCATTCTTCCTGTTGTTTGCGGTGTTCATTCTTTATCCTTTCTTTCAAGGGGTATTTATGAGCTTTACCGACTGGTCGGTATCCAGCAGAGGAAGCGTGAATTTTGTGGGACTCGACAATTATACCCTGATTCTTTCCGGAAAAGGGACCACTTCTGTTCGTTTCCTGAATTCTGTAAAGAACCTGGTGATCTATGTTCCGCTGACACTTTCTATCGGCCTGTCCCTGTCCCTGGCGCTGGCACTGATTACCCGCCAGCTTTCCAGGAAGCTGTTTTCGGTATTCCGGGGGATCTATTTTGTGCCTTATGTATTGCCATTGTTTTTATGTGCCGGGATCTGGCAGTGGTTCATGACAACAGGGACCGGACTGGTAGCCTCTGCTCTGGCCAATATCGGAATCGGGAGGGGGATTACCTGGGACAGTACCAAATACTATGCCATCATCTATGTCATGATGGTGGATATCTGGAATTCGGCAGGCTTTAATTTTGTGATTATCAGTGCAGGAATGGCGGATATCTCACCGGATCTCTACGAGGCGGCGGAGATCGACGGAGCTTCCACTTTTCAGAAGATGACGAAAATCACCATCCCTCTTTTGGAGCCGATTCTGTTTTTTGTGATTACCTACGGTTTTATCAGTGCGCTGCAGGTATATGATATTCCCTGGATTATTTCCAATGGCAGCGATATCAACAGCGTAGGAGGCCCGGGGCAGGTGATGTCCTTCCCGGTGATGGAGATGGTAAGGAATATTTATCTGGGAGGCAAATCCGGTCTGGGGCGGGCCTGCGCAGAGGGAGTCTCTCTGATGACGGTGATTCTGGCAGTGACGGCAATTCAGTTCAAGGCCCGCCGGAAGAAAGTATAAGGAGGGGAAACCATTGAAGACAAAGAAGAAAAGGGAACAATGGATTCTGATTATGCTGGCAGCAGTCTGGGGGCTGGTATGTCTGTTCCCCCTGTGGGTTCTGTTCAGCGGGACCTTTTCCCTGGATACCAATAATCTGACGCGGACCTTTTTCCCCAATTCCCTGACCAACGGGATCGCCAAATGTAAGGAGGCGCTGGTAACGGTGGAGATTGCAGCCTCTACCGTCCATACCCTGATCTATACCTCGGTCACGGTGGCAGGGATTCTGGTGATCAGCTCCCTGGCTGCCTACGAATTTACCTTTTATCATTTTCCGCTGAAAAGGTTGTTGTTCGGGCTTTTGATGGCGAGCATGATGCTTCCGCAGGTGCTCTATATCATTCCCCTGTACCGTCTGGTATTTGCCATGAAGCTGGCGGATACCTTTGCCGGAATCTCTTTTCCTATGATGGTATCCGCATTGTCTGTATTTGTGATGATGCAGTTTCTGGAGGATCTGCCGTTGTCCTTCATTGAATCCGCCAGAATCGACGGGGCCGGGCATTTTCAGATCTATGGAAGGATTGTGCTGCCGCTGATGCGCAATGGGATATTAACAACGGTTGTCCTGATGTTTATGAAAATATGGGGCCAGTATCTGTGGCCCGCACTGGTTACCGGACAGAAGATAAAGCCGATCAGTGTGACCATTTCCAATATGCTGAATCCGAATTTCTGGATCGACCCCAGAACCAAGATTGCGGCCATGCTGATTGCCATGATTCCGCCAATGACGATTTATCTGACCTTCCAGCGATATGTAATCGAAGGAATCACCATGTCAGGAGTGAAGGGATAGGAGGAACGCTTGTGAAACGAAGTTTCACAACTGGAATGCGTTCCGACGACATGGCAGGCGGAGCGAAGCGACGCGTGCCGAAACCTTGTTAGCAGGAGGAACGCTTGTGAAACGAAGTTTCACAACTGGAATGCGTTCCGACGACGTGGCAGGCGGAGCGAAGCGACGCGTGCCGAAACCTTGATAGTAGGAGGAACGAAAAAATGAATGAATATGTAATTTCCAGAGAGGAGCTGCGCAGATGGTGCTCGGTTCCGGTGGAAGAGCTCGCGAACCATCCGGATCGCAAGATGGATCTGATGATGGGGGAGGACAAGAATGCGCTTTTAAAGGAGATCGGAAACCGGATCACAGAGGAAGTGATCGCCCATAACGCGGAGGGAAAGAAGACCGTGTGGATTCTTCCGGGAGGGATCGGCGGTGTCTATGATGTTTTTATTGACCGGGTCAATAAGGAGCGGATCAGCCTGAAAAATCTTTATATTTTTCACGTAGATCAGTGGTTGGATTGGGAATACCGTCTGTTCCCGGCAACGAATCTGCGCTTCAGTATGAGAGGAAAAATGACGCAGACCTTTTATGCCAGAATCGATCCGGAACTGAATGTGCCCGAGGAACAGAGATTTTTCCCGGATCCGGCAGATCCGGATCGGATCGATAAGAAGATCGAGGAGCTTGGGGGTGTGGATACCATCTTAGGCGGCGTGGGCTGCAAGGGACTGGTAGGATGGAATGAACGTCCGGTTTCCAACGTGCATCACATCACCCTGGAGCAATACAGAAACTCGAAAACCCGGATTGTCCACATCAATGATGAGACGATCATTGCCTATGCGGAAAGAGAATTCGGCGGCTGCTATGAAGCGCTTCCGCAGAACGGAATTACGATCGGCATGAAGTCCATGCTGACTGCCAGACAGGCAATCTTTATCGTGATGACCGGCTCGTGGAAGGAGACGGTAGTCCGGGTGGCAATGTTCAGTGAACCAACCACGGAATATCCGGTCACACTGTTTCCGGCGTCCGTGCCGCAGTGTATCCTGTGCTGTGACACAAAGACAGCGGATCATGTGATATCCAGGAAATATCAGGATGCGCCGATTCTGCAGTAGACCATAACCGAACTTACGCACAGAAAAAACGGAATTATTTTCACAGGCAGGTGATTCCGTCAAGGATTTTGCACAGGAAAACACACGAAAGGAAAGAGACAGGCTATGGAAAACACACCACAGGTAATCGTGGCTTATTCTCACAATGTATCACAGGCGACCCGGGTACATAAGCTGCCGCGTCCGGGAGAAACCGTGCGGGCTTTAAGAGTCAGCGCCGGTATGGATGGAGCAAAGGGAACCAATACCGCGGTGGCCTGCGCAAGGACAGGAGCCAGGGTTGCCATGGTTGCTCATGTGAAGGGCGGAGACTGGTATGAGAAGGGGAAACAGGTATTAAGGGAAGCAGGAATCGATGATACGCATGTCATTCTGGGAGAAGGGATCAAGGACTCTTCCGGCGTGGTTCTGATCGATGACGAAGGAAATAATATGATTGTTTTGGGGGCGCATAATGAGCAGGCGATCCCGGAACAGGAGACAGACCAGGCGCTGGAAGCCATGAGGACAGCCGGCTACTGCGTTACCGGCTATGAGATCAACGAAAAAAGCGTCCGGCACATTTTGCAAAAGGCACGCAGGCTGGGGATGAAAACCGTGGTGAATCCCTCCCCGGTTCCGGACTTTGTCCCGGATTACTGGGAACTGATCAGCATTCTGATTCTCAATGAGGTGGAGATTGTCCGCATGCTGGATCTGGCCGGGGTTTCCTATGAAAAGGACAACTGGGAGGATTGTGCCCGCAAGCTGAGAAAAACCTGTGGAGTCGGTGATATTGTCATTACTCTGGGAAAGAATGGTTTTTTCTGTATGGAGGGAGAGTGTGTCTGTCAGGCATCGGGAATCGAGGTGCAAAGCAAGGATACCACCGGAGCAGGAGATGGCTATATGGGCGCCATGACAGCCAGACTGGCGATGGGAGATACGCTGGCAGAGGCGTGCCTTTATGCAAATCGCTATTGTGCGATCTCCGTACAACGGGAGGGAACGATCAGCAGCTATCCGACAGCAGAAGAGGCAGAAGCAATCTGGCGGGATATGGGACTGACGGCAAAGAGAGGAAAGAATTTCCAGAAGAAAACGCAGCGGGATTGGAACGAGCAGGAGGTTTGAGATGTCTGGTAAAAACGGAGATATGTATGATTACATTCTGGAATCCGGGGAAGCAGTAAGGAATATTGTCAAAGAGCAGGAAAGGGTTTTTGCGGATGCACGGGAGTACTTAAGGGATAAAACGATCGAGCAGATCTACCTTCTGGGATCCGGCACCAGCTATCATGCAGCAGTAGCTGCGAAACGGGCAATGGAAGGCGAGCTTGGGGTAAAGGTATTTCCCATGTATCCGATGGAATTTGTTGACAATGAAAAGGTATTTCACAGGCACACTCTGGTGATCGGAATCTCTCAGGCAGGCAGAAGCACCAGCACAGTGGAAGCGCTGAAACACGCCAGAGAGCAGGGCTTTGCAGCGATTGCAGTTACGGCTTCTGAGGGAAAGCCGGTATGTGAAGCGGCAGACTGTACGGTTTTGCTGGCAATCGGAGAGGAACTTGCAGGACCAAAGACCAAGGGATATCAGGGTTCTATTGCCACAATCGTACTGCTGGGGCTGAACCTGGCTGTCTGGCAGGGAAAAATATCGGAAGACCGAAAGAATGAGATCGTACAAAGGATGATAAGGACAGCGGATCAGATTCCGGACATTGCAGCAAAATCATGGGAATGGTATAAGAAAAACCAGGAAGAGCTGAAAAAATCCCGGCGTATCCTGGTATTGGGATACGAGGCCTGCATGGGAGCCATGCTGGAGGGAACGTTAAAGGTTCTGGAGGCAGTACGCTACGGGGTGACCGGATATGAGCTGGAGGAATTCATGCATGGCATCTACCATGCGATCGATTCGGACACTTACCTGATCTATCTGGGCTGTCCCGGCAGGCATCTGGAACGGATGAAACGGATGATGGCTTATTTTGAGAAAGAGCGGGGAGCACATAATTACACGATCACCTCGGATGTTTCTCTGGACGCGGACAGAAATTTCATCTACCCCTTCTGCAGCGATGAATATTTTGCTTCCATGGAATATGTGGTTCCGCTGCAGGTTCTGGCAAGAAAGCTGTCCCTGGATCTGGGGATAGACTGCAATATCCCCAGCGATCCGGATTTCCACAGGAAGATGGGGAGCTATACCTATTAAATTAAATATTATGATGTTGGGGTCAAAAGGTCTTTTGACCCCTCTGATACCGGACTACTCCGCACTTTGTGCTCCCGCAATCCTCATATTATTCAAGTATTCCCGACGGGTACGCCTTGGAAAATGGGGAGAGAGGCGCCCTTCTTCCCTCGGGGAACCGGGGACGGACGATATTCATATCATTACTGAAGATATATGGGACAAAAATGCTCTTTCCTACCGTGAGCCTCTCTGAGATGACATACGCATCCTTTCCGGCGGATCTCTGGTAACGCCCGAAGGCTCTGGCAAAAGCAGCTTTCCGGTGGACTGTCCCGTCCGTGTTCGATATCCCTGCATCGTGCTGAAATCAAGTGCGCATTCCCGGAGGTCATCTGTGTCAAGAGAAAGGTACTGGCGGGCAGGATCCGTATCATCATGCCCGAGTATCTGCGGCACTGTGGTGAGCGGTGACCCTGAAACGAGCAGTTTCTTTGCCAGCCTCCTGCGCAGGCCGTGGAACCCCTTCCCGTCAAAGGGCTGCCTGCGTATCCCGGCTTTTTCCTGGCAGGAACGGAACATGCAGCCGATACAGGTCGTGTCCGGAATCTCCGTCTTTGGGGCTGAGACACGCAGGAATACTTCCCCGCATCCGGTCTCTTTCGGACTGGCGTTCAGGATATAGTCTTTCAGGGCCTCTCCGGTCTCTTTCGTGAGCAGGACGTGCGTCGTCCTGCCTGTCTTGCTCTGGACGAGCTTTATCTCGCCCTTCCTCCAGTCAATGTCCGCCAGCTTCATGCGGATGATATCGATGGCACGCAGGCCCGTGGTTGCGCCCACAAGGATGATGGCGCGGTTCCGTTACCCTGTCTCTGTCTCCATGTCGATTACGCCGAGGATCCGCTCCAGCTCCTCATCGGTCACGTAACTCTGGATGGGCATCCCCCTGTATACCTTGTATGAAAAAAAGTTCTGCGCAGTCCGGGGCCGGTATCCCGGAATCCTTAAGGAAGATATGGAAATGCTTCAGGCAGAGCAGACAGGGGGAATGTATATGAGTGTATTTACAATTTTGTACCGAAATGTAAAATGGCGTTTTCATAACTCATTTACCATTGTAATTACAGTTTTACAGCCTATCTTGTGGCTTGTGCTTTATAGTGCTGTTGCTGGGCAGACCATGAAAAATACAGGGATAGAAAACTATACTGCATTTATTCTTCCCGGCTTAGTGGTTTTAGTTAGTTTTTCTACTTGCAGCAGCAGCGGAATTATGAATTATATGATGAAGTCGGACGGCAGCTTTTATCGTGTATTGATTGCACCTATTAAACGAAGTTCTATTGTTTTAGGACAACTTCTTGAAGCGGTATTATGCACTTTCTTTGAAGTGGGAATAATGGGGTGTGTTAGTCTGCTTTTCCATGTTAGACTTGCCGCTGGTATAACAGGAATTTTTCTGATTTTGATACTGGTGTTTCTGACAGCGTTTTTTATGGCGGGGCTTGCTTATGGAATAAGTCTAATTTTACCAAACGAGGTAATGTATGAAACAGTAATGAACGCGATTGTACTGCCTGTATTTTTCCTTAGTACAGCATTATTCCCGGCAGACGGTATCAGCTGCATATTAAAGGCTGCAATTAACATCAATCCGTTTACCCATGTGATTAACGTATTGCGTGATCTGATACTTTACGGAACTGTCAACACAAATAGCACTATATTTGTGTTTGTACTTTTTATACTTATGGGAAGTATCAGTTTTATTTGGGCTTTACATGGATTGAAAAAAGAATTGAGCTTATAATCTCCATAAAATATATAAAATCTGCCGCACGACGGCAAAAGAAAAAAGCCGTCGTCAAGCAGAGGTCTTTTCTTTTTATCTTCTCAAGAAATGACGCGGTATCACTGTTAAAAGCGGCGGCTAAAAGGAGGTAGCCGCCATGAAGCACATACCATATCGACAAAATCCGCCTTTTGATTTCCTTAAAAAGCTGCTTGGAAAGCGCAACACCAACTTAGCCAATGCGGGCATGAACCCGAAAGCGTTACAGTGTATCATGGGACATTTTACTACCATTGAGAGGGACAACCTTCCGGAACAACCTTCCGGGACAACCTTCTGAGACAACGTATCTTCCCGCGAAAAAGAGAATGACAAAACACGGGATTGCGTATATAATAGATAGCAATGGGATCATGACCGTGGAAACAGAAAGGATGAAGGCACATGGCATTCAAAGAAGGCATAAAAGAGCGGACGAAAAGCAAGGTGAAGCAGCCGCGGCAGTATCAGGTTCTGATCTATAATGATGATTTTACCCCCATGGATTTTGTGGTCGAGGTTTTGATGCGGATCTTTGACAAGGATGAGCAGACAGCGGCTGCCCTGATGATGAGCGTTCATACCGGAAGCTGTGCAGTGGCAGGGATTTATCCGCGGGATATTGCGCAGACGAAGGCTGCTGAGGCTGTCAGATGGGCCAGGGAGGAGAAATATCCGCTGAAGGTGGAGGCAGTCTGCATGCCGTAGCAGATCTCCCAAAGAGCAGGAATGAAGATAAGAAGAAGGACAGGATGAGGGAATGGAATTTACCGTCAATATGCAGAGAGCTATGGGGCATGCGGTGAGTCTGGCAAGAGAAGGACGCCACCGTTATTTTATGCCGGAGCATCTTCTTTATGGAATGACCTTTGATGCGGATTTCGGCAGGGAATATGAGGCCGGGGGAGGTGATCTCTCCCGGCTGCGTCAGGATCTGCAGGCTTTTTTGCAGAAGCATGCCGGATGCGGGGAAGGGGAGGAGGTGCGTCTGACGGCAGACACAGAAAAGATTCTGTATCTGGCGGAAAGTCAGGCTGTATCCAGCAGCCGAAGCCGGGTGGATATCAGCCATCTGCTTTCTGCCGTGATGCAGCTGGAGGACAGCTATGGGGTATATTATCTGGAGCAGGAGGATGTTGACCTGGTTGAGGTGATCGGAGAGCTGTCACGGGAAAGCCTGGCTGCGGAGCGCGGGAGGATCTCTCCGGGATATCCGGAGCCAGGGAAAAAGGCAGGAATGGAACCCGACGGGGAGAACCCGTTCGGAGAGGCTGATTTTGAGAAGGAGGAGGAAGACGATAAGGATCTGTCTGCCAAAGGATATGGCAAGAGCCATCGCTGGCGCGGCTATGTGGAGGATATGAATGAGAGCTGCCTGCGGCAGAATCCTCTGATCGGAAGGGAGGAGGAGATGGAGAGGACGATCCAGATCCTCTGCCGGAAGGATAAAAACAATGTCCTGCATATCGGAGAGCCGGGGGTCGGCAAGACGGCTCTGGCCTATGGTCTGGCGCAGCGTCTGGTAAAAGGGCAGGTACCCGGGCCGCTTCTGGGGGCGCACCTCTTTGCGCTCGATTTGGGAGGACTGCTGGCCGGAACACAATACCGTGGTGATTTTGAAAAACGCTTTCAGGAGATTATGCAGGGGCTTTTGCGGGAGAAGCAGCCGATTCTCTATCTGGATGAGATACATAATATCGTCGGGGCCGGAGCAGTGAATGGAGGCAGCCTGGATGCCTCGAATCTGTTAAAGCCGTATCTGGCAGGAGGACAGATCCGCTTTATCGGCGCCACCACCTATGAAGAATATAAAAAGCATTTTTCCGGCAGCAGGAGTCTGGTGCGCCGTTTTCAGAACGTGGATATCCGGGAACCGGGAAAGGAGGAAGCGGTTGAGATCCTCAAAGGCCTGAAACCCGGATATGAAAAATATCACGGGGTCCGATACGGAGCCGGGGTGCTGGAGCATGCAGTTGAGGTCAGCAGCCGTTTCATCAATGAGCGTTTTCTTCCGGACAAAGCAATTGACCTGATCGATGAGGCCGGCGCTTACCGGCGCCTTCATCCCCTGGAACAGAAACGGCAGACGGTGAATAAGGCTTTGATTGATGAGGTGTTGGCAAAGACGTGCAGAATCCCGGCACAGACAGTAGAAAAGGGAGAGACAGAAAGACTTGCGGTACTGGAGCAGCATTTAAAACAGCAGATTTTCGGGCAGGATCTGGCAGTGGAGCAGGTGAGCAATGCGGTAAAATTCTCCAGAGCCGGGCTGAATGAAGAGAACAAGCCGATTGCCTCCTTTTTGTTTGTAGGTCCCACCGGGGTGGGAAAGACTGAGCTTTCCCGGGCGCTGGCTGCGGAGCTGGGGATTTCCTTTATGCGTTTTGATATGAGCGAATATGCGGAAAAGCATACCGTGGCAAAGCTGATTGGCGCTCCGGCCGGTTATGTGGGATACGAGGAGGGTGGGATCCTGACAGAGAAGATCCGCCAGAATCCGCATGGCGTGCTGTTGTTGGATGAGATTGAGAAGGCTCATCCGGATATTTTTAATGTGCTTTTGCAGGTGATGGATTATGCGACCCTGACGGATAATCAGGGGAGAAAGGCAGATTTCCGCAATATTATCCTGATTATGACCTCCAATGCCGGCGCCGGGGAAATCGGCAGGGGAAGGATCGGGTTTGGAGGCGGTTCCATGAATCTGGAGGCTTTGAGCGAGGCAGTGAAGCGCACCTTTCAGCCGGAGTTTCGTAATCGTCTGAGTCGAATCGTACTGTTTCGCGGTATGGATGAGCAAATGGCAGGAAATATTACCTCAAAGAAGTTAAGGGAGCTGGCAGAGCTTTTGCAGGACAGGAAGGTGGAACTGACAGTGACCGAGGCCGCTGCTAAGCATGTAAAAAAAGCAGGAATTACCAGGGAATATGGCGCAAGAGAGATTGACCGGGTCATTTCCGGCGAGGTGAAGCCCTTGCTGGCAGAGCTTCTTTTGTTCGGGAGGCTGAAACGGGGAGGGCGCTGTGTCCTGGAAGAAAAGGATGGAAGGCTCATCGTGAAATGATAAAGGAGTGCAAAATACATGGGAACATGGAAAAGCCGGGGGCTGCGAGGTTCTACTTTGGAGGATATGATCAATCACAGCAATGAGGTCTACCGGGAGAAAAAGCTGGCATTGATTCAGAAAATCCCCACCCCGATCACCCCGATCACGATAGATAAGGAAAGCCGCCACATTACCCTGGCATATTTTGACCAGAAAAGCACAGTGGACTATATCGGTGCGGTGCAGGGAATTCCGGTCTGCTTTGACGCCAAGGAATGTGCAGTGCAGACTTTTCCTCTGCAGAATGTGCATGAACATCAGATTCGTTTTATGGAAGAATTCGAGGCCCAGGGAGGGATCGCTTTTATTCTTCTGCATTTTACTGCAGAGGATGAGATCTATTACCTCCCCTTTGCCGATATCTGTCGCTTCTGGAAGCGGATGAAAGACGGAGGCAGGAAGAGCTTTACCTATGAAGAGGTGGATAAAGGCTTCCGCGTACACGCACACCGCGACATTCTGGTGCATTATCTGGAAACCCTGCAAAGGGATTTAAACGGGCGGGATTTTTCATGATTTTCTGGTAGACAGGAAGAGAAACTTATGGAATAATAGAAAAGACACTTTTGGGAAGCATTGTCTGAGAGCGGAGGGCAGCAAAGCCGGTATGCATCAGAAAAGAGGAGGCAGGTTATGGGAACAAAACGGATCATTCAGGTGGAGGAAAGGGTGCCGTTTCAATTGCTGGCGCCGCTCAGCATTCAGCATATGTTTGCCATGTTCGGCGCATCGGTGCTGGTGCCTTTTATTTTTGGGATCAGTCCGGCGATCGTGCTTTTTATGAATGGCGTCGGCACTTTGTTGTTTATTGCCGTGACAAAGGGCAAGGCGCCGGCTTATCTGGGTTCCAGCTTTGCCTTTCTTGCCCCCGCAGGAATTGTCATTCAGAACTGGGGATATGAATATGCCCTGGGCGGTTTTGTGGCAGTGGGGTTTTGCGGCTGTATTCTGGCTCTGATTGTGTACAAGTTCGGCACGGACTGGATTGATGTGGTATTGCCGCCGGCAGCGATGGGACCGGTGGTGGCTCTGATTGGCCTGGAGCTTTCTTCCTCAGCCGCAAGCAACGCGGGCCTGCTGGATGAGACGATTCAGCCGGCCAATGTGGCCGTGTTTCTGGTCACACTGGGATTTGCCGTGTTCGGATCGATTCTGTTTAAAGGGTTTCTTTCCGTAATTCCGATTCTCATTGCCGTGATAGCCGGATATGTGGCCGCCATCTGTTGCGGAATCGTCAGCTTTGAGGCGGTGGCAGCAGCGCCGTGGTTCGCGCTGCCGGATTTTACCACTCCCAGATTTGATCCGGAAGCGATATTGATTATTCTTCCGGTGATCCTGGTGATTGCGTCTGAGCATATCGGTCACCAGGTGGTGACAAGCAAGATCGTAGGGCGTGACCTTTTAAAGGATCCGGGACTTCACAGAAGCCTGTTCGGGGATAACTTTTCCACCATGATTTCCGGATTGATCGGTTCCGTACCGACCACGACTTATGGAGAGAATATCGGTGTCATGGCAATGACCGGCGTCTACAGTGTTCATGTGATTGCCGGAGCAGCGGTACTCTCCATTGTCTGTTCCTTTGTGGGGAAGCTTTCCATGCTGATCAGTACGATCCCGGGGCCGGTGATCGGCGGAATCTCGTTCCTTTTATATGGAATGATCGGAACCTCCGGACTGCGTATTCTGGTGGATTCCAGGGTCGATTTTGGAAAGTCACGCAATCAGGCCCTGACCTCGGTGATTTTTGTGGCAGGGCTTTCGGGAATTGCCATTAAGATCGGCAATATTCAGCTGACAGGGATGGTACTGGCCTGCGTAGTTGGTATGGCACTGAGCCTGGCCTTTTACCTGCTGGATAAGGCAGGGCTGACCAATGACCGGGAGTGAGTTTTTTTGAAAGACATAAAGAAGGGAAAGATGATATGAGCGGAACCTTATATGGGGTGGGTGTAGGACCAGGAGATCCAAAGCTGATGACACTGATGGCCGTGGAGACGATCGGAAAATGTCCGGTGATAGCAGTTCCTGCCGAGGGCCGGGAGCACGCCATAAGCTATCGGATTGCAAGCAGGGTGGTCAGCGGTCTGGAAGAGAAAAGGTGTCTGAACCTTTCCACACCGATGACTAAGGATCCGCAGATCCTGACACAGAGTTATGAGCTGGCTGCAGGACGGATTATCGAGCAGCTTAAGGAGAATGAAGACGTGGCTTACCTTACTTTGGGAGATCCGACGATTTATTCTACTTATATTTATATTCACCGTCTGGTGAGAGAAAAAGGATATCCCGCGAAGATTGTCAATGGGATTCCCTCCTTTTGTGCGGTGGCTGCCAGGATAGGAGACAGTCTGGCGGATCGTTCCGAGCAGCTGCATATCATTCCGTCCAGTTATCAGATTGAGGAAGCGCTTGACTATCCCGGAAACAAGGTTTTTATGAAAGCAGCTTCCAAGCTTTCCGGGGTAAAGCATACCCTTCAGGAGAAGAACCTGACCGCAGTGATGATCGAAAACTGCGGATTATCCGATGAGCGCATCTACCAAACTACGGCCTCCATGCCGGAGCAGGCCAGCTATTATACCACCGTTCTGGTTAAAGAGGGAGTCCATGATTGAATTAAAGAATCTCACCAAGAAATATGAGGATTTCGTGGCAGTGAAGAACCTGAATCTGAGGATTGAAAAGGGAAGCTTTTTCGGACTTCTAGGGCCAAACGGGGCGGGGAAGTCCACGACGATCGGGATGCTTTCCACTCTGTATCTGCCCACCTCAGGAGAGATCTGGATAGAGGGAGAGCGTCTGACCAGAAAAAACACCGCGCTCAAGCGAAGGATCAGTGTCGTGACACAGGAGTATTCCATGCGTCAGGATATGACGATGGAAGAGATTATGGAGTATCAGGGACGGTTGTATTTTGTGCCTGCGAGAGAGAGAAGAGAGAAGACACAAAAGCTTCTGGAATTCTGTGACTTGTTCGATTATCGAAAACGAACCGTGCGCAAGCTGTCTGGCGGGATGAAACGGAAGCTGATGGTATGCCGTGCGCTTTTGACAGAGCCGGATATCCTGCTGTTGGATGAGCCGACTGCCGGCATGGACGCACTGGCACGAAGACAGATGTGGAATTTGCTGAAAAGGCTGAACCGCAATCAGCTGACCATCCTGCTTACCACGCATTATATGGAGGAGGCAGAGATTCTTTGCGACCGGGTGGGACTCATGGATTGCGGAAAGCTCGAGGAGACAGATACCCCAAAGGCAATGATTGAACGGCTGGGGAAATATGCGGTGGATCGGATGAGCGGAGAGAAAATGGAGAGCCGTTTTTTTCGGACCAGAGAGGAAGCCATTCGGTTTATATCGGAAGGAAGCAAGGATGCGGCTCTGCGGAGCACTACCCTGGAGGATGTATTTCTTGAAAAAGCCGGAAAGCATTTGGAGAATCGATAGTGATGGGAATTTTGACTGTATTGTGGGAAAAATGGGTAGAGTTCAGACGGGATTTTTATAAGATCACTTTAGCGGCGATGGTGGCGCCGCTGATGTATATTCTGGTGTTCGGGATGGGGATCCAGACGGTTTCCCACGGGCAGCCGTATCTGAATTTCCTGATTCCGGGTGTGGTGGCGCTGACCACCATGAACGGAAGCTTTAATGCGATTGCCCAGAATCTGAATGTGCAGCGCCTGTATGAAAAGGCTTTGGATCAGGTGATGATTTCTCCGACACCGCTGTGGCAGTTTGTAATCGGGCAGATCATCGGGGGCAGTCTGAGGGGAATCTACGCGGGAGTTGTCATACTTTTTCTGGTGCTTCCGATCGGGACGAATCTATGTTTTAATGGCTGGTCGTTTCTGATCATGTTTTTAAACGGGGCTGTGTTTGCAACAATGGGAGTCGTAGTTTCCTTTTATGCCAAAAGCCATACAGATGTACCGCGGTTTTCCAATTATGTGATCATGCCGATGGCATATCTGTGCAATACCTTCTTTGCAGCGGAGGCAATCCCTCATGGACTGAGGGAGATTATCCATTATCTTCCGCTTTCTCAGGCAAGCAGTATGATCCGACAGATTGCGAACAGGGAGGCATTTTCTTTTGGAGGGATCGGGGTGCTGCTGGTTTATCTGATGCTATTGATGCTTATGGCTTTTTGTTTTTTGTATAAAAAGAGGAATCTGTAGGAGAGGCCGGAACCGTTTGCGGGCAGGCATGGGAGAAAACTGTGAATTTCAGGAATGGTTGGAGAAGAGGTTTGGTGATGATCAGTCTGTTTCTGCTTGCCGGCGCATCTTGCGCAGCGGCGTCGGAGGGACTGGAAGACGGCAGATATGCAGTGGAAGTGCGGCTGTCCGGAGGCAGCGGCAGGGTTCATGTGGAGACACCGGCTGTGATGGTGGCAGAGGACGGGGACTATTTTGCCCGGATTATCTGGAGCAGTTCTCAGTATGACACGTTGCACATTGCGGGAATCACCTATGACAATCAGAGTGAGGAGGGGGAGAACTCCTGCTTTCAGATTCCGATTTCTGCATTTGACAAGGAGATTGAGATAGTTGCCGGCACCCATATATTGGGTGAGCCTCATGAGATCCCTTATTCGCTCCGGTTTTATGCAGATTCCATCGGCCCGGAGAACCCATTGCCGAAGGAAGCAGCGAAACGGGTTCTGGCCATGGCCGCGCTGATTGTCATTGCAGGGGGAATCCTGAATCATTTTTCAAAAAGGAAGAGAAGACAGGATTATCTGGGAAAGAGATCGTGAGCAGAAAACAGGACTATCTGAAAAAACGTAAGAAGAATACAGACTCAGGGAAAGGCGGATGCGCAATGCAGCCGCCTTTCCCTGAACCGGAAAGATGCATTATTCTTGGAACGGTTACTATTCTTTTCCATTCCAGCAATAAGTACACAAAGAATCGGCAGGAAGGCCGATGGAGGCGATCAGATCATCCAGACGGTGATATTTCAGAGTGGTGAAGTTCAGACGTTTGCGTATCTCTTCCACCATCTCCAGATAATTCCGGCTGTCCGGATCCGCGTAATCAGCCAGAAGCCGGGAAGTGATGTTATCGCCCTCTCTTTCGCGGATAATCCGGCGGGTGATCAGATCCAGCTCTGAGCTGGAACGGGAGAAATTCAGGTATTTACAGCCAAACAGCAAAGGAGGGCATGCCGGGCGGATATGTACTTCTCTGGCTCCGCTTTTGTACAAAAATGCTGTGGTTTCTCCAAGCTGAGTACCGCGCACAATGGAATCATCGATCAGAAGAAGACTTTTATCCCGAATCAGCGCGTCCACCGGGATGAGTTTCATCTTGGCAATCAGATTCCTCTGGCTCTGGTTCTGAGGCATAAAAGAGCGGGGCCAGGTGGGAGTGTATTTGATAAAAGGACGGGCAAAGGGGATACCGGACTCATTGGCATAGCCGATGGCATGGGCAATGCCGGAATCCGGAACACCGGCCACGATATCCGGTTGGATGGCCTCGTTGGGCGTGGATGCAGCTTCCCGGGAGGAAGCTTTTGCGGCATGCCCCGGACAGCCCTGGCAGTTCCCTGTGCATTCTCCTAAGTCCCGGCGTGCGAGAAGCTCTCCGCAGCGGTAGCGCATTTCTTCTACATTTACCCCTTCATAGCTGGAGGTGGGATAGCCATAATAGACCCAGAGAAAGGAGCAGACCTTCCGTTCTTTTCTGGGCCGGCTTAGAGACTGGATTCCGGTGGGGCTGATAAGAGCGATTTCTCCGGGGCCTAATTCCGTGCAGTCGTGATACCCCAGATTGATGTAGGCAAAGCTTTCAAAGGATACGCAGTAAGCATTTTCTTTTTTTCCGATGACCACCGGAGTGCGTCCGTAGCGATCCCGGGAGGCGTAGATTCCTTCCGGAGTCAAAAGAAGAATGCTCATAGAGCCTTCGATCAGTTCCTGGGCATAGAGAAGTCCCTCCACCAGGCTTTGCTTCTGATTGATGATGGAAGCTGTCAGCTCGGTGGCGTTAATCCGCCCGCCGGACATCTCCATAAAATGAATGTGACCATTTTCAAAGGCCTGATGAATCAGATCCTCCTCATTGTTGATCTTACCGACGGTGACAATGGCGTAACTGCCCAGATGGGACTGGATGAGCAGCGGCTGCGGTTCATTGTCAGAGATGGAGCCGATGCCGGAGGTGCCGGCAAGCTCCTCTACGTCCCGCTCGAATTTGGTGCGGAACGGAGAATTTTCGATATTGTGGATGCTTCTCTGAAAGCCGCTTTTGCCATAAACTGCCATGCCGCCTCTGCGGGTGCCCAAGTGGGAATGGTAGTCGGTTCCGAAAAAGAGATCCATGACACAGTCTTCCTTAGATGTGACACCGAAAAATCCACCCATTTTGCGATTCCTCCAAATGATTGTATTGTGTATTAAAATATGGTAATATAAAACGTGGAGCATTCAGAAAAAGAATACACAGGCAAGTGTAACATATTAGATGTGAGAAAGACAATCGTTGTATTTATTAAAAATTCTTATAAAAAAACCAGCAATACGAAATTAAAAGGAGGAGCAGCAAGATGGCGGTTACGCGTATCTATGTCGGACATACCAATACCAGGCAGAAGCTATTGGCAGTCGGACTCTTGGGCGTTATGATGGTATTTGGCTTTGTGGGGGCATCGGTGATCGGTCCCGGAATTTATAAGTCCCGGATGAGTGAGCTGGATTTGTCGCCGGGCAGCGTGGGAAGCCGGGCTGACGGGAGTGTGCCGGTGGTTTCCACCCTGGAAGAGATTGAGCAGGGGAAAAAGTTTGTCCTGAAAAATGAGGAGTTCGGTGACTGGACCAAAAACAGCGGCAATCTGATCGGGGATATTTATTACAGCAAGATTCCGCTGGAGGATGGGACCGTGATAGCGGCCAGAATCAATTTTGAGGCGGAGGATACGGAATATGTGCAAGAAGACGGTTCGATTTCCTTGAATACGGATCATGAAATTGTCACCTATCCGGTGGGGGTTCTGCGTCCCTGGCCCAATGAGACGGATCCGGAGGAGGCAAGGGCTGCGGATTGGATCACGTATACGGACGGGTATCTGGACATGGAGGGGGATTTCGGCAGGGAGCTTCCTGAGCTGGAGGAAATAAAAGAAGATATCATGCTGATTGCGCTGGCGGCAGGTCTGGTATCCGGTCTGGCGGCAACGACAGTGATTGACCTGCGCTGCAGGAAGAAGGAGGAGCTGGCTTCCACGCCGCAGAATGATCAGGAACGATGGATTCTGGGTACCTACGCAATCTGGGCACAGTTTTTCGGCCAGCTGAATTATAAGGGAAAGCTGGCCAGCCCCAATTCCGTATACAGCCCGCTTTATCTGGGCGGGAAGCCGAAGGACGAGGACAGCCGGAAATTCACGGTCAAGGTGCTGAAGCGGGACTGGGATATTAAAAATCGTGAGGATTTGCTGGAGACCGTGGAATACATGAGCAGGGGAACCGGGTTCTGGGATTGTGAGACCCAGTCCGACCGGGCATGGGAGCTATGCCGCTCCACCCAGCTCCTGGGAATGGGTTATATAGCCGGGTGGCTGACGAAGGAGGAGCTGACAAAACGTTCCAGCGTGGTGGGCAATATTATCCAGAGAACCTTTGCGGACTGGGAGGAGTTAAATCAGAGTTATCTGGAAGCCTATGCCCGATGGCGCAGCCAGGCTTCTCCGGACAATGACGGCACGGCGGTGGCCATGCGGCGCCGGATTTATCAGAACCTGTGCAGCCGGAAGGACAGTCCCTACCGTCTTCCCTGGATGCTTCCGCTGGGAACAGACGGGGCGCGCATGGAGCCGGTAAAGGAGAAGGCAGGAGAGGTATAGAGGGACCGGTTATGTCCATAGCGTTTTCTGGGGCGATCAGGAAAAGATTATGAGATGGCGGGTTTTCCGGATTCGAATTCGGAGAATAAGAATAACAGAAAGAGAAAGCTTCCGGCGGGAAAATCTGCCGGAGGCTTTCTCTTTGTCAGGAAATTACTGTCTTTCCTCTTCATTTAAGTTTTTCTTCAGCAGGCTGAGAATCAGGGCGCCTGTGACTGCTCCGATCAGGACGGCGGCCAGGTAGGCCAGCGGGTTCCCGATGGTTGGGAGTACGAAGAGTCCGCCGTGGGGAGCCCGGAGGGTGCAGCCGAAGAACATGGACAGTCCGCCGGCGACAGCGGCTCCGATGGCGCAGGAGGGGATGATTCTTAAGGGGTCCGAGGCGGCGAAGGGGATCGCTCCTTCAGTGATGAAGGAAAGTCCCATAATGTAGTTGACAACACCGGACTGACATTCTTTTACGGTGAATTTGTTTTTAAAGAAGGTAGTGCACAGAGCGATGGCGATGGGGGGAACCATGCCTCCGGCCATAACGGCGGCCATAACCTCGAAGTTGCCTTCTGCCAGCTGGGCAGTGCCGAATACGTAAGCGGCTTTGTTGAAGGGGCCGCCCATATCAATGGACATCATGGCGCCGACGATCATGCCGAGTACAATCCGGCTGGCGCCGCCCATGCCGTTGAGGAAGTTTGTCAGCCCGTCATTGATCATTCCCATGTAGGGGTTGATAAAGGTAGTTACCACAGCTCCCAGGAAAATTCCCAGAACCGGATAGAGGAGAACCGGCTTGATTCCTTCTAAGGATTTGGGCAGTTTGGAGAACAGCTTTTTCAGGCCGACTACCAGGTATCCGCCGGCAAAACCGGCAAACAGAGCTCCCAAGAAACCGGCATTGACAGCGCCGCCGGCAGGATTGACAAAGGTCATTCCCATCTTGGCTACGATGCCGGACACAAAACCTACGGCCAGTCCGGGGCGATCTGCAATACTCATGGCGATGTAACCGGACAGGACAGGAAGCATCATGCCGAAGGCTTCCTCTCCGATGGTCTTTAAGTAAGCGGCCAGGGGCGTGTTTTTACCAAAGTTGGCGGGGTCGATGGAGTAATCATCAAACAGGAAAGCCAGGGCAATCAGGATTCCGCCGCCGATGACGAAGGGAAGCATGTGGGACACTCCGTTCATCAAATGCTTGTAGATCTTTCTTCCCAGACCGTCTCCGCTTCCGGCAGCGGCAGAACTGCTCTCAGAGGCGCCTGCATGGTGGTAGATGGGAGCCTGACCGGAGACTGCCTTTTCAATCAGGTCTTTGGCCTTGTGGATGCCGTCGGCAACCGGGACCTGAAGCACAGGTTTTCCGTCAAAGCGGGTCATCTCGATCTCCCGGTCAGCGGCCACGATGATGGCTTCGGCATTTCGGATTTCTTCCGGGGTCAGCACGTTCTGGGCACCGCCGGAGCCGTCAGTCTCGGCTTTCAGGGAAATGCCCATCTTTTTGGCAGTGTTTTCCAGGTTCTCGGCAGCCATGTAGGTGTGGGCGATACCAGTGGGGCAGGCAGTCACAGCCAAAAGACGGTAGCCGTCGGTGTCTGGATGATTCGCTGCCGGGGTCTTAGCAGTCGGAGCCTGAGAAGCAGCGATGCCTTCCGGTGCGCCGTATTTGGCGGTTTCTGCGTCATCGATGATTTTTAAGAATTCCTCCTTGCTGGAGGCATTGATCAGATTGTCCTTAAAGTCCGGTGTCATCAGCAGGGCAGACAGCCGTGCCAGGGCCTCCAGATGGACGTCGGCTCCGTCTGCCGGTGCGGCAATCATGAAAATCAGGTGAGCCAGGGAGCCGTCAAAGGCCTCGTAATCCACGCCCTCCGGGACTGTGACAGCAGCCAGTCCCGGCTCCCTGACTGCAGCTGCCTTGGCGTGGGGAATTGCGATTCCGTCGCCTACTGCAGTGCTCCCCTGTGCTTCCCGTGCCAGAATTCCGTCCTTGTAGCCGGCGCGGTCGTTCAGCCGTCCCCCGGCTTCCATCAGGCCGGTCAGCTGGTTGATGGCGTCATCTTTGGAGGCGGCGGTTATGCCCAGCTGAATGCTTTCTTTTTTGAGTAATTCGGTTATTCTCATGATATTCACTCCTTCATCATATCGTTTTTTATAGTGAAAGACAAATCTGACCTGGCCGGCGCCGGAAATTTCTTCAGCCTTGTGGATTATGATTTGACGGCCTGGTTTTGATGGTTTTACTGCAGAGTTTTGTACAGCTTCAGAATATCTTCTCTGGTTCCCAGTCCGTCGGAAAATGCGGTAGCGCCGCCTGCCGCCGTTCCCAGACGCAGAGCATGGGCATAATTGCCGTTTTCCAGATATCCGGCCAGGAAACCGGCTACCATAGAATCTCCGGCTCCCACGGAGTTTTTCACGATTCCGTCAGCAACCCCCTGACGGTGAACCTGACCATTCTCTGTTACCAGCAGGGCGCCGTCTCCGGCCATGGACACCAGCACGTTTCTGGCTCCCATCTTCTGAAGCCGGCCGGCATATTCGATGATTTCGGATTCATCCTTTAAGGTCACGCCGAACATATCTCCCAATTCGTAATTGTTGGGTTTGATCAGGAAGGGATGGTACTTCAGCACATTCAGCAGCAAATCCTTTTCCGCGTCCACCAGAGAGAGAATTCCTCTGCCCTCCAGACGGGCCAGGATGGTCTCATAGATCCGGCTGTCGATAACGGAGGGAATGCTTCCGGAAAGAACCAGCACGTCTCCCTTTTTCAGGTTCTCCAGTTTCTCAAACAGTATGCTGACATCTTTGGGGGTAATGGCGGGTCCCATGCCGTTGATTTCGCTTTCCTCATTGGATTTCAGCTTTACATTAATGCGGGACATGCCTTCCTTTATCCGGATGAAATCAGAGGAAAAGCCCAGGTTTTTTACGCCCCGTTCGATCTCGTCTCCGGTAAAGCCTGCGATGAATCCCAGGGCGGTGCTGGGATATCCGAGATTGGCCAGCATCGCGGATACATTGATTCCCTTGCCTCCGTAAAAGATGTTTTCCTTTACCGTCCGGTTGACAGCTCCCGGGGTGAAGTTATTTACATGCACGACATAGTCCAGGGCAGGGTTGAAAGTGATTGTGTAAATCATTTCTTTCATTGTTCCTTTCATATAAGAAATTTTATTTCTTGTGATGGCTTTATCATAGCATGAAATGATTATTTCGTCAATAGTTTTTAGAAGAAATTGTATTTCTTTTTGCGAGAATTCTGTTATATTGCGTAATATGATAAAATGCACCTGCCAAAGATTTTATATTCCTGGTAAGGTGCATTTTAAAATAGCGGAAATATGAGGTTTTTATTTGCTATCCGCTCAGTTTTGCTTGTCTGGGCGGATGGCGTCTTCATGACGGCGGATGTGGGCGGCGGCGTCCTTTTTGCTGACAAACAGCAGCAGATACAGAGTTTCAATCACTAATATGGAAGGAATCCGGGAGAACCAGAATTCTTTGGTCAGCAGTTTTTCTCTGGTGGCAGTGATGATCTGATAGTCGCTGACAGCAGCCAGAGAAGAAGAGGGATTGTTGGTAATCAGAATGATCCTGGCCCCGTTTTCATGGGCGCCCCTGGCCAGGGAGAGAAGCCGCCTGGAGCTTCCGGAATTGGAGATAATGATTACCACATCCTGAGGGAGCAGATTGTAGGTAAAGGCGATCTGGGCCTCCCAGCTATTCATGGCCACGGACCGCAGGCCCAGCTGGTTGAATTTGAAAGCGCCGTCCATAGCCACCGGAATGGTGTTTCCTACGGCGGCAAACTGGATGGTATGAGCGCTTTCCAGTATCCGCAGAATGGTCTCCAGATTGTCCGGCTCCATCATTCCCATGGTCCCGGTCATTTCCGCGATTTTATTAGCCAGAATGTTTTGAAAGGACTGGGGCAGGTTATTCCGGTCGATCTCATTGGAAACCTGGAAACTGTCCTGTTCTTCCTCCATGACCTCCTTGGCAATCGCCATTTTCAGGCTTTGAAAGCCCTTGAAGCCGCATCGGCGGCAGAAGCGGGATACGGTGGCGTCGCTGGTATCGCTGGCCCGGGCCAGTTCTGCCACAGTCATGTCCACCACTTCCTTTTTGTTTTCCATAATATAGTCTGCAATTTTCTTTTCTGCGTCAAAAAACTGCTCATAGAAGGAGCAGATCACTCCGATGATATTTTGATTATTCATTTCTTGTATATCTCCGTCTGTGTAAATTTGTTTCGTGGTTTTATCATACCATAAATCATTTGGTTCGTCAAATCGGTTCCTGGTGTTTTTTTCTTTTGGCCATAAGGAGCCAGAATCTTTATGAAATTAATCATTTCCAGGAAGTAGCAAATCTTTAGAGACTATGCTATACTGTTGTTGAATTGAAAAGGTGCCGGGAAAATCTGAGATTGACAAGTTAAGGGTATTATTCTATAATCAGAAAATGCGTCATCGAATTATCACTTTACCATGAAAAAGCGCAAGCGGAAATATATAAGCAGATAAGCAGCCTGTCTTTGTGGAAATAAGAGAGCAGGGACAGAATGACGAAAACGGAAGGGAAGCCGAGGGAAAAATGAGCAGACAGTTATTACACACCCCGGAGGGGGTCCGGGATATTTATGCGGAGGAGTGTGCCAGAAAGATGGCGGTTCAGGACAAGCTTCAGAACGTATTCCATCTGTATGGATATCAGAATATAGAAACTCCGGCATTTGAATTTTTTGATATTTTTAAGAAGGAGCGGGGAAGCGCCAGCACCCGGGAAATGTACAAATTTTTTGACCGTGAGAACAATACCCTGGTGCTGCGGCCGGACATGACGCCGCCGATTGCCCGTTGTGTAGCCAAATATTTTATGGATGAACCGGGGCCTTTGCGGCTGTGCTATCTGGGTCAGACGTTTTTTCATACAGTCAGCTATCAGGGAAGGCTCAATGAGACGACGCAGACAGGGGTGGAACTGATTGGAGATGACACCAGCGACGGCGACGCGGAGATGATTGCCCTGGTGATTGACGCTCTCAGATCCACCGGACTCCAGGAGTTTCAGGTGGAACTGGGGCAGGTGGAATTCTACCGTGGGCTGGCGGAGGAGGCCGGTATGGATGAGGATACCCAGGAGCAGCTGCGGGAACTGATTGAGAATAAGAACTTTTTCGGGGTGGAAGAACTTTTGACAGAGCAGACCATGCCAGAGAACTTAAAGCAGGTTTTTTTGAAGCTCCCGGAGTTGTTCGGAGATATTGAGCAGATTCGTCTGGCACGGACAATGACGGAGAGTCCCAGGGCGCTGCGTGCGATCGACCGGCTGGAGCAGGTACAGGAGATCCTGGATAAATATGGCCTGGGAGATTATGTCTCTTATGACCTGGGCATGCTGAGTAAATATTCTTATTATACAGGGATTATTTTTAAGACATATACTTACGGTACGGGCGAGTATCTGGTGACCGGGGGACGGTATGACAAGCTTTTAGTACAGTTTGGAAAGGACACGCCGGCAGTGGGCTTTGCCATTGTGGTAGACCGTTTAATGCAGGCTCTTTCCCGCCAGAAAATCGAGACAGAAGTGAAGCGGGTGGAAAAGATGGTGCTGTATGAACGCAGCGCCAGGGAGGCGGCTATCGGGCTTGCCAGACATTTCCGGGGAAATGGTCAGGCTCTGCAGCTGATTCGCAGGCCCTCTGACAAGTCGGTGACGGACTATGTTTCCTATGCCAGGCGGCAGAGAATAAGCCGGCTTTTCTACCTGACCGGAGACGGGAAGCAGGTGGCAGAATATCAGGTGAGAGATGGGCGAATGGAAACCTGCAGTTTGAGCGTTATGTTGTCTGCTGCCGGTTTTCCGGCAGATGATGCGAAAGATTTTTCGGATAATCACAGTATGACAGATGAGAATGGAAAAAGGAGAATGTGATGAGGTATCTGACTTTTGCTCTTGCCAAGGGCAGGCTGGCAAGTAAATCTCTGGAAATGTTTGAGAAAATCGGAATTACCTGTGAGGAGATGAAGGATAAGAGTTCCCGAAAGCTGATTTTTGCCAATGAGGAACTGAAGTGCCGTTTCTTTTTGGCCAAGGCCAACGATGTGCCCACCTATGTGGAGTACGGCGCCGCGGATATTGGAATTGTGGGGAAGGATACGATTTTGGAGGAGGGCAGGAAGCTGTATGAGGTGTTGGATTTGGGAATCGGGAAATGTCGGATGTGTGTGTGCGGGCCGGAGTCGGCGGGGGAGTATTTAAAGCACCATGAATTGATTCGGGTAGCCACCAAGTATCCGGCCATCGCCAAGGACTATTTCTACAATAAGAAGCACCAGACCGTAGAGATTATCAAGCTGAACGGTTCCATCGAGTTAGCACCCATTGTGGGACTGGCGGAGGTGATTGTGGATATAGTGGAGACTGGCTCTACTTTGCGGGAAAACGGACTTTCGGTATTGGAAGAGGTGTGTCCTCTGTCTGCCCGGATGGTGGTGAACCAGGTGAGCATGAAGCGGGAGAACGAGAGGATTACCGGGATAATCCGGGAGATGAAGAGGCTGATGCAGGAGGATAATCATGAGAATAGTCAGATCAAATGACCAGACCAGGCAGAATATTCTTGCCAATCTGCTGAAACGGGACCCCAACAATTACAGCGGCTATGAGAAGACGGTCCAGGCTATTGTGGAGGATGTGAAAAGACGCAGGGATGAGGCGATTCTGGAGTACACGAAGAAGTTTGACGGTGTGGAGTTGACGCCGGAGGAACTTCGGGTGACAGCAGAAGAGATTGAAGAAGCCCTTTCTCTGGTGGAACCTTCTCTGCTGGCAGTGATGAAAAAGTCCATGAAAAACATTAAGGAGTACCATGAGAAGCAGAAGCAGTACAGCTGGTTTGACAGCAGGCCGGACGGAACCATACTGGGGCAGAAGGTGACTCCTCTGGCCAGCGTGGGAGTGTACGTGCCGGGCGGAAAGGCGGCCTATCCCTCCTCGGTGCTGATGAATATTATTCCGGCCAAGGTGGCGGGAGTGTCCAGAATTGTGATGGTGACGCCGCCGGGAAAGGACGGGAAGGTGAATCCGGTGACTCTGGCAGCGGCACATCTGGCCGGGGTGACAGACGCCTACAAGGTGGGCGGCGCTCAGGCGATTGCGGCTCTGGCTTTTGGGACAGGGGCCATTCCCCGGGTGGACAAGATTGCCGGGCCGGGGAATATCTTTGTGGCTCTGGCCAAAAAGGCGGTCTATGGCCATGTGAGCATTGACAGTATTGCCGGACCCAGTGAGATTCTGGTGTTGGCGGACGACAGCGCCAATCCCCGGTATGTGGCGGCGGATCTTCTGTCTCAGGCAGAGCATGACGAGCTGGCAAGCGCGATTCTGGTGACTGCCAGCATGGAGCTTGCGAAGAAGGTTTCGGCTGAGGCGGAAGCATTTGTGCAAAAGCTTTCCCGGCAGAGTATTCTTGAGAAATCGCTGGAGAATTATGGCTATATCCTGGTGGAGGATTCTATGGAGGACGCCATTGAGACAGCCAATCAGATTGCCTCAGAGCATTTGGAGATTGTGACGAAGAATCCCTTTGAGGTGATGACAAAGATTCAGAATGCAGGAGCGATTTTCCTGGGCGAGTACAGCTCAGAACCTCTGGGAGATTATTTCGCGGGCCCCAACCATGTGCTTCCCACCAATGGGACAGCGAAGTTTTTCTCGCCTCTGGGGGTGGATGACTATGTGAAGAAATCCAGCATTATTTATTATTCCAAAGAAGCACTGGAGCCGATCCATAAAGATATTGAGACCTTTGCCGAGGCAGAAGGACTGACAGCCCATGCCAATTCGATCCGGGTGCGGTTTGAAAATTAGCAGGAGCAGAAAAGGGCAGGGAGAAGAGGACGAAAAAGAGAAAGAAAAGGGAAAAGAGAAAGCGAAAGGAAAAAAGAAAACAGAAAAAGAAAGAAAAAACGAAAGGGGAAAATGGAATTGCTGAATTGGATAAGGGGAAAGAAAAAGCAGGAGAACACAAAAGAGCAGGAGGAATTCCCAAAGCAGGACACAGCCCCCGGAATGTACACCTTTGTTGTCCAGGATATTTTTACGATTAAAAGCCAGGGCTGTGTGGTGGTCGGTATGGTGGAAGGAGATACCATCCGTGTAGGAGATCCGGTTTATATTGTAAAAAGGAACAAGCGTTTTTTACAGTCAACCGTGACCGCTATGGAGAATCCGGTCAACGGGAGAATGAAGGAGGCACCGCCAAAGGTGAATGTGGCGCTGATGTTTCGGGATATCTCTTCTTCGGAGCTTGAAAAGGGAGATGTGATTTGCAATGTGAAGCCGACGTTTGCCTATAAGGACGGGGAAGTGAATCCGCGGCTGCAGGGGCTTTTGGCGGAGAAAAATCACACGATTCTTAAAAATCTGGAGGACTATATCCAGGAGGAGATGGCTTTGTACAGGAGGCCGGAGTCTGCCTGTGCAGCAGGGGAGAAAAAAGGGGGAGCAGAGCTGCCCCGTTAAGGGACACAAAAACAAATGGATAACAGGGAGGTTTGCCCCTATGGATAAAAAAACAGGGCAGGACAGGATTGCCACCATTACCAGAACGACAAAAGAGACTGACATTTCTCTGACTCTGAATGTGGACGGAAGCGGCCAGGCAGAGATTGATACGGGAATTGGATTTTTTGATCATATGCTGGATGGATTTGCCCGGCATGGATTGTTTGATCTGCAGGTAAAGATAAAGGGAGATTTGCAGGTGGATACTCACCATACCATCGAGGACACGGGAATTGTGCTGGGAAATGCCATTGCCCAGGCTGTGGGAGACAAAGCGGGGATTGTCCGTTATGGTTCCCGGATTTTACCTATGGATGAGGCTCTGATTCTCTGTGCCCTGGATTTGTGCGGCAGGCCCTATCTGGTCTATGATCTGAGGCTGGACAGAGAAAAGGTGGGAGAGCTGGAGACAGAAATGGTGCGGGAGTTTTTCTATGCGGTTTCCTATGGCGCCGCCATGAATCTTCATTTGAAGCAGTTGGAGGGAAGCAATAACCATCATATTATTGAGGGAGCATTTAAGGCTTTTGCCAAAGCGCTGGATGAGGCGACAGGACGGGATGGACGAATCAGCGGCGTACTGTCCACGAAAGGAAGTCTGTAAACGGGGCTTTATGCAGAAACAGGAAAAAACACATAACAAGAAGGAGCAGAGAGACCATGCAGTTATATCCGGCAATCGACATGAAAAACGGGAAGTGTGTCCGTCTGACACAGGGACTTTTTGACAATGTAAAGGTATACGGGGACAGCCCGGCAGACATGGCAAAACTGTGGGTGGATCAGGGAGCTACCTTTCTTCACCTGGTGGATCTGGACGGAGCGCTGGCTGGTCATTTTGTAAATGAGAGTGCCATCCGGACGATTGTGGAACAGGTACAGGTGCCAGTGGAGCTGGGAGGTGGTCTTCGGAGCGTGGAAGCAGTTCAATATATGCTGGATCTTGGTGTAAGCCGGTGTATTATTGGCACAAAGGCGGCGGAGCGGCCGGAATTTATCCGGGAACTGGCGGAGCAGTTCGGGCCGGAGCGAATTGTGGCCGGCGTGGATGCCAGGGACGGTATGGTGGCAGTGGAGGGTTGGGAGCGGACCAGTACCATGACGGCAGTGGAACTTTGCCTGAAAATGAAAGAGTATGGAGTACAGCATATTGTGTATACGGATATTTCCCGGGACGGAATGCTGACCGGACCAAATATCTCCTATACGAAAATGCTTACAAAAGAGACAGGATTGGATGTGATTGCTTCCGGCGGGGTATCTTCCATGGAGGATTTGGAAATCCTTTATGAAAACAATATTCAGGGGGTAATCATCGGAAAGGCATTATATGAGAAACGGATATCGCTGCCAGAGGCAGTCGCCCGGTATGAAAACGGACAGCGAGGCGAAAAATAAACCGGGAAAATGAATCCGGACGGCGAGACGGAAAAAAGTCGGGAAATGAGTCCGGACGGCGAGGCGGAAGATAAGCCGGGGCAATCAGAAAGGGAGGATGAAAACCATGTCAGAGGAAAAAAAGCTGCTGGCGGGAATCGGCTGCAGGGAGGGGAATGCCGTGCTTTTAAGCCGGCGGTCAGGTGTCAGCCGCCGTTCGCTGAAATCGCTGGCACATTATTATAATGATAACGGGGCGGATGAACTGCTGCTGTGGGATTTGTCGGAGAGCGATGAGGACCATGAGCGTACCATTGGCATTCTCAAGGAGCTGGCGCGGCTGATCGATATTCCTGTTGTCACCGGCGGCCGGGTGCGGCGACTGGAGGATGTGAAGAAATATCTGTATGCCGGGGCAAAGGCCGTGTTTCTGGACGGCTCGGATATGGATAATGTGGATCTGATCAAGGAGGCGGCAGACCGGTTCGGCAGTGAGAAAATTTATGTTTACCTTCCATCTCCCCGCCTTTTGGGGCGGGTTTCGGAGTTTCTGCAGCTGGGAGCATCCATGATCCTGCTGGATGTGGGCAGTAATGTGGAGATTCTGGAATCCGGGGCCTATACAGGCCAGGAGGGGCCGTTTCTCATTCTGTGTAATGAGAGAGAGCTTCCGGTGATCTCTGTGTGTATGGCGGCGGACCATTGCGCCGGTGTGATCCTGACGGTTCCGGAGGAGGAAGAAGGCAGCTACATGGAACTGAAGGGGGAGTTAAAAAAGCGGGGACAGAAGGTAACAACCTTTGACAGTACGGTGGAGTGGGCTGACTTTAAGACCAATGGGGACGGGCTTGTGCCGGTGATTGTGCAGGATTACAAGACTGAGCAGGTGTTAATGCTGGCGTATATGAATGAGCAGGCATTTGAGGATACGCTGCGCACCGGGAAGATGAATTATTACAGCCGCAGCCGGAAATCCCAGTGGTTAAAGGGCGAGACCTCCGGACATTTCCAGTATGTGAAATCCCTTCATCTGGACTGTGACAATGATACCATCCTGGCCAGAGTCCATCCGGTCGGCCCGGCGTGCCATACGGGCCATACCAGCTGCTTTTTCCAGACTCTGGCGGAGAAGGAGCATAAGGAGACGAATCCCCTGAAGGTATTTGAGGATGTGTTTGCCGTGATTCTGGACCGGAAGGAACATCCCAGGGAGGGGTCTTATACCAACTATCTGTTTGACAAGGGGACAGACAAGATTCTCAAAAAGGTGGGAGAGGAAGCCACGGAGATTGTGATTGCGGCGAAAAACCCGGATCCGGAGGAAATCAAATATGAGATTTCAGATTTTCTGTACCATGTGATGGTGCTCATGGCTGTGAAGGGAATCACCTGGGAGGAGATCACCCAGGAGCTGGCCAACCGCTAAAGCGTGCTATATCAGTACTGTATTGCGGAAATAATAGTCCAATGCTCGTGCAAGCACGGCACTTGGCTCATTGCTCGCGGAAATAAACACAGAATCCCAGACATATGCGGGCAAACGGGATTTCTCAGGAAAAGAAGGAGAGAAAAGGCATGTCGGAAAGCAGTGTAAAAGACAGATTTTTACGGTATATATCCATGGATACACAGTCGGAGGAGGAGAAGGAACCGATTCCCAGCACAGAGAAGCAGAAGGTGCTGGCCGGGCTGCTGGCAGAAGAGCTGCGGGGAATGGGAGCATCGGCAGTGACTCTTGACAGTCAGTCCTATGTCTATGCCGTGATTCCTGCCACTACCCAAAAAGAACTGCCCGTGGTTGGCTTTATTGCCCATATGGATACTTCTCCGGATGCATCCGGAAAGGATGTGAAGGCCCGGATGGTTTCTCATTATGACGGGAAAGAGATCTGCTTAAATGAGAAGGAGGGAATCCTCCTGTCTCCCGAGGAATTTCCGTCCCTGATGAATTATGTGGGACAGGATCTGATTGTGACAGACGGAACCACTCTTTTGGGGGCGGATGACAAAGCCGGGGTGGCGGAGATTATGTCCATGGCGGAGTATCTTCTGGCACATCCGGAGATTCCTCACGGGAAGGTCTGCATTGGCTTTACCCCGGACGAGGAGGTAGGCCGGGGGACAGAAGGCTTTGACGTGGAGCTTTTTGGGGCGGACGTGGCCTACACCGTGGACGGAGGCGCTTTGGGTGAGCTGGAATATGAGAATTTTAACGCTGCCTCTGGCAGAGTACTGGTCCATGGCAGGGGAGTCCATCCGGGTTCGGCAAAGAATATAATGAAAAATGCTTCTCTGATTGCCATGGAGTTTCATCAGATGCTTCCCGCGGCGCAGAATCCCATGTATACGGAGGGATATGAGGGCTTCTTCCATTTAACGGATATCCGGGGAGATATGGTGGAGGCGAGGATGGATTATATTATCCGAGACCATGACCGGGAAAAATTTGAGCAGAAAAAACGGCTGTTTTCCCGGATCGGGGATTTCCTGAACGAGAAGTACGGAGCCGGAACCATTGAGGTGATTGTCAGGGATTCTTACTACAATATGCGCGAGAAGATTGAGCCGCACAAATACCTTCTTGATATTGCCAGAGCCTGCATGGAAAAGATGGGCATTGTGCCGCGGATAACGCCCATTCGTGGCGGTACAGACGGAGCACGGCTTTCTTATATGGGTCTTCCCTGCCCGAATCTGTGCGCCGGCGGGGAGAATTTTCATGGGGTTTTTGAATACGTCTGTGTGCAGTCTATGGAGAAGATTGTCAGGCTTTTGGTGGAGATTGTCAGGGAGTTTGGGGCAAGAGGGTAAATCCGGGTATAATCCTGCTTTTGTCAGAATAGGATAGAGTAATCATGTACAGGAGTGGGACAATGGGTAAAAGAAACCGGGTATATGGGCTGATGGTGGGAATCACCATCGGCTTTGCCTTTTGGGGAGGCATCCAGAAGCCGTCGGGAGTGATGACAGGGAAGCCGTCAGAGCTGTCAGAGGAATCAGAACAGCAGAATCCGGGAATAATCACAACAGCAGCAGAGAAAACAACAGGCGCAGAAAAGAACGGACTCCGGCTTCATGCTCTTTCAGCTGTTCTGATGGACGGGGACAGCGGACGTATTCTTTATCAGAAAGAAGGGGATATTTTCCGCCCGATGGCCAGTACAACAAAGATCATGACCTGTATTCTGGCACTGGAGAACGGCAGCCCTTCTGATATCTGTACGGTTTCGGAAACAGCGGCAGCCCAGCCGAAGGTGCATCTGGGAGCCGGAAAAGGCACACAGTTTTATCTGAAGGATCTGCTCTACTCTCTGATGCTGGAATCCCACAATGACTCAGCAGTAGTGATCGCAGAGCAGATCGGCGGCAGTGTGGAGGGATTTTCTGCCATGATGAATCAAAAGGCAAGAGACTTAGGCTGCCGTAATACGTATTTTCTGACTCCGAATGGTCTGGACAGGACGTATACAGATCCGGACGGAAAACAATACACCCATGGCACAACGGCAAAGGAGCTGGCGGCAATCATGCGCTACTGTGTGATGGATTCTCCGAAGCGGGAGGAATTCCTGGAGATTACCCGCACTGCGAATCACAGCTTTACGGATGTGACAGGGAAACGATCCTATTCCTGCGTCAACCATAATGCGCTGCTGTCCATGATGGAGGGACTTATAAGCGGCAAGACTGGTTTTACAGGCGGGGCTGGTTATTCCTATGTGGCGGCTCTTGAGGATGAAGGCAGGACATATGTACTGGCCTTGCTTGGCAGCGGCTGGCCGCCTCACAAGACCTACAAGTGGGCGGATGCAAGGGAGCTGTTTGATTACGGAAAGGAGCATTTTCATTACCAGGATGTTTATCAGGAGCCGGATTTGGCAGGGATTCCGGTGATAGAGGGGATTGCAGAAAAGGCGGGACAGGCAGAAGTAAAGGCAGTGACAGGACTGAAGGAAGAGGAGAAGCATCTGCGTCTTTTGCTGGCGGAGAATGAGAGGATAAAAACGAAGGCAGAACTGCCGGCGAGTCTGAAAGCGCCGGTCAGACAGGGCGAGATGATCGGACATATCCGCTATCTTCTGGACGGCAAAACCATCCGCAGTTACCCGCTTTACGCGGATCGAAGCATTGCCCGCAGAGATTTCCGGTATTGTGCAGGGCAGATCTGGCAGCGCTATCTGCTGAGAAATTGACCATGGATGGAAAAGACAGGGAAAGGCATCCGCAGAGAAAAAAGAGGGTATAAAAAACCTGTGAAATTTTGTCATTTCATGAAAAAAATGCAAAAACTGCTTGAATTTTGTTCCATAACATTATACAATTATAATCGGCAGAAATTTGGAGTTACTAAACGGAATATTGTCAAAACTTTAACGAATTGAGACAATGCCGTCAATATTTTAAAATGGAGGATTGCAAAATGAGTAATTCAGCACAAACGTCAGCAAGTAGCAGAATCAGCGCACTGCTTGATGAGAACAGTTTTGTTGAAGTGGGTTCTTACATTACTGCAAGAGCGACCGATTTCAACATGACTGCCAAGGAAACTCCAGCAGATGGCGTGATCACCGGCTACGGGACCATTGAGGGAAGTCTTGTGTACGTGTACAGCCAGGATGCCGCCGTACTGGGCGGTTCTCTGGGTGAGATGCATGCGAAGAAGATCTCCAACATTTATTCCATGGCGATGAAGATGGGAGCGCCGGTGATCGGCCTGATCGACTGTGCGGGCCTGCGTCTTCAGGAAGCGACCGATGCACTGAATGGATTTGGTCAGATGTATTTAAGCCAGGCGATGGCTTCCGGCGTGATTCCGCAGATTGCAGCTGTATTCGGAACCTGCGGAGGCGGAATGGCCGTATCCTCGGCAATGGCGGATTTTATCCTTATGGAAGAAAAGAAAGCAAAACTTTTTGTCAATTCTCCCAATGCCCTTGAGGGGAACCGTGTGGAAAAATGCGATACCTCCAGTGCGGCTTTCCAGAGCGAAGATACCGGTCTGGTGGACTTTGTCGGGGATGAGGCCGCGGTTCTGAACCAGATCCGCACCCTGATTACGATTCTCCCGGCGAATAATGAGGATGATATGTCCTACAGCGAGTGCAGCGACGATTTGAACCGGGTGTGTGCGGGACTGGAGAACTGTGCAGGCGCTACCGATATCGCGCTTTCTCAGATTTCGGACGACGGATTTTTCCTGGAGGTAAAAAAGGCTTACGATCCTTCCATGGTGACCGGTTTTATCCGTCTGAACGGCAGCACGGTCGGCTGTGTGGCTAACCGCACCGAGCTCTATGGAGAGAACGGAGTGAAGGATGCGGAATATGAGGCAGTTCTTACCGCTCATGGCTGTGAGAAGGCGGAAAAGTTCGTATCCTTCTGTGATGCTTTTAACATTCCGCTTTTGACGCTGGTGAATGTAAAGGGCTATAAGGCAAGCAAATGCACCGAGCGCAAGATCGCCAAGAATGCCGGCCGCCTGACCTATGCCTTTGCCAATGCCAGTGTTCCCAAGGTATCTGTGATCGTGGGAGAGGCCTATGGAACCGCGTACCTGACCATGAACAGCAAATCCATCGGTGCGGATATGGTCTACGCATGGCCGGCAGCTTCTATCGGCATGATGGATCCGACAGCTGCCGTGAAGATCATGTATGCGGACGAGCTGGCGAAGGCAGATGACAGTCTGTCTCTGATCAATGAGAAAGCGACCCTTTATCAGGAGCTGCAGTCGAGTGCGGCAGCAGCGGCAAGAAGAGGTTACGTGGATGACATTATTGAGGCCTGCGATACCAGAAAACGTGTGATTGCTGCGTTTGAGATGCTGTTTACCAAGAGAGAGGATCGTCCGGACAGAAAACACGGAACGGTCTAGAATGAGGTGACGTGTATATGAAACAGAATATGAAACGGTTATGGTTAATGGTATGCATGGTGTTTAGCCTGTTTGCCCTGTCGGCCTGTTCCGCGGCAGGGGAGGATTCCCAGAGCCTGGATGCAGAGACTTCCGAGACTCTCTGTTCTGTCACAGAAGGGCTGCTGGAGCTGTGTACCGGGCTGTCGGCAGAAGAGATCGATGAGGCAGAGGCAGCGGCCCTCAAGAAGAAGGATACCCTGACAGCAAGTCTCCTTACGGCATGGAAGGGTGTCAGGGAGGATACGGGAGCTTTTGTGGATGTCCTTTCCAGTGAGGCAATGGCGACAGAGGAAGGCTACGAGTGTGTGGTGACAGCCAGCTTTGCCAACCGGAAGGCAGAGTTCAAGGCTTTTTATGAAGATGGCGCTCAGGGCATGCCGGTTCCGACGTCCTTTTCCTTTACCCCGGAGTATACGACCGGCGAGAAGCTGGCAAAGGCCGGCATGAACACCCTGATGGGCATGGGAACCGTATTTCTGGTTCTGATCTTTATCAGTCTCATCATCAGCTGCTTCAAGTTTATCAATGTATTTGAGAATCGGGCGAAGAAGGCAGCCCCGGTTCCGGCAGCAGCCCCGGTTCCGGCAGTTCCGTCGGCAGCCGTGGAGGAAGAGGATCTGACGGATGATCTGGAGCTGGTGGCAGTGATTACTGCCGCGATTGCAGCATTTGACAATACTTCGGCGGACGGCCTGGTAGTACGTTCGATCAAGCGCGCACCGGGAGCCAAGTGGAAGAGAGCATAAACAAATAGAAGATTAGGAGGATTCGGATCATGAAGAATTATACAATTACAGTGAATGGCAATGTTTATGAAGTAACCGTAGAGGAAGGCGCATCTGCCGGAGGTTTTGCGGCATCGGCTCCCAAGGCAGCGCCGAAAGCGGCTCCCAAGGCGGCGCCGAAGGCGGCAGCTCCTGCCGGGGCGCAGGGTGCGGTGACAGTTACCGCTCCCATGCCGGGCAAGATTCTGGCGGTGAAGGCCGCAAACGGACAGGCTGTGAAAAAGGGCGATGTGATCATGGTTCTGGAAGCCATGAAGATGGAGAACGATATCGTAGCTCCCCAGGATGGAACCATTGCCAGCATCAACGCAGCGGTCGGAGATTCCGTAGAGCCAGGTGCAACCCTTGCTACCATGAACTAATCTGCTGAAAAATTCCACTATGGAGGGATAAAAATGGATTATATTGTAACGACAATGTCTAATCTTCTTCAGCAGACAGCATTTTGCAACCTCACCTTCGGTAATTTCCTGATGATCGGCGTGGCTTTGGTCTTTCTGATGCTGGCGATCAAATATGGATTTGAGCCGCTTCTGCTGGTTCCGATTGCATTTGGTATGCTGCTTGTCAATATCTATCCGGATATTATGGCACGGCCTGAAGATATGTCTAATGGTGTGGGCGGCCTGCTTCACTATTTCTTCCTGCTGGATGAATGGAGTATCCTGCCGTCTCTGATTTTTATGGGTGTGGGAGCGATGACGGATTTTGGTCCGCTGATTGCCAATCCGAAGAGCTTTCTGTTGGGCGCTGCTGCACAGTTCGGTATTTATGCTGCTTATTTTATGGCTATTTTCATGGGCTTCAACGACAAGGCAGCGGCCGCTATTTCCATCATCGGCGGTGCAGACGGCCCGACCTCGATCTTTTTGGCCGGTAAGCTTGGCCAGACAGAGTTCATGGGACCGATCGCAGTGGCTGCCTACTCTTATATGGCTCTGGTGCCGATCATCCAGCCGCCGATCATGAAGCTGATGACTTCGGAAAGCGAACGGAAGATCAAGATGGAGCAGCTTCGGCCGGTGTCCAAGCTGGAAAAGATTCTGTTCCCGATTATTGTAACCATTGTAGTCTGCCTGATTCTTCCGACCACAGCGCCTCTGGTAGGCATGCTGATGCTGGGCAATCTGTTCCGGGAGTCGGGAGTGGTCAAGCAGCTGCAGGAGACTGCCAGCAACGCTCTGATGTACATTGTAGTCATTCTGCTGGGCACCTCCGTGGGTGCCAGCACCAGCGCAGAGGCATTTCTGAAGATGACGACTTTGCAGATCGTGGCCCTGGGGCTGATCGCATTTGCATTTGGTACGGCTGCCGGTGTGTTGTTCGGTAAGATTATGTGCAAGCTGACCGGCGGAAAGGTGAACCCGCTGATCGGTTCCGCCGGCGTGTCCGCGGTGCCGATGGCAGCCCGTGTGTCTCAGAAGGTAGGAGCAGAGGCAGATCCGACCAACTTCCTGCTGATGCATGCTATGGGTCCGAATGTGGCAGGGGTTATCGGTACTGCCGTGGCGGCAGGTACCTTTATGGCGATCTTTGGCGTGTGAATTCCATGTTGATAATAATTAGGAGGGAAATAAAATGGCAATAGAGAAAAAGCCGGTTAAGATCGTGGAGACCGTTCTCCGTGACGCGCACCAGTCCTTAATCGCGACCAGAATGAGTACCGAGCAGATGCTGCCTATCATAGACAAGATGGATCAGATCGGCTATTATGCAGTAGAGTGCTGGGGCGGCGCTACCTTTGATGCTTCTCTGCGTTTCCTGAAAGAGGATCCGTGGGAGCGCTTAAGAAAGCTGAAAGCAGGCTTTAAGAATACGAAGCTGCAGATGCTGTTCCGCGGTCAGAATATTCTGGGCTACAATCACTATGCGGATGACGTGGTGGAATATTTCGTACAGAAGTCCGTTGCCAATGGCATTGATATTATCCGTATTTTTGACTGTCTCAATGATCTGCGCAATCTGCAGACTGCCGTTACGGCTGCGAACAGGGAGAAGGCGCACGCACAGATTGCTCTGTGCTATACTTTGGGTGATGCCTATACCATGGAGTACTGGAAGGATATTGCAAAGAGGATTGAGGATATGGGAGCAGATTCCATCTGTATCAAGGACATGGCAGGTCTGCTGACTCCGTATGCGGCTCAGGAGCTGGTGACAGCCCTGAAGGAATCTACGGCGTTGCCGATTGACCTGCATACGCATTACACTTCCGGCGTAGCTTCCATGACATACTTAAAGGCAGTGGAATCCGGCTGCGACATCATTGATACGGCCATGTCTCCGCTGGCTCTGGGAACCAGCCAGCCAGCGACAGAGGTGATGGTAGAGACCTTCCGCGGCACTCCATATGATACAGGGCTGAATCAGGAAAAGCTGGCAGAGATTGCGGATTACTTCACGCCGATCCGTGAAGAGGTGTTAAAGAGCGGCCTTCTCAACCCGAAGGTGCTGGGAGTAAACATCAAAACCCTGCAGTATCAGGTGCCGGGCGGTATGCTGTCGAATCTGGTATCCCAGCTGAAGGAGGCCGGCAAGGAGGATAAGTACCGCGAGGTGCTGGAGGAGATCCCGCGTGTGAGAAAAGACTTTGGCGAGCCGCCGCTGGTTACTCCGTCTTCCCAGATTGTGGGTACCCAGGCTGTGATGAATGTGATCGCCGGAGAGCGTTACAAGCTGGTTCCCAAGGAGTCGAAGAAGATTATGCTGGGTGAGTTCGGACAGACAGTGAAACCGTTCAACCCGGAGGTTCAGAAGAAGATTATCGGTGACGAGACCCCGATTACCTGCCGTCCGGCGGATCTGATTCCGCCGCAGCTGCCGCAGTTTGAGAAGGAATGCGCCCGCTGGAAACAGCAGGATGAGGATGTCCTTTCCTATGCGCTGTTCCCGAAGGTAGCGGAGGAATTCTTCAAATACAGAGAGGCTCAGCAGACCAAGGTGGATGCTGCTGTGGCGGATACGGAGAATAAGGCGTATCCGGTATAACGTTAGGATCATAGAACCGCTCAGGCAGGAAGTTCCTGCCTGGGCGGTTCTTTCATGGGGGGGGGCGGTTCCGAGAGGTACGCCTTGGAACAAGGGGAGGGCTGCAGCGGGAAATGGGCTGCAGATGTTTCCGGTTTCGAGATCAAGAATTCCTAAAATTTCTGATTTTTGCGAAAAGCGAAACGAAAATCCACAAACTCGCTTCGCTCAGACAGTGTGAATTTTCGTTTCCACGCAAAACTCAGAAATTTAAGGACTTCTAGATCTCTGCAAAGTCAACATTCGCAGCCCATTTCCCGCTGCAGCCCTCCCCTTTTTCTATGGCGTACCTTTCAGAAATGCCTAACTGACAGCCCCCATGAAAAGTAAAGCGTTACCCTTCATGGGGGCATTCTTTGCTATTTCTGTCTTGAAAAAGCAACTGTTCTCGTGTTACAATAAATCATAAAGGTCGTGCAATCAGGAAGAAAGGAAAGGGTGCGGAATATGGAGCGGTATCTGGTAGTAATTGATATGCAGAAGGATTTTATTGACGGGGCACTGGGGAGCGAGATGGCTCAGAGGATCGTACCGGAGGTGATTCGCAAGATCGGGGAATACAAGCCGGGGAATATTTATGCCACAAGGGATACACATTTTGAGAATTATCTGGATACTCTGGAAGGGAAGAAGCTGCCGGTGACTCATTGTGTTAAAGAAAGTGAGGGATGGCAGATCCATCCGGAGGTAAGCGCAGCCATGCCGGAGGCAAAGATATTCGATAAATATACATTTGGCTCCGAACAGCTGGCTCAGGAGCTGTACCAGCGCAGCCTGGCCGGGGAGATGGAGATTGAATTGGCGGGGCTGTGTACCGATATCTGTGTGGTCAGCAATGCGCTGCTGCTTCGGGCAAAGCTGCCGGGAACCGTGATCCGGGTGGATCCGAAGTGCTGTGCAGGGGTGACGGAGGAGACACACAAGGCAGCGCTTCAGACAATGAAGATGTGCCAGATTGACATACTGACAGAAGAAGAGACGGATGTGGCTGGAGAAAAGCGTTCCGCAGAGAAAAAACCGGCTTCCGGGAAGTCATGAGTGTGAAGATCTATCTTCTGGATGTTACCGGACTGCGGCAGGAGTCTGCGGCAGAGAAGAAAGAATTTGAGTGTCTGTGTGAAAGGCTTTCCGGGGAAAGGCAGAAGAAGATCAGGCAGTTTCGCCATGCGAAGGGAAGGGCCTTGTCTCTGGGAGCAGGGCTTTTGCTGGACTATGGGCTTTCCCGGTACGGACTTCGGGAGCGGGATGTGGCAATGGTCTATGGGGCAGACGAGAAGCCATATCTGAGAGATTACCCAGAGCTTTTTTTTAATCTTTCCCATTCCGGAACCATGGCGATGGCTGCTTTCTCCGAGCAGGAGATCGGATGTGATGTGGAACAGATTGCCGTACCGGATATGCGGGTCGTGTACCGTTTTTTTGCCGCAGATGAGGCCAGAAGGATAGAAGAAGCAGCAAGAACCGGGGAACAGGCCGAATATTTCTATCGCTTCTGGACTTTAAAAGAAAGCTTTCTCAAAGTGACGGGAAGAGGGATCCGGATGCCGTTGAACGAATTCTGTATCCATCTGGGAGAACCGATACAGGTGGAGCAAGACGGAGAAATTCTGGACTATGGTTTCGCAGAATTTGCCTGTCCGGGCTATCGGATGGCATACTGCACAGAAAGGGCAAAGAGCGAAAAAGAAGAGAAGCCGGAGTTTCTGTCATGGGAGCAGATATGGGGCATTAATTAATTTGTCTCGAAAGGTACGCCTTCGGGGAAGGAGTGAGACCGCCGTCTGCCAGTCGATATTTTTCCGGTTTCGGGATTAAGAAGCCCTAAAATTTCTGTATTTCGCTAAAAACGAAACGAAAATGCCCAAACTCGCTTCGCTCAGACAGTGTGCATTTCCGTTTCAACGCAAAATCCAGAAATTTAAGGGCTTCTAAATCCCTGCAAAGTCAAAATATTTCGACTGGCAGGCGGCGATCTCACTCCTTCCCCGAAGGCTGAATATCCCTTTTCCAGAGGTGGTATTTACCAGCCTCGAAAGAACGGCGAACGGAATATTCAGCCTTGGAACCAGGGGAGGGCCGCAGCGGGAAACGGTCTGCGGATGTTGACTTTGCAGAGATTTAGAAGTCCTTAAATTTCTGAGTTTTGCGTGGAAACGAAAATTCACACTGTCTGAGCGTAGCGAGTTTGTGAATTTTCGTTTCGCTTTTCGCAAAAATCAGAAATTTTAGGAATTCTTAATCTCGAAACCGGAAACATCCGCAGACCGTTTCCCGCTGCGGCCCTCCCCTGGTTCCAAGGCGTACCTTTCGGAACCACACCCCGCGAGAAGTAACCTTCTGCCATCAAAAAGCAACGAAAGCGAGAATAACTCTTTTCAAAATCCCCCGGATGTGGTATGATATCTCCATAGCGAAACACAACAGGAGAAAGATTCATGAATAGACGACGTGTATTTTTGAAGCTGAGCGGCGAGGCGCTTGCCGGTTCGAAAAAGACAGGCTTTGATGAGGCTACGGTCAAAGAGGTGGCGCGTCAGGTGAAGCAGTCTGTAGATATCGGGATACAGGTAGGGATCGTAATCGGAGGCGGTAATTTCTGGAGAGGACGGACCAGCGAAGCGATTGATCGTACCAAGGCAGACCAGATCGGGATGCTGGCTACCGTAATGAACTGCATTTATGTGTCGGAGATTTTCCGCAATGCAGGGATGATGACGCAGATTCTCACCCCCTTTGAGTGCGGCACCATGACGAAGCTTTTCTCTAAGGATCGGGCGAATAAGTATTTTGAGAAGGGAATGGTGGTGTTTTTCGCAGGAGGTACCGGACATCCGTATTTTTCTACGGATACCGGCATAACGCTGCGGGCCGTTGAGATGGATGCGGACGGTATCCTGCTGGCCAAGTCCATTGACGGGGTGTATGACAGCGATCCGGCGAAGAATCCGGATGCGAAGCGTTATGACACGATCTCCATTCAGGAGGTTATTGACAAAAAGCTGGCAGTAGTGGATCTGACCGCTTCGATCATGTGTCTGGAGCACAAGATGCCGATGGCAGTATTTGATCTGAATGAGAAGGACAGCATTGCCAATGCGATGCAGGGGAAAATCAATGGTACGATAGTGACCGTGGAATAACAGGAGGGGAATATGCAGGAACATTTAAACATGTATGAGGACAAGATGAATAAATCTCTGGAGGTATTGCTGGGAGACTTTGCCACGGTTCGCGCCGGGCGTGCCAACCCGCATGTGCTGGACAAGATTAAGGTGGACTATTATGGGACGCCTACCCCGATTCAGCAGGTAGGCAACATCAATATTCCGGAAGCACGGATGATCGTGATTCAGCCCTGGGAGAAGAGCCTTTTAAAAGCGATTGAGAAGGCGATCAATATGTCGGATCTGGGTATACATCCTACGAATGACGGCAATGTGATCCGCCTGGTATTTCCGGAGCTGACGGAGGAGCGCAGAAAGGATCTGGCCAAGGAGGTAAAGAAGAAAGGGGAAGGCACCAAGGTGGCGGTTCGTAACATCCGCCGGGATGCCAACGAGACCTTTAAGAAGATGGAGAAGGCCGGCGAGATGTCAGAGGACGATCTGAAGCTGGGGACGGAGAAGATCCAGAAGATTACGGATAAGATGATTGATAAGATTGACGCCGCGGTAGAGGAGAAGACCAAGGAGATCATGACCGTATAGAATTGCAATATAGCAGGAGAGATACGCATAATCACAGACACGGGGGGCAGGGGTATGTATATTCCTGTCCCACTGTTGCGGTTATGGGAGAATCAGGCAGGGAGGAAATGATGGAAGGAAACCGGGAGGGAATGATAATTCCCAGGCATGTGGCATTGATTTTGGACGGGAATGGCCGATGGGCGAAAAAGAGGGGATTGCCCCGTACCATGGGACATAAGGAAGGCTGTGTGACGGTGGAAAAGACTGTGGAGATTGCGGCACGGATGGGGATTGAATATCTGACTGTGTACGGATTCTCTACGGAGAACTGGAAACGGTCAGCAGAAGAGGTCGGGGCGCTGATGCAGCTCTTTCGTTATTATATGGTCCGCCTTCTGAAAGTGGCTTCCGCGAACAATGTACGGGTGCGGATGATCGGGGATCGGAGCCGGTTTGACAGAGATATTATTGAGGGAATCAACCGTCTGGAATCAGGGACCCGGGACAATACCGGATTGACCTTTGTGATTGCAGTGAATTATGGAGGAAGGGATGAGATCACCCGGGCGGTACGCCGCCTGGCTGTAGACTGTATGTCAGGTGCGGTGAAAGAGGACGCTGTTACGGAAGAACTGGTGGCATCTTATCTGGATACGGCGGACATGCCGGATCCGGATCTGCTGATCCGTACCAGCGGTGAGATCCGTCTGTCAAACTATCTGTTATGGCAACTGGCTTATACGGAGATCTATGTCACGGATTGTCTGTGGCCGGATTTCAACAAAGAGGAATTGGAAAAGGCAATTCTGGCGTATAATAAACGAGACCGGAGATATGGCGGAGTCAAGTGACAAAGGGGGAGTCCGAATGTTTGGAAAACGTCTGATCAGTGGTATTATTCTGGTCATTTTTGCTATTCTAATAGTGGGGAGAGGCGGATTGCTTCTCTATGTGACAGCAGGTCTGATCTCACTGATGGGGCTGTTTGAATTATACCGGGTGATGAAGATTGAGAAGAACCCTCTGGGACTGGTCGGTTATCTGACCGCAGCTGCTTACTATGGATTGGTGTGGTATGATGGCCAGCAGTACGTGATCCTGATGGCCATCGCCGCCCTGATGCTTTTGATGGGGATCTATGTCTTTACCTTTCCCAAATACCGGACAGAAGAGGTGACGGTGGCATTTTTCGGAGTTTTTTATGCGGCGGTAATGCTTTCCTATCTCTATCAGGTCCGGGCGATGGCAGATGGCATCTATCTGGTGTGGCTGATCTTTTTCAGCTCCTGGGGATGTGACACCTGTGCCTACTGTGCAGGTATGCTGCTGGGAAAACATAAGCTGGTGCCGGTTTTAAGTCCCAAGAAGACGATTGAGGGGGCGATCGGCGGTGTTGCGGGGGCTGCTCTTTTGGGATATGGATTTGCCTGTATCTATGGAAGCAAGATGCTGGAGGTAGGGAATCCACGGGTGGCCTGTGCCCTGGCCTGTGCGATTGCGGCGGTGATTTCTCAGGTAGGAGACCTGGCAGCTTCGGCAATCAAGAGAAATCATGATATCAAGGATTACGGACATCTGATTCCGGGGCACGGAGGGATCCTGGACCGTTTTGACAGCATGTTGTTTACGGCGCCGGCGATCTATTTTGCGGTGACATTTCTGCGGTAGGATTCGGGGGATGGGTATGGTTTTTGAGAGACGGATTCTGCGTTTATCCGCAGCAAAAGCCGGCGCAGGAAACATCATAAGGAAAAGATGCAGGAGGAGATACAGGTGAGAAAAATAGCGATACTGGGATCCACCGGGTCGATCGGGACCCAGACCTTGGAGGTGGTGGAGCACAACAAGGATCTGCAGGTGAGTGCTTTGGCTGCAGGAAGTAATGTGCGTCTGATGGAGCAGCAGATCCGCAGGTTCCGTCCGGCTCTGGCTTGTATGAAGGAGGAAACGAAGGCAAAAGAGCTTCGTGAACTGACAGCAGATATAGATGTCCGGATTGTTTCCGGCATGGAGGGACTTGTGGAGGTGGCGACAGAGCCTCAGTCAGAGGTTCTGGTGACGGCGATTGTGGGTATGATTGGTATTCGTCCGACGATTGCTGCCATGGAGGCCGGGAAGGACATTGCCCTGGCCAATAAGGAGACACTGGTGACCGCAGGGCATATCATTATGCCGCTGGCAAAAGAAAAAGGGGTGCGGATTCTTCCGGTTGACAGTGAGCACAGCGCGATTTTTCAGTGTCTGAATGGTGAGGAACCGCGTACGGTTCACAAAATCCTGCTGACCGCATCCGGAGGACCGTTCCGGGGCCGGAGCTTGAAGGAGCTGGCGGCAGTACAGGTGGAGGATGCCTTGAAGCATCCGAACTGGTCCATGGGAAGAAAGATTACCATTGATTCGTCCACTATGGTCAATAAAGGGCTGGAGGTAATGGAAGCAAAGTGGCTGTTTGGCGTTCAGATGGATCAGATACAGGTAGTCATACAGCCGCAGAGTGTGATCCATTCCATGGTAGAGTTTGAAGACGGGGCAGTGATAGCACAGTTGGGAACACCGGATATGAAGCTGCCGATTCAATATGCCCTGTATTATCCACAGAGAAGATATCTGCCGGGAGAACGGCTGGATTTTACAAAATTAAAAAGTATTTCTTTTGAGACACCAGACACAGAAGTGTTTCGGGGACTTGCGTTGGCCTATGAGGCCGGCAGGCAGGGCGGTTCCCTGCCAACCGTATATAATGCAGCCAATGAGTATGCCGTGGCATTGTTTTTGCAGAGAAAGATTCCTTATCTGACCATCCAGGAAATGATTGCCAGTGCCATGAAGCACCATCAGGTGATTGCCCGGCCGAATGTGGAGGAAATCCTGGCTGCGGAACAGGAAACTTATGAATTTTTAGAAAGCAGGTGGTAGTTTGCTGTATATTCTGGCAGGTTTGCTGCTGTTCAGTGTGATTGTACTGGTTCATGAATTCGGACATTTTCTTTTCGCAAAGCTCAACGGGATCGGCGTGGTAGAATTTTCCATCGGTATGGGGCCGCGTCTGTGCAGTACTTCGTGGAGAGGCACCCGGTATTCTATAAAAGCTCTTCCTTTTGGCGGCTCCTGTATGATGGTGGGAGAGGATGCCGAGAATCCGGATCCGGCTGCCTTTTATAATAAGCCGGTTTGGGCCAGGATTTCAGTGATTGCTGCAGGGCCGGTGTTTAACCTGATCTTTGCCCTGGTATGTGCGATGGTGATCGTGGCTCAGGTGGGACGTGACATGCCGGTATTGTATGAAGTGGCAGCGGATTCGCCGGCAGCAAAGGCAGGCTTGCAGGCGGGTGATATTCTGACCCGGATCAATAACCGTCGGATCTCCTCCCGAAGAGATGTGTCGATGTATCTTTTGTCCCATCCGGGAGAGCCGCTGACGGTGCGTTATCAACGGCCGTCCGCAGGGACGGATGAAGAGCTGGTGACAGAACTGATTCCGGAGTTTAATGAGGAATACCAGGCATATATGATGGGAGTCAGCTTCCTGGGGAACTATAAAAAGGCGGAGAATCCTCTGGAGTTTCTGGATTACAGCCTGTATGAGGTCAAATACTGCATTATTACCACCCTCGACGGACTGCGGATGCTGTTCCAGGGGCAGATGAAGGTAGAGGATTCGGTCACCGGGCCGGTAGGGATCGTCAGTATGATGGGGGAGACCATCGAAGACGGTCAGAAGGGCGGCGCTGCCGTGCTTTTGAACATTATTGCCACCTGGGGACTCTTATTGAATGCAACTTTAGGGATCATGAACCTGCTGCCGATTCCGGCACTGGACGGGGCCAGACTTTTGTTTCTGCTCATTGAGCTGCTGAGAGGGAAACCGGTAGATCCGGAGAAGGAAGGCATGGTTCATGCGGCAGGAATGATGTTTCTGATGATGGTGATGGTTCTGGTATTGTTTAACGATATCCGGAAGCTTATGTAGGGAGGCAGGAAAAAAGCAAGAAAGCAGAGAAAAGAAAGCAAAGAAAATGAAAATTCATGTAGCTTAAAAGAGGTATGTTTGGGAAAAGCATACACATGGCAGACGGTATGCCTTCAGGGAGGAGGAGACAGGGATGAAGCGGGGTAAGACAAAGGAAGTAAGGATTGGGGACCGCGTGATCGGCGGCGGGAATCCGATTTTGATTCAATCCATGTGCAATACAAAAACCGAAGATGTGGCTTCGACCGTGAAGCAGATCCTGGATCTGGAGCAGGCAGGCTGCGATATTATCCGGGTGGCGGTGCCAACGACGGAAGCGGCGGAGGCTTTGCGGGAGATCAAAAGGCAGATTCATATTCCGCTGGTAGCGGACATTCATTTTGATTACCGGCTGGCGATTGCGGCAATCGAATGCGGCGCGGATAAAATCCGGATCAATCCGGGAAATATCGGCGCCAGGGAGCGGGTACAGGCAGTGACAGACAAGGCGCGGGAATACGGAGTGCCGATTCGGGTTGGGGTGAACAGCGGTTCCCTGGAGAAGTCCCTGATTGAAAAATACGGCGGTGTCACGGCAGAGGGACTGGTGGAAAGCGCCCTGGATAAGGTGGCATGGATTGAACGGATGGGATATGATGATCTGGTAATCAGTATCAAATCCTCGGATGTCATGATGTGTGTAAAGGCACATGAGCTTATCAGCAAAAGGACGCCTTATCCGCTGCATGTGGGGATCACCGAGGCAGGGACGGTTACGGCCGGGAATATCAAATCAGCGATCGGTCTGGGACTGATCCTCCATCAGGGCATCGGGGATACGATCCGGGTATCCCTGACCGGTGATCCGGTGGAGGAGATTCGTTCCGCAAAGCGGATCCTTAAGACTCTGGGGCTTCGGACCGGCGGGATTGAGGTGGTATCGTGTCCCACCTGCGGGCGGACAAAGATTGATCTGATCGGATTGGCAAACCAGGTAGAAAAAATGACGGCAGAGTTTGATCATCTGAATGTGAAGGTAGCGGTAATGGGCTGCGTGGTGAACGGTCCCGGTGAGGCGAGAGAGGCGGATCTGGGGATTGCCGGAGGAATCGGAGAGGGACTTCTGATCCGCAAAGGAGAGGTGATCCGCAAGCTGCCGGAGACGGAGCTGCTTTCTGCTTTGAGGGAGGAACTGAGGAAGTTGTCAGAGGAGAGGGCTGTCTCAAAATAGGACAGAAGGCTTTTCCGAACACTGGATAGGGAAATGGTTGATGGAAAGGTCAGGGTGAAGATGAAAGGATTTTTAGAGGTATTTCCCGGTTTACATATGACAGAGCATATGACAGAGCTGCTGGGCCTGGTAGAAGTGGAGAAGGTATCCATGAACCGGGACCGGAGCTCTCTTCGTGTTTTTATTGTCAGCCCGCGTCTGATTCATAAGAAGAATATTATGGATCTGGAGAGGGGGATCCGTGACCAGCTGTTTGCCGGTAAAAAACTGCAGATCAAAATAGCGGAGAAATATAAGCTTTCCGGACAGTACACGCCGGAAAAACTTTTGCAGGCATACCGGGACAGCCTGCTGCTGGAGCTGAAGCATTACAGCATTGTGGAATATACCATGTTCCGAAAGGCTGAATTCTCGTTCCCTCAGCCGGATCTGATGCGGATGACGATTGAAGACACGATGGTCAACAAGGAAAAGGCAGGAGAGCTGAAGCGGATTTTAGAAAAGGTATTTCATGAGCGCTGCGGACTTCCGGCGGAGATCGTATTTGATTATGTGGAGCCGGTGCGTGCGAAGGCATCCATTGAGCGGGAGCGGTATGCCAGACAGGAAGCCGAACGGATGACAGCCAGGGTGGCTCCGATTCTGGGACTGCGGCCGGCAAATGCGGATTACGGAAATAACAACACGTCAGAATCCGGGCAAGCGCCCTGGGAGGATGGGAGAGAGAGCGGTCATCTGTCAGGAAATGCTGCAAGCCCTGGAACCGGATACGGAAAGGAAAACGGAATGCCAGGAGACGGCGCAGGTTATGCTGCAGCGGCCCCCAAAACCTCCCCAAATGCGGCAAAAGCTGCAGCAGCCGGGAAAAATGGTATAAAAAAAGGAGACTGGAGCGCAGGAGGCTACCACAGAAAATCCGATAATCCGGATGTACTGTATGGACGGGATTTTGAGGATGATTTTATCCAGCTGGATAAGATTGAGGGAGAGATCGGTGAGGTGACTATCCGGGGAAAGATTCTGGATAAGGACAGCCGGGTCCTGCGCAGCGGCAAGACCATTTTTATTTTCCATCTGACAGATTTTACGGATACCATCACCGTCAAGATGTTTGCGGATGAGAATAGCCTGGAGGATATGGATCAGGCCATCAAGGCAGGAAGCTTTATCCGGCTTAAAGGAACGACAACGATTGACCGTTTTGACGGAGAGCTGTCCATCGGTTCTGTGCGGGGTATCAAAAAATATGAGGATTTTACCAGTAAAAGAACGGATAACAGCCCGGTGAAACGGGTCGAACTGCATTGCCATACAAAGATGAGCGATATGGACGGAGTCTCGGAGGTCAAAGATATCGTCAAACGGGCAAAGGCCTGGGGGATGCCGGCGATTGCCGTGACGGACCATGGCTGTGTGCAGGCGTTCCCGGATGCCAGCCATGCCCTGGACAAAGGAGATGATTTTAAGATCCTTTATGGGGTGGAGGGCTATCTGGTAGACGATATGAAGGAGTTGGTGGAGAATTCCCGCGGACAGTCCTTTGCGGATGCCTATGTGGTGTTTGATATCGAGACCACAGGCTTCAGCCCGGAGAAGAATCAGATCATCGAGATCGGAGCCGTCAAGGTGGAGAACGGCAGGATTACCGACCGGTTCAGCACCTTTGTCAATCCGGATGTACCGATTCCCTTTGAGATTGAGAACCTGACCGGAATCAATGACAACATGGTATTGTCCTCACCGGGAATCGAGACCGTGCTGCCGCAGTTTCTGGAATTTTGCCGTGATTGTGCGCTGGTGGCACACAACGCTTCCTTTGACGTGAGCTTTATTGCCCATCAGGCAAGCCGTCAGGGGCTGGAGTTTGCGCCGACGGTATTGGATACGGTAGCCATGGCAAGACATCTTTTGCCCAGCTTAAACCGCTTTAAGCTGGATACGGTAGCCAAGGCCCTGAACATTTCCCTGGAGAATCATCATCGGGCGGTCGACGATGCAGGGGCAACCGCAGAAATCTTTGTAAAATTTGTGGAAATGCTGCGGGCACAGGGAATCGAGAACTTAGATGAGCTGAACCGGATGAGTGCTTTGAATGCAGATATGGTGAAAAAGCTGCCGACCTATCATGTGATTATCCTGGCGAAGAACGAGGTGGGGCGGACGAATCTGTACCGGCTGGTATCCTGGTCCCATATCGATTATTTTGCCCGACGTCCGCGCATTCCCAAGAGTGTACTGAATCGGTACCGGGAGGGACTGATCATCGGTTCGGCCTGCGAGGCAGGAGAATTGTTCCAGGCTATGCTGCGGGGGCTTCCGGAGGCAGAGCTGATGAAGATTGCCGGATTTTATGATTATCTGGAAATTCAGCCTTTGGGGAACAATACTTTTATGCTGCGGGATGAGAAGAGCACAGTGAAAACCATAGAGGATTTAAAGGATCTGAACCGGCAGGTCATTCGGATGGGGGATGCTCTGGGAAAGCCGGTCTGTGCGACGTGCGACGTGCATTTTCTAAATCCGGAGGATGAGGTGTACCGGCGGATTCTGATGGCCGGACAGAATTTCAGCGATGCGGATAATCAGGCGCCGCTGTATCTGCGGACCACAGAGGAAATGCTTCAGGAATTCGAGTATCTGGGACCGGACAAGGCAGAGGAGGTGGTCATCACCAACACCCGCAGGATTGCTGATATGTGCGACCGGATCGCACCGGTACGGCCGGATAAATGCCCGCCGGTCATCGAAGATTCAGATGAAACATTACGGAAAATCTGCTATGACCGTGCCCATGAGATGTACGGCAGGGATCTGCCGGAGATCGTGGTGGAGCGTCTGGAGCGGGAACTGAATTCCATTATATCCAATGGTTTTGCGGTCATGTATATTATTGCCCAGAAGCTGGTGTGGAAGTCCAATGAGGACGGATATCTGGTGGGCTCCCGGGGCTCTGTGGGCTCTTCCTTTGTGGCTACGATGTCCGGGATTACGGAGGTCAATCCTCTCAGTCCCCATTATTACTGCTCTCATTGCCATTATTATGATTTTGATTCCGAGGAGGTTAAGAAATTCGGCGGGATGGCTGGCTGCGATATGCCGGATCGGGCATGTCCGAAATGCGGGATTCCGCTTACCAAGGCCGGATTTGATATTCCGTTTGAGACATTCCTGGGTTTTAAAGGAGATAAGGAACCGGATATTGATCTGAACTTTTCCGGAGAATATCAGAGCAAGGCTCACGACTATACAGAGGTTATCTTTGGGAAGGGTCAGACCTTCCGTGCGGGAACCATCGGCACCCTGGCGGACAAGACCGCGTTCGGATATGTGAAGCGCTATTATGAAGAACGGGGCGTCCACAAACGGAACTGCGAGATTGACCGGATCGTCCAGGGCTGCGTGGGAGTGCGCCGGACTACCGGACAGCACCCGGGAGGTATCGTGGTGTTGCCGATCGGAGAGGAGATCTATTCCTTTACCCCGGTGCAGAGGCCGGCCAACGATATGACGACAAAGACGGTGACGACTCATTTCGACTATCACTCGATTGACCACAATCTTCTGAAGCTGGATATTCTGGGACACGATGATCCGACCATGATCCGGATGCTGCAGGATCTGACCGGGCTGGATCCGGTGAAGGATATTCCTCTGGACTCACCGGAGGTGATGTCGCTGTTTCAGAACACCTCCGCTCTGGGAATTACGCCTGAGGATATCGGCGGCTGCCAGCTGGGGGCATTGGGGATCCCGGAGTTTGGCACGGATTTTGCCATGCAGATGCTGATCGACGCGCAGCCGAAATATTTCTCGGATCTGGTCCGGATAGCAGGATTAGCACATGGGACTGATGTGTGGCTGGGAAATGCCAAGGATCTGATTTTAAGCGGACAGGCGACGATTCAGACCGCCATCTGCTGCCGGGACGACATCATGGTCTATCTGATCCAGCAGGGACTGGAGGAAGGCCTCTCTTTTACAATCATGGAAAGTGTCCGCAAAGGAAAAGGACTGAAGCCGGACTGGATCGAAGAGATGAAAAAGCATGACGTACCCCAATGGTACATCGATTCCTGCCTGAAAATCAAATACATGTTTCCCAAGGCACATGCCGCTGCCTATGTCATGATGGCGTGGCGGGTGGCGTACTGTAAGGTGTTTTACCCTCTGGCTTATTATGCGTCGTTTTTCAGTATCCGGGCCAGCGGTTTTTCCTATGAGCTGATGTGCCAGGGAAGAGATCGTCTGGAATATCATCTGGCAGATTACCGGAAGCGGGCGGATACTCTTTCCAAGAAGGAGCAGGATACTTTGCGCGACATGCGGATTGTGCAGGAAATGTATGCCCGGGGGTATGAATTTATGCCGATCGACATTTATCGGGCACAGGCACACCATTTCCAGATCATTGACGGCAAGCTGATGCCGTCGTTAGGGAGTATTGACGGAATGGGAGAGAAAGCGGCAGAGGGCGTGGTAGAGGCAGCGGCAGAGGGACAGTTCTTGTCACGGGAGGATTTCCGTAACCGTGCCAAGATCAGCAAGAGCCTGACAGATCTGATGGCGGATATGGGGCTTTTGGGCGAACTTCCGGAGAGCAATCAGCTGTCGCTGTTTGATTTTGGGTAACAGTTCAGGGCGCGCAGATGGCGGGAATGAATTTTAAACACGATCCTGGATGAAATCGGATGAAATTGTGAAAAAAGTGTTGACAATTAGAACAATTCGTATTATACTAACAGAGGTATCGAGGCGTGGCTCAGTTTGGTAGAGCGCTGCGTTCGGGACGCAGAGGCCGCAAGTTCGAATCTTGTCGCCTCGATGTACTCTTGGTAGTACATACCATTGGTTAGGGCCTCATGGTCAAGCGGTCAAGACGACGCCCTCTCACGGCGTAAACCCGGGTTCGATTCCCGGTGAGGTCATAGGATGCTTTGGACATTGTCCAAAGCATTTTTATGCAAAGGACAAAATCCGGATCACAAAAGAAACTGTCCTTAAGGTTTTGCAGATGCTTCCGTAGCGCAGTTGGTAGCGCAACGCATTCGTAATGCGTGGGTCGCCGGTTCGAGTCCGGCCGGGAGCTTTCAGAATAAGGGGTTTATAGAGATAGAAAAGGTGCGTAAACATCGGAGTTTACGCACCTTTTCTGTTGTGCGCCTGGCGGCGTACGTTTCTAACCGGTGCAAGTCCGGAATCCGCCCGGTAGTGGGAAGGATATAGCCGAAGGCAAGGGTGTCCATCGTGAGGTGGAATCTGAAGGAAGCTGGATGTGAGGAACATGCTAACTCACGGACAAATCTCTGGTCTGACGAACAGGAATCTCCGATAAGGTCATGCATGAGGGTAAGGCTGCAGGACAAGTCGAAGCAAAACAGGCTTCTGATATTATCTTGCCACAATCACAAGTTTTATGGTAAGATGAAACAAAAAGCCAGACTGGCTGGAGGGATATACAGGGAAGAAGCAGTGTGGTATAATGGAATGGTTCATACAGGTACAAAGAAGCTCCAGAGCATATCTTCGTGAAAAGGTGAAAAGGTTATGAAAGAGATTAGAACAAAGGATGCGGTAGGACATGTGCTTTGCCATGATGTTACCCAGATTATCAGGGGAGTGACAAAAGACGCGGTATTTCGCAAAGGACATGTAATTACAGAAGAGGATATTCCGGTATTGTTAAGCATAGGTAAGGATCATCTCTATGTGTGGGAGAACAATGGGAATATGCTCCATGAAAATGAGGCGGCAGAGATTCTGTATTCCTTCTGTGCCAATAAACATATGCGTCCGTCGGAGGTAAAGGAAGGGAAAATTGAAGTCATTGCAGAATGCGACGGCTTGCTTAAGGTAGATAAGAACCGCTTGAATCGCATCAACGGGCTGGGAGAGATGATGATTGCCTCCAGACATGGGAATTTTCCGGTGAAAGCAGGGGAGAAAATCGCAGGAACAAGAATTATTCCGCTTATGATTGAGAAGGAAAAGATGGAACGGGCAAAAGAGATATGCGGGGATAAACCCATTTTTGAACTCATGCCCTTTTTACAGAAAAAAGCAGGAATTGTGGCAACAGGAAATGAAGTGTATTATGGAAGGATTCAGGATACGTTTACTCCGGTGATTGAAGAAAAGCTGGCCGAATATCATGTGGAAATTATCGGACATGAGATAAGTGACGACAACCATGAGCGGATTACTGCCTGTATCCGGAGATTGCTGGAAAAGGGGGCGGATATGATTCTGTGTACGGGAGGGATGAGTGTGGATCCGGATGACCGCACGCCGCTGGCGATTAAAAATACGGGAGCTGCAATCGTAACCTATGGGGCCCCGGTGCTTCCCGGGGCAATGTTTCTTTTGGCATATGATCAGGGAGACATACCGATTATGGGGCTTCCGGGCTGTGTAATGTATGCGAAAAGAACGATTTTTGATCTGGTGCTTCCGCGGATTATGGCAGGAGAAAAATTGAAAGAAAAGGATATCTCCACGCTGGGAGAAGGAGGACTGTGCCTGTCTTGCCCGGTATGCACCTTTCCCAATTGTGGATTTGGAAAGGGAGGCGATTGTTAAATGGCCCTGACCCATTTTGACCAGGAAGGAAATGCCGTCATGGTTGATGTGACGGAGAAAAGGATCACAGAGCGGGAGGCATCTGCAAGCGGCAGGATTCAGGTAAGCCGGGAAATCTATGAGACAATAAAAAACGGTACGGCTGCAAAGGGGGATGTACTGGGAGTTGCCAGGGTGGCAGGGATTATGGCGGTAAAGCAGACGGCTAATCTGATTCCTTTATGTCATATGCTATCGCTGACAAAAGCAATGGTGAATTTTCGGATGCTGGAGGAAAGCTGCGAAATCGAAGCGGTCTGTACGGTAAAGACCGAGGGGAAAACCGGGGTGGAAATGGAGGCTCTAACCGGCGTGTCGGTGGCGCTCCTTACCATCTATGACATGTGTAAAGCCATGGATAAGGGGATGGTGATCCAAGATATCCGCCTGGAAAAGAAAAGCGGAGGAAAGAGCGGGATATATGAAAGGCAATAGGACAATGGGAAGGAGGTTATTGGTATTCAGGTACAAATGACAGAGGGATTAGCGCTTTTTAAAGAAGTGGCGCCCGATACGCTGCAAAAACTCAGAAAGTACGGTAAAATACAGGAATTCCCAAAGGGAAGCCTGATTATCCGTGCAAAGGAACCGTTAGAACAGATTTATATACAGATAGACGGAAAGTCTATCGTCTATAATCTGACCCATACCGGAAACCGAAAGATATTATTTATTTTTGGCCGTGGCGCACTGCTCAATGAGCACGTGCTGAATGAGCATCATTCTGCCACCTATTGTGAAACCATTGAGAAAAGCCGTATTTTTATTATCCCTGCCGATCGTTTTGTGCGCTGCATGCAGCAGGATTTTGCCCTGACCCGGGCAGTGCTTGCGGCTCAGGAGCGGAAGGTCTGGCGGCTTGGCCATCAGCTTAAAAATACGATGGAAAGTATCTACATGGAGCGCAGGCTTGCGGCAAAGCTCTGGAAGCTTGCCAGGGATTTCGGCGTCAACGTGCCGGAGGGGATAGAAATCAATATCAATCTTTCCGTTACCTTTCTTGCCGATATGCTGGGGACACCGAGAGAAACTGCGTCAAGGCTTTGCCGGACTCTTGTGGATTATCGGCTGATCCAGATGAAAGGAAAGCGGATCATTATCATAAATCCGCAAAGAATATCCGCGTTTTACCGGACGGGGGAGATCCAATAACAGCAAAAAAGAATATCTGTAACTTGTGGAAATTCCGTGACTTACATCACGGAATTTTTGCGTATTTACTGGTAAAATATTCTCATTTAAAGGAATAACCTACCAGAACGGAAATTATTTTGACAGATAGGAGGAGCCATGAGAAAGATACAATCAACCTGCAATTACTGTGCCCTGGACTGTAATCTGGATTTCTATGTGGAGGATGGCCAGATTGTCAAGACAGTGCCGACAAAGGGGTATCCGGTCAATGACGGGTTTTGCTGTATCAAGGGACTGTCTCTTGATAAGCAGCAGAAGACCGTCAAGCCAAACAGCCTTCCGAAGATCCGCAAAACAGACGGAAGCTTTCAGGAGGTTTCCTGGGAAGAAGGATTTTCGCATGTAGCGAATAAGCTGAAAGAACTGCAGGAGAAATACGGCCCGGAAAGTGTGGCAGGCATCAGCACGGGACAGCTTACCTTAGAGGAATTTGCCCTCTTCGGGCATGTGATGAGAAATTATCTGAAGGCGAACGTGGACGGGAATACAAGGCTCTGCATGGCGACGGCAGTTGTGGCACATAAACAGAGCTACGGTTTTGACGCTCCGGGTTTTACCTTGAAGGATCTGGAACTTTCGGACAGGATCATTTTTATCGGGGCCAATCCTGTCGTGGCACACCCGATTTTGTGGGGCAGGGTGCGGAACAATCAGGTAGAAGGGCATAAAATTATCGTGATTGACCCGAGAAAATCCGAGACTGCCATGAATGCGGATTACTGGTACGGATTAAAATGGAGAAGCGATTTGCTGCTCTTATATACCATAGCCGGCCAGCTGATTGAAAAGGATTATCTGGATCATAAATTTATTGTAGAGCATACGGAGAAATTCGAGGAATTCCAAAAATTTGTAAGGCCCTACACGTTAGAGCGGGGCGCAGAAGGGACAGGTCTTTCCCGGGAACAGATTCTGGAGCTTGTGGAGCTGATCCATAGCGGGAAGCGCGTATCGTTCTGGTGGACAATGGGGGTAAACCAAGGCTATGAGGCGGTACGCACGGCACAGGCAATCATTAACCTGGCGCTTATGACCGGCAATATCGGGAAGCCGGGAACCGGGGCGAATTCCATTACCGGACAGTGCAACGCCATGGGATCCCGTGCTTACAGCAACACGGCTGTCTTCTTCGGCGGAGGCGATTTTACCAATCCCGCAAGAAGAAAGCGGATGGCACAGGTATTGGGCGTTCCGGAAAGTATGCTGGCTGAAAAGCCCACCAAAACATACAACCAGATTATCGAGGGAATCAATGCCGGAGAGATTAAAGGACTCTGGATTTTATGTACAAATCCGAGACATAGCTGGACGAATAACGAAACCTTTGCCGAGGCAGCGAAAAAGCTGGAACTTTTTGTCGTACAGGATATCTATGACACGATAGAAAGCGCGGAGGACTGCACCGTATTCTTTCCGGTTGTCCCGGGAATCAAAAAGGAGGGGACTTACATCAACCTGGAGCGCAGGCTTTCGGCCATGCGTCCGGTGCTTGCCCGTGGGGAGCATGAAATATCGGATTATGAAGCGATCCTGGGAGTGGGAAAGGCGCTCGGCATGGGTGATGCCTTAAAAGGCTGGGAGACGCCGAAAGACTGCTTTAACCTGATGCGGGAGTGTTCCCGGAATATGCCCTGTGATATCACGGGGATTACCTGGGAGGCGCTGGAGAATTCACATGGCATTCAGTGGCCTTACCCGGAAGGCAGGGAAGAGGAAAACAAAGAAGAACAGCGCCGCCTCTATGGCGACGGGAACTTTTTCACCCCGTCAAAAAAGGCGCAGTTTGTCTTCGAGGAGGTAAGGGAGAACCCGCTTCCGGCAAGTGAAAAATATCCCTTTATCTTAAATACCGGCCGCGGAAGCGTGGGACAGTGGCATACCCAGAGCCGCACAAAGGAAGTAAAATTTGTCGAGGATGTTTCGGTGAAAAAGGCGTATCTTTATATGAACCCGACGCTTGCCGGTGAGAATGACATTGCGGAAAATGACCGGATACGGGTATTTTCCGTGAACGGGCAGGAAGCGGTATTTTTGGTAAAGGTTACGGAAAATATAGGTTATCGTGAATTATTTGCACCGATTCATTATATAGAATGCAATAAGCTGACACCATCGTTATATGATACCTATTCCAAGGAACCGTCCTATAAGGCAACTCCGGTCCGGTTTGAGAAAGAGCCTCCGGCGAATGAGGAGAAATAAGAGAGTGCCATAAAGAGTCAAGACTTTTGCAGCAACGACAGGAAAGGTAACCATTCAGGTGTTATCGGAATGGTTATCAGGAAAGATTTCAGGAGGGAATTATGTATCGGATTAAAATAGATCGTGGACGATGTATCGGGTGCCTTACCTGTGTGACAGCGTGTGTGGTAAGCCATGAAACCCAGAGCGGAGATGCCAGGAACCGTGTGACGATTGACAGTGAGACACGCCCGGCGCCAATCTTCTGCCGTCATTGCGAAAGGCCGGAATGTGTGTATACGTGTATGACCGGCGCGATGAAAAAAAATCCTGTGACCGGGTATGTAGAGTATGACAAGGACCAGTGCGCAAGCTGTTACATGTGTATCATGTCCTGCCCTTACGGGATTTTAAAGCATGACAGCGTGAAAAAGACAGAGATTATGAAATGCAATATGTGCGTGCACCGGAGCGAGGATAAAAGTGCAAAGCCTATGTGCGTGGAAAAATGTCCCATGAAGGCGATTACGGTAGAGGAGGTATAAGGGATGAGATATGTGGTATTGGGCTCCTCGGCAGCAGGAATCAATGGGGTAAGGGAACTCAGGCGTCTGGATAAGGAGGCAGAAATCGTCCTCATCTCTAAAGATGAGGCCATCTACTCCCGCTGTATTCTCCATCACTATCTTGGGGGAGAACGGGATATGGACAAGCTCTGCTTTGCGGAAAAGGACTTTGAAACACTTTACCATGTTTTGTGGATGAAGGGCAGGAACTGCGTCGGCTTAAAGAGAGAAGAAAAGAAGGTTCTTTTAGAGGACGGAGAAGAGGTTTCTTATGATAAGCTTCTGATTGCCACCGGCTCCCATACCTTCATACCGCCGGTGAAAAATCTGAAAGAGGCGGCAAACGTTGCAGGTTTCCGCAATATTGAGGATATGGAAGTCCTGAGGGAAGCGGCAAAAACGGCAAAGCATATCGTCGTTATGGGGGCGGGGCTCGTGGGCCTTGACTGTGCCAGCGGCTTTTTGGAGTTGGGAGTCTCCGTGACAATGGTGGAAATGGCCGGGTGGCTTTTGTCCAGACAATTGGACAAGCGCGCCGCCACAACTTATCAGGAGGCATTCAAAAAGCGGGGGGTCAGCCAATATTATGGCGTAGGGATCGCGGAAGCCATACTGGACGAGAATCACCGGATTACGGAGATTATCTTAACAGACGGGAAAAGGCTTCCCTGTGATTTTGTGGTCGTGACCGCCGGGGTGCGTTCCAATGTAGAATTTCTTGAAGGTTCCGGAATAGGACTCAGCCGTTTTGGGCTTGTCTATGATGAAACCGGAAAAACCAGTGACGATGATATTTACGGCGCGGGCGACGTGTCAGGAACCAGCCCGATCTGGCCGGTGGCCGTGAAGGAGGGGATTATTGCGGCAGGCAATATGGCAGGGGAGAAACGGGCTATGACCGATTTCTTTGCCAGTAAAGCCACGATGAATTTCCTGGGGATCCCGAGCATGTCGCTGGGGGATGTCAACGCAGACGATCCGGAGGCCAGGACAGAAATCAGGGAAACAAAGGAGTCTTACAAAAAGATTATCCATAAGAACGGAAAAATCATCGGCGCGGTATTGCAGGGGGATCTGGCATACGGCGGTATCCTGCAGCAGTTGATTGCAAGAAAAATTGATATTTCCAAAGTCAAAAAGCCGGTATTTGATATTGATTATTCCGATTTTTTCCACATGAAAGACAATTTTGAATTTTATTATGAATGACGAAGGATGAGGAGTGAAAATATGGAGAGATTAGAGAGAATGCCTGTACCGGTCCTTCCTACATTTGTGGGAGCGTTGACCCTTGGAAATGTGTATTCCGGCATGGGATATCCGTGGATCAGGCACCTGACTATGTGGACGGCTACCGTAATTCTTTTATTATATGTGGTAAAGCTCGTCAAATACCCAAAGGTCTGCAAAAAAGAATATGAGGCAGTCGTTCCCTGTAGTTTGTATGCAGGATTTACCATGGTGCTTATGCTTCTGGGAAGTTATTATTTTGACTATGTGCCGGCATTGGGAAAAGGAATGCTGATCGTTGCGGTTTTTATCCATGCCGTGCATATTTTGGTATTTACCTACAGAAATGTGATAGCAAAGAGGGATATTCACACATTCGTGCCCAGTTGGTTCGTGACTTATAACGGAATTATGGTGAGCAGTGTGGTAGGAGGCGCTATGGGAATCCGTCCACTTCTTATGTGTGTGTTGTATTATGGGATTGCGGTTTATTTTGTGATCTTGCCATTTATGCTCAGAAGGCTTGTTACTGTGGAGGTAAAGCCGCCGGTGTATCATACGATGGCGGTTCTTCTGGCACCCTGCAGCCTGTGTCTGGTGAGCTATCTGAACCTGTCCGGGGCGCCAAACCCGATATTGGTATATATCCTGTATGTGTGTGTATTGGCTTCCCTGGTATTTGTGGTGATTAAGCTGCCGAAATTCTTTGCTTTTTCCTTTACGCCCGGTTTTGCGGGAATGACATTCCCGATGTGTATCGGAATCGTCGCTACCAATAAGATGAGTGGTTATCTTGCGGGGACGGGGAAGGAAGCATTGGGGGCGGCGGTATCCCAGCTGGGGGGCATTCAGGTTTACTTAACGACCATGATTGTGGGGTTTGTGCTTCTGAATTTCCTGATGATGGCGCTTAAAGTGGAAAGAAAGTAACAGAGAAAATAACAGAATATTGGTTCTTTGAGCGAAAGTATCTAAGTCATATCCAATGGATAAGGATAGGATATTGAGCCGGGATAATCCTGTATTTTTATCCCCAGGGTTTATGTGGAAACGCATGGGCCTTCCTTATTCCCGCAGACAGTGGGGCAGACGGGCATATTTGCATGCCCGCCTGGCGGCTGCCGCGGGAGCCGGATTCTTCGTTGCTTGCGGCAGGGGATTCGGATGAAAAAAAGAACACGAAGCAGCCGTATTGTTTCTGAAGGGTTACTCCAAAAGCAGTAGGGGGACTTTGTGTCTCCCTGCTCTTTTTTATATCATAGGAAAGTGCGTCCTATGATACAAAAACGCTCCGCTTTGGATGCGCACTCCGCGCAAAGGAAGATGGCTGCTGTCGCAGCCGCGCTCCGGCGCGAGAGTCCGGCTTGCCGGACTCTTTGTTCTGCGCACGGGCGCCCAAAGGAAGATGTCAGCCAAAGCTGACGGGCGCCCGGCGCGGCGAGTAGGAAAGATGACTCTTCCCTACTCGATTGTAAACGGGCCCATTTTATATACGTTTTATCAGGAGGATTTCATGCAGGCGGAAGGGTTGGTTCTTGCAGGTGGCAGGAGTACAAGGATGGGAGGCATCCACAAGGGGATTCTTACTTATAAGAAGGAGACATTCACGCAAAGAATCATAAAAGAACTGCAAAAGGAAACGATCCGGGTAAGAATATCTTACGGGAGCGAGATAAGAAAGGACAGCAGTGTTTGTCCGGTTGTCACGGACCTTTACCCGGGCTGCGGACCGATTGGCGGCATTCATGCAGGGCTTAAAGCCTGTGAATGCGGGTGGCTGGCGGTGGCTGCCTGTGACATGCCGTTTCTGAAAGCAGAGTTATTTTGCTGTCTGAAGCAAAAAATCTCCGATGCAGAAGAAAAGGGGGGTCTTTATGACGGCGTGGTGCCGGTTTTGGACGGCAGGCTTCACCCCTTGGCAGCCATTTACCGGACGGGTACGGCAAAGCTGTTTGAGGAGCAGATCAGGGCAGGGAATTACCGCATCCGAGATGCGCTTAAACGGCTGAATATTTTCTATGCAGATCTGTCGGGGCAGAAAATATTTGAAGAAATGCTTCAAAATATCAATACAACAGAGGAATATGAAAGGTTGGTAAGGGATGGGTGAGCTGACATTAAAGCAGGCACAAGAACTGCTTCTTGCGAAGACAGAGACAGTCAGAGATACGGAAGAAATCCCGCTTTGGGAGGGAGGCGGCAGGACCCTGGCGGAAGATATTTTCGCCGGGCAGGATCAGCCGCCGTTTGCGCGTTCGCCTTTGGACGGATATGCGGTAAGAAGCGGGGATATAGCGGGAGCGTCGAAGGAACGCCCGGCCAGGCTTTCAGTGATTGATGAGGTGGATGCCGGTCAGGTAAGCGGCATGCGGGTGGAGAAAGGAACGGCCATAAGGATTATGACAGGCGCTCCTGTCCCGGAAGGGGCGGATTGTATCGTCAGGCAGGAGGATACAGATTATGGCGAGGAGAAAGTGGAGGTTTACCGGGAAGTCGGAGCCTACGAAAATTATTGTTTTGCCGGAGAGGATTACCGGGCAGGGACACAAGTATTGGAAAAGGGGACAAAGCTCGGGGCAATAGAACTGGGGACACTGGCAAGCCTTGGCCGGGAAAAGGTGCGGGTTTTTCGCAGGGTACGGGCAGCGGTGCTTACGACGGGAGATGAACTTGTCCTTCCGGGTGAGGAACGGAAACCAGGAAAAATCTATGATGCTAATCTGTATACAATGGCGACCAGGCTGACTGCTCTTGGGGCAGAGGTAATCCGGAAAGGGCGGACAGGAGACAAGCCAGAGGAAGCTGCGGCGTGGATTAGAGAAGCCGGAGAAAAGGCAGATATCATTGTCACAACCGGCGGGGTATCGGTCGGAAAAAAGGACATTATGCATGAGGTATTAAAACTCCTGGATTGCGAACGGATTTTCTGGAAAATTGCCATCAAGCCGGGTATGCCGACCTTGTGTGCACAATATGGAGGGAAACTACTGATCTGCCTGTCAGGGAATCCTTTTGGCGCGGCTGTCAATCTTGAACTTTTGGTAAGGCCCGTCCTGGCAAAGATGGCGGGGAGAAAGGCGCCGGAGCTTTTAAGGCTGAGCGCCGTGTCAGAGAGTGAGTTCCCAAAACGGAGCGGCGTGACCCGGTATGTCCGTGCGTTTTACGAGGAGGGGAAGGTAAGGATTCCGGAAGGCTCAAACGCCTCGGGAATTTTAAGTTCCATGTGCGGCTGCAACTGCCTGATTGAGATTCCGGCAGGGACGGCGGCATTAAAAAAGGGAGACAGGGTATGGATTGTTTTATTATAGAAGGCAGACAGGAGGAAAACTCGTGCAAAAAGCAGGGCAGAAAATTGTAGCGGTCTGCGGCGTGAAAAATTCCGGGAAAACGACTTTGCTTGCAGGGCTGGTAGAAGAACTTGTGGCGCGGGGGAAGAAGGTTGCCGTGATCAAACATGACGGTCACGATTTTTCCTGCGATATCCCGGGGACGGATAGTGACCGGCTAAAGAAGGCCGGAGCATATGGGACAGCGGTTTTTTCCGATTCCCGGATCTTTGTACACAAGACAGGGACCGGGGAGCGGGAACAATCATTAATCCGGATATTTCCGGAGGCAGATGTTATTTTCATTGAGGGAATGAAGGAGAAAAGCTTTCCGAAGATAGAGGTGATCCGGGAAGGGATTTCCGTTCAGCCTGTCTCCAATCCGGAAGGGAGATTTTTGATTGTGACAGACAGGAATCCGGAAGACTATCAGGAGGATACAGCCGGATTTGAAGAGACCGGTCGGATCGCGGACAGGATATTGCAGCAAAAGGATGTTTGGGAAACACGCCCGGGAGGGAAGAGGAATGAGGGATAGTTTTGGGAGGGAAATCAGCTATATGCGCATTTCCATTACAGACCGGTGCAATTTGAGATGCCATTACTGCATGCCCCAAAAGGGGATTGAGCTGGCGCCGGCGGAGGAAATTCTGGCTTTTGAGGAGATTGTCCTGGTCTGTCAGGCCGCCGCAGAGTTAGGAGTCCGGGATTTTAAGATTACCGGTGGCGAGCCGCTGGTCCGCCCCGGCTGTCCGGAACTGGTGGGGATGATTAAAAAAATTCCCGGTGTCCGGCAAGTTACCCTTACCACAAATGGTTTCTTTCTTGAACGATATCTGGACAAGCTTTTGGAAAACGGCCTTGACGCGGTAAATATCAGCCTGGATACGTTAAACGAGAAGCTATATCAGCAGATTACCGGCTTTGATGTGCTTCCTGCAGTAAAAGCCGGTATCGGTTACGCGCTGAAAAAGAGATTGAAGGTAAAGATAAACAGTGTGCTCCAAAGAGGAATCCATGACCGGGAATGGATGTCTCTCGCAGAGCTTGCAAAAGACGTGCCGGCAGATGTCCGTTTCATTGAGATGATGCCCATAGGTCTCGGGAAAAAATATCAAGGAGTTTCCGGGGAGGAAGTGCTTCTGAATTTGAAGGAAAAATACCCTGGGATAAAGCCAGATGAGACGTTTCATGGGAACGGGCCGGCAGTGTATTACCGGATTCCCGGGTTTTCAGGAAGTATCGGCTTTATCAGTGCGGTGCATGGGCAGTTCTGCGGAAGCTGCAACCGTATCCGCCTGACGGCAAAGGGAGAATTAAAGCCTTGTCTCTGTTATGGGAGTTCTGTGGATATTAAGGAGATCGTTCGTAACCCGGTATATGCGAATGGCGAGGAAAAGAGAGAAGAACTGAAAAACGCCGTCAGGGAGGCAATCAGCCGGAAGCCGGAAAGACACTGTTTTGCAACAGAGGAACAAATTACGGAAGGAAGGCAGATGGTACAGATCGGAGGATGAAGGAAATGGAAGTGAAAATGGATAGGGACAGGGAAAAGAATGAGGAAACGAAGACGGGAAAAATCATGGCAATCTGTGTAAGCCAAAAAAAGGGCACCCGGAAAACAGAGGTTCCCTATGCAATACTTCTGGAGAACCAGGGAATCGAGGGAGACGCCCACGCAGGAACCTGGCACCGTCAGATAAGCCTTCTTGCACAGGAAAAAATCGAAGAATTCAAGACAAGAGGGGCAGAGGTGGATTTCGGGATATTTGGGGAAAATCTGGTCGTGGAAGGTTTTGACCTCAGGAAAATTCCGGTGGGAACCCGGTTCGCAATCGGGGAGGCAATCTTAGAGCTTACCCAGATCGGAAAGGAATGCCACAACCACTGTGCCATATATAAGGCGGTGGGAGACTGTATCATGCCCCGGGAAGGTGTATTTGCCAAGGTAGTAAAAGGCGGGGTAATCCGTCCCGGGGATGAGATACGAAGGCTTGCTTTTGATGCCAGGAAGCCGTTTACCGCTGCAGTAATCACACTCAGCGATAAGGGCTTTAAAGGAGAACGGGAGGATAAGAGCGGCCCGGCAGCCTGTTCCATTCTTACAGAGGCAGGATATGAGATTACCGAGAGCCTTCTGCTCCCGGACGGGGAGGAAAAGCTGAAAAAGGAACTGATGCGTTTATCGGATCAACGTCAGGTAAATGTCATTTTTACCACGGGCGGCACAGGTTTTTCCGAGCGTGACGTAACGCCGGAGGCCACAAAAACTGTCTGTGACAGGATGGCTATGGGAATCGCAGAGGCAATCCGGATACATTCTCTGTCAATTACAGACAGAGCCATGTTGAGCCGGGCAGTATCGGGAATACGAAAAAAGACGCTGATTGTAAATCTTCCGGGAAGTCCCAAGGCGGTCAGGGAGAGTCTGGAATATATCCTGCCATCATTAGGGCATGGCCTTGGAATCCTGAGAGGGACGGAAGGAGAGTGTGGAGGGAAATAAAGAAGGGGCGTAAAATAAAATGAAAAAAAGGATATTGGTCATGTTGTCCGTAATGGGAATGGCGCTTGTCTCTGCCGGCTGCACGGGAAATAGAGGAAGCAGGGAAACGGAAGCAGCGGGAGGGGCAGCGGCTGAAGGCAACCTGGAAAGGACGGAGACAGGCGGAAGCAATCCGGAGGGGGAAGCTGCAACAGGGAACAATCGGGAAGGAGTCAAAACAGACGGGAATCATCCGGATAAGGAAAAGGAAGCTGACAACAACGGGAAAGAAACAGAGATTCAGGTTTTTATTGCGGCAAGCCTTAATACGGTCATGACAGAACTGGGGAAGATGTATCAGGAAGAGCACCCGGAGGTAAAGATTACCTATAATGCGGACAGCTCCGGTACGCTTCTCATCCAGATTGAAGAGGGATACGAATGTGATATTTTCTTTTCAGCGGCGCAAAAGCAAATGGATCAGCTGGAAGCAGACGGCCTTATGAAAGGGGGCACCCGGGCCAACGTAGTCAATAACCAGTTGGTTGTGGTAACGCGAAAGGACAGCGGCACAAAGGTAAAGGGACTTGATTCTTTCAAAGATGCAGAGAGTATTGCGCTGGCAGGAGGAAGTGTCCCGGTGGGGAAGTATACGAGACAGGCGTTAGTGCGGTGCGGTATTTTAGAGGAATCCGAAGACGTGTCGGCAATTACGACGCGGCAGGTATCCGATGCACTCGGCGGTGTGGAAATCAGCGAGCAGGATAATGTAAGCAAGGTATTGTCCGCGGTTGTGGAGGGTTCCTGCGAAGTCGGAACCACTTATTATTCGGATATTTATGGCTATGAGGATGAGCTTGATATTTTGGAAACCGTAAGCTATGAGCTGACAGGAAATGTGATTTATCCGATTGCCCGGGTGGCCAACGAGGAGGCTGACGAAGCCCAGGACAGGGCGGCGGATGAATTCCTGGATTTTATTCTGTCCGATCAGGCAAAAACAGTGTTTGAGAGCTATTATTTTAATACGGATGTGGAGTAAACAATCATGGCTGTTTTGAAAAATTTGGATTGGAGCCCCTTATATATTTCTTTAAAAACAGGGATTGCTGCGACAATAATCTGTTTTTTTGCCGGCATATTTACAGCAGAGAAAGTGATGAAATTGCCGCCGGCAAAGAAAGCGCTTGCAGACGGGATTCTGACGATGCCGCTGGTGCTTCCGCCGACGGCGGCAGGATTTTTCCTGCTGCTGTTATTTAGCAGAAGAAGGCCCCTGGGAATATTTCTGTTCCAGAATTTTAATATCAAAGTGGTGCAGACCTGGCTTGGATGCGTCATTGCGGCGAGTGTCATTGCCTTTCCCCTGATGTACAGAAATGCCCGCGCGGCATTTGAGCAGGTAGATGGAAACCTGATCTACGCGGGAAGAACCCTGGGCATGTCGGAATTCCAGATTTTCCGAAAGGTTGTGCTTCCGGAAGCGGGGCCGGGCATTGTTTCCGGGACTATCCTGACCTTTGCACGGGCACTGGGGGAATACGGCGCGACCTCCATGCTGGCAGGAAATATTCCGGGAAAGACGGGAACCATATCCCAGAAAATCGCCATGGTGATTCAGGACGGAGATTACCAGACAGCAGGCGTGTGGGTGGCAATTGTCCTTTTTATTGCTTTTATGGCTGTTTTTTTTATGAATCTGGCCGCAGGGAAAAGAAGGAAAAATATTAGGAAATGGCGGGAGTAAAGGATGGCAGTATATATAGAAATAAAAAGGAAATGGGAAGGATTTTCTATAGAACTGCAGGTGAAAAGCAGCGCAAAACGCATCGGGATCCTGGGGGCTTCCGGCTGCGGGAAGAGCATGACCTTGAAGATAATTGCCGGGATCGAGACTCCTGGGGAAGGAAGAATCCAACTGGGTCCGCGTATACTTTTTGATTCAGAAAGCAGGATTAATATAAAGCCCCAAAAGAGAAATGTCGGCTATCTTTTCCAGAATTATGCACTCTTTCCCGCCATGACCGTGGAAGAGAATATCGCTGCAGGCATAAAGGGAAACAAGGCGGAAAGGAAAAGGCGGGTTCGGGAAATGACAGAACGATTCCGCCTTGCCGGGCTGGAAAAACGGCTTCCCGGGGAGCTTTCCGGAGGGCAGCAGCAGAGGACTGCGCTTGCAAGGATTATGGCCTATGAGCCGGAGATGATTCTTCTGGACGAGCCTTACACGGCTTTTGACGGGTTCCTCCGCGACAGGCTGGAGCAGGAGCTTCTTACGATGCTGGACGATTATCAGGGAACTGCTATTTTGGTTTCCCATAACCGGGATGAAATCTACCGCTTCAGTGAAGATTTGCTTATTATGGAAGACGGAAAAGCCGCTGTTTTTGGAAAAAGCAAAGATATCTTTGAAAATCCCCGGAAAATTGCCGCAGCCAGGCTGACTGGCTGTAAGAATATATCAAGGGTGGAAATTCTGAACCCGCATTCAATGCGGGCATTGGATTTTGGCATTACGCTGCATACGGTAAGGGAAATTCCCGGGGATACGTCGGCCGTCGGTTTCCGGGCCCATGAATTTGTCCCGATATGGGGGAAGCGGCAGAAGAATTGTATCCGGGTGCAAGTGGAAAGCAGGGCAGAGCTTCCTTTTGAGTGGAAGTATTATCTTAAACCAGAAACAGAAGAAGGGCGCAGGGGAGGGGAATCCCTTTGCTGGTTCGTACAAAAAGATAAGTGGCAAGAGCTTTCCGAAAGAGGGCTGCCGGATTATCTGCAGTTTTCTGAGGGGAAGCTGTTGTTTTTACAAGAGTAGGATATTTAATCAATATTGCTTTATATCAGGGGAAACGCATCAATCTGTGAGGAACCTCTGTATTGACGTGATTGGGAAATACATGGTATTATGACACTGAAACAGTTGCTTTTGCGGCGTATCGGTTGGGTCAGGAAGCGGTTCACAGGGAGGATGCAGGGATAGGGAATTCAAAAGAGTTTTGGGGACAGGCGGGTAAAGAAGTGCCGGTTGACAGGAACCGTGGTCAGCACAGCGGGATGAAAAGCGTTCAGAATCTGGAGGCTGTCATCAATGAGGGGCTTCGTGTGGCCCTGCTGGAGAAGACGCCGGATCAGTCGCTGGAGGTGCTGCTGGAGCATCTGGGGAAAGCGCTTAAGGGAGAGCGGACTTATATCTTTGAGCGGAATGAGGCGGGTGGGGATGACAATACCTATGAGTGGACGGCAGAAGGAGTGGAGCCTGAAAAGGAGAATCTGCAAAATGTTCCTCCGCAGGTGTGTGCCAACTGGTATCGGAATTTCAGCATCGGCAGGCATATTGTCGGACAGCGAATTGAGGGAGACACAAACAGCAAATTATTTTTCCGACATTTATCCCATTGACAGCGCAGTGCTGTCTGCAAATGCACAATCCAGCCCCAAATGCTGCACGTTGTTGTCGGTATTGTTTTCTGTCTGAAATGCAAAAGGTGTTGAGGCTGGGGTGCTGGCCGTCATTCTCGTTATACATGATGGTGCGCGGAGCCCGGTCAACAATATAGGCCAGTTGCTCCTGCGTCATTCCGCTGGCCTCCCTTGCCCGCTTGATGGCGAGCCCTATATCGTGAAAATCAAATCGTCGATTATCTCTCTCAATCTTCATAATATCACCTAATGTAATTTTACATTTCAGGTGTTATTATTTGAACGATTGTGTATTTCATACCACTGACTAATTATTTTCACCTAACCTGCAATCTAAGATGGCCTTGCTGACTTGACAACAAGGGGAGAACTGATTATAATAAAAATAATATGACTATGCAAGAGGTGAGTACGATGTTGTTCGGAAAATTTTGTATTGACTTCGGCTCCACACAAGTTTATACCACGAAACATTGTGCGGAGCCTTTTCGGAAAGTTGATCTATAAAGCGGAAAGGCCAAGGCAGAGATAGGACTGTCTTTGGCTTTTATACCCTTTTTATCAGATCAACGATAGATAATTGACTGTTTAGGCCACAGACAATGTTTTGTTTGTGGCCTTTTGCTATGCTTATTTTGTTAAGTGACTATGCAAAGGGCGCACGATGTAGTGTGCCCTTTTTCTTTTTGGAGGAAATAGATATGACTGAAGAACATAGTTTGTTGACCGGAAGTGTGCCGAAAAAACTGGCCGCTTTCGCTTTCCCGTTGCTTTTAGCAAATACACTGCAATCATTTTACAATGTAGTAGATATGCTTGTAGTCGGCCAAATTGTAGGCGATACGGGTCTTGCGGCCATTGGTAATGCTTCTAAATTGTGCTATATCATCAATTCAATTTGTATTGGTATGACGATGGGCGGAGCCGTGTTGATTGCTCAATATAAGGGGGCAGACGATAAAAAGGGACAGACGGAGTCTTTTCAAATGCTGGCCTTGCTCTCGCTGGTATCTTCCCTGCTTGTGACTATTGTGAGTCTGGCAACCTGCCAGCCGTTATTCAAGATGTTAAATGTTCCAGCAGACGCATATCAAGATGCCTGCGACTATATGAAAATTATTTGTTGTGGAACTGTGTTCATCTTTGGATATAATGCTGTCTGCTCTGTACTCAAGGGGCTTGGGGATTCTAAATCTCCCCTCTATTTTGTGGGAATTGCTACCGTCATCAATATCGTTTTAGACATTATCTTGGTGGGCCCATTAGGAATGGGAACGGCAGGAGCGGCTTACGCAACGATTACCGCGCAGGGAATTTCCTTTGTGATTTCTCTATTCTATTTGAAGCGGCATAAAATATTTTTCTCTATGGAAAATCGCGGAAAGTTTACGCTTCAATGGGATAAGCTGGCCGCCATCGTGAAAGTCGGACTGCCCACGGCCATCCAAATGGTCGTAGTCAACACGGCCTATCTGCTTGTGGCAGGGATGCTCAATCAGTTTGGTACTGCTGTATCTGCTGCATCGAATGTAGGCTTGCAAATCAACACCTTTGCTGGTATGCCCTGCTGGGCTATTGGACAGGCAGTTACAGCGATGGTAGGGCAGTGCATGGGAGCTGGACAAATTGAACGCGCCCGTAAAGTAGTAAAAATCAGTTTAGTGATGAATGTTGCTGTAACGCTCGTTGTCGTAATTGGCGTACAGTTTTTTGCTGAACCATTGATTTTGCTTTTTGGTAGTACCACCCCGGAAGTAGTAAACGATGGAGTTTACTATCTGCGTGTCTGTTGCAGTATAAATAGTTTGATTTATGCCGTTATGTACACTTTGGACTCCTTTGCTATTGGTGTCGGTGCGGCAAATGTTGCTATGATTAACGCTTTACTGGACGCGGTTATTGTGCGTTTGCCTGTGAGCTGGCTCTTGGCCTTTGTACTTAATATGGGCTTTTCCGGGATTTATTACGGCCAGGCGCTTTCTCCAGTCTTACCTGCTATTGTAGGTTTACTCTATTTCACAAGTAGAAAATGGGAACACAAAACGCTCATTCAATCAAGCCACAAGGGGGAAAGTCTATGATGGATCGGATGGTATGGCTTCTATGCCCCATATGTGGGAGCAAGACCAGACTTAAAGTGCGTCAAGATACAGAGCTTATCAATTTTCCACTGTATTGCCCGAAATGTAAACAGGAAACTTTAGTGAATGTCAAAAAATCAAAACTATCTGTCATCCGCATGGCTGACTTGATTTCTAAGGAGGATAACGAATTATGATGGACAAACAAAAAATTTATCCCCGGTCAAAAGATCGGGAAACTGTATATTTGAAAAATGTCGTTACTGATCCCAGCATCATCGTGGGCGACTACACCATGTATAACGACTTTGTAAATGATCCTGTTGATTTTCAAAAGAATAATGTTCTTTACCATTATCCCATTAACCATGACAGGCTGATTATTGGTAAATTTTGCTCTATCGCTTGTGGCGCTCGATTTTTGTTCAACAGCGCCAACCACAGCATGACTTCACTTGCGACTTATCCATTTCCTATCTTCTTTGAGGAATGGGGGCTGGATGTTAGCCACATAACCGAGGCATGGGACAACAAAGGCGATATTGTTATTGGAAGTGATGTCTGGATTGGATATGAGGCCGTGATCTTCGCTGGAGTTACCATAGGGGATGGTGCCATTATTGGCACCAGAGCTGTTGTAACAAAAGATGTCCCGCCCTATACCATTGTAGGAGGTGTTCCGGCTAAACCTATCCGAAAACGCTTTTCTGATGAAACTATTTCGGCGTTGCTGACAGAGCGGTGGTGGGACTGGCCGGAAGAAAAAATTGCTCGCAATCTTGCGGCAATCCGATCGGGCCGTATCGATCAATTTAAGTAAATATTGAAAAGAGCCAGACGCACAGACGCAGAGCCATCACAACGAAACCGTTGTTGAATGGCCTGCGGTGCAAGAAAAACGGCGGTTTTGAGTCTATCAAGCCGCCGTTTCTTTATGAGCATATAATCTAACGGAGTGCGGCGGTCGCCTTGGAGGTGTCGCTGTGCTCTCGCTCATTTTCCATCCCCCTAAGAGAGCGAGGTGCTAAAGTCTGTGGTTGCCTTTGGCATTTTGACTGGCAACGGAGGACTTCGTGTCACAACACAATGTGGTGTATTCAAAGGTACAACAAAAGCGGTATTTGTTGACCGTAGAGAATATCCCGGCCCGCTTTGGGAGCAAATAGAGGAAGCATTTCAGTTTGTCTTGCGAAACATTCACTTGGGGGCTGCAGCTCTTGCTTATGCATTTGCTTACGACAATAATATCAAAAATGGCGTTAATGTAGATACCAACAGCATCGATGGCGTTGAAATTGGCGCTAATGACATTAAAAATGACGTTGATGAAGCGGCATATACAGACAAAGTTTTTCCAGATCATATTCAAAAACTGCTGAAGATCATTGCCGAAAATCCAACAGAAACGCAGGCACAGTACGCAGAGAAGCTTGGAATATCAAAAAGAACAATTTCCAGAATTTTTGCGGAGTTAAAAGCACAAGGCATACTCGAACAGCAAGGAAACAGAAGAAAAGCAAAATGGCTTATTATAAAGAAAAGATAGGAGGCGCAGCATGGATACCGACAAAGTAATACAAGACTTGAATCGGCGGTTTGCTGCCCCTTTGCCGGAATTTTATCAGCGTCGAATCATCTTCTGGTACGATGAAGATAAAGAATTTGAGGACAAGCTGGATGAGGTGGTTCTTGAAAATGCAAAGGTGGTTGCACTGACTGGAAACAACGCATTTTCTGTGAAGAAGCTGCTTTCCGTAGACGATTTGACCACAAACTATCTGGTTTACAGTCCGCTGGCGTACAACCGCCCGGATGATAACTGGCTTTTAGATATAGAGCTTTACAGCGAGGAGTTCCGGGCAGATTTGATTTCTATTTGGATGGATGAGATGGTACTTGCATCGAATCCGGCCATGAGAAAGCAGGTGAAACATTATCGTGCCTATTTCAATGCGAAAGACCGTCGTTTGAAAATCAGCACACAGGATAAGGTTCCGGCAACTCCGGCACAGCTGCATATGGCTGTGATGGCGGCAATCTGTGGATTGAAGGATGCACAGCCGAATCAGATTTTACGCCGTGTGTTCCGTGCAGGACTTGATTTGAATCACAATGCAGTTTATCAGGATTTCGTAAAGTATCATGCAGACGGTGCGTTCTGGGCAATGGTTCGCCAGGGATGCGGATTTTCTGAGGAAGAACCTGACCTTGGACGGCTGGCAATTCATTTACTGCTGACCGCTGCTACCCGTACCATGCGGCAGGAATATCTTGCCGGACTGGACGGATTTATTTCTATGCCGCACCAGGCGTATTGCTACGATTTCATTTCGGAATGGCTTCATAGCAAGGATATTGGGCAGCTTTATAATGTGGCAAGATATGTGGAAGATGAAGCACGTCTGCATCAGCGGTTTGAAAAACTGACGGTTGACGATCTGGTTGGTACAGAGTGCTTCCCGTGCATCAACGAAGTGATTCTGACAAAGCTGATGACCGAAATCAGCGACCATATCATTGATGTGGATACCATTATGGGGGCGGTAGAGAAACGTAGAACCTGTGCATGGTATGAGCCGTTTGAGAATTTTTATGACGGTATTTTGCAGGTTGCAAATATGCAGCGCTTCTTCAAGGAACACTCTGCCGGATTCCATACCGCACAAGCAAAGGGCATCTGGAAGGAATACACCGAAAGCTATTATCACATGGACACCTACTACCGTTTGTTCCACCTGAGTTTCCAAAAGAGCCTGGAGACTTCCAATCTTCTGCTGGACGATCTGTTCAAGCACGTTGTGGATAAAGTGGAAGGACTTTATACGCACTGGTTCTTAGGTGAACTGGGGAACAACTGGTCGGATGTGTGTGCAGAAGAACTGGCAGCCTATGGCAAGGTTCTGGAAGTACCGCAGCAGGAAGAATTTTATTGTTCCCGCATCAAAACTTCAGATACCAGGGTATTTGTGATTATTTCGGATGCTATGCGTTATGAAGTGGCGGCAGCGATGGCAGATCAGCTTCGCAGAGAAACACAGAGTAAGGTTTCTCTTGGCAGTATGCAGAGTATCTTCCCTTCTGTCACAAAGTTTGGTATGGCAGCACTGCTTCCGCATAAGGAACTGACGGTAGAACTTCGGAACGATATTTTGACTGTGCTGGCAGACGGGCAGTCTACGGCAAGCGGCTGTCGTGATAAGGTTCTGAAATCAGAAGATCCGGCGAGTGCAGCATTGAAATATAATGACATTGTCGCCATGAAGCGGGCAGAACGAAGTGCATTGGTGAAAGGAATGGATGTCGTTTACATCTATCATGATACCATTGATGAAGCAAGCCACACTTCGGATACCGCTGTTTTTGCCGCCTGTGATAAAGCCATTTCAGAGCTGAAAAACCTTGTGCGTATTATTGTAAATGAATTTGGCGGTACGAATATTTTGATTACAGCTGACCATGGATTCCTTTATACATACAGCCCGTTGACTGAGGATGACAAAGTAGGAAAAAATGAGTTTTACGATGTGGACAGGGAAAATATCAATGATCTTAAAAAAGAAAGTACGAAACGCTGTGTGGAGTATGGCAGACGATATGCCATCATGCAAAAAGGCGTACAGCCAAACTATTTATTGCCTGTGAAGTTCCTGGACGGGAAGTCGGACTTTGGCGGTTTTGCACCAAGAGAAAGTATTCGTATTAAGATGAATGGCGGCGGCATGAACTTTGTGCATGGCGGTATCAGCTTGCAGGAGATAGTGGTTCCGGTCATCGAGTATCACTATCTCCGCAACGATTCTATGGAGTATAAACGTAATAAGCAGAAATATGATACGAAACCGGTAACGGTTAATCTGTTGTCAGCAAACCGTAAAATCAGTAATATGATTTTTTCTCTGAATTTCTATCAGAAGGATGCTGTTGGCGCCAACCGTGAAGCAGCTGCCTATCAGGTTTACTTTACGGATGAAAATGGCAGGCAGATCAGTGACGTTCAGAAGATTATTGCAGATAAGACAAGCGATAATGGTGCAGAGCGTACTTTCCGTTGTCAGTTTAATCTGAAATCTCTGAAATACAGCAATACTGCTGCTTATTATCTGGTCATTGCAGACGAACAGGGATTGCAGATGCCGCAGCGTGAGCCATTCCAGATTGACATCGCTTTTGCGGTGGATGAGTTTGATTTTTTTAGCTAAGTACCGTAGGAGGATGGAAAGACGGAGCAATTTACAGAGGGTGAAAGCACCCGTGAAGAAATAAAGAACAAGCTCCGCCAGAACTTTGACGGTAAGAATGTTCGGAAAGACCTGACAAAGAAAATCAAGGAAGGGGCAAATGTCCCGGTCTATATGCTTGAGTTTCTGTTAGGTCAGTATTGTAGTTCGGACGATGAATCGGTCATCAAGAAAGGCGTACAGAATGTAAAGCATATATATGGGACGCAAGACCGTTGGACTTGTCGGATTATGGGCCTGTGTGGCTTTTGATGAAGTCGCCGGTATCCGGTTCTTTTGCCCGTGGCAAAGAGGAAAAAGTTGCGACTGCTTCCATGGTCTTTGTAGGTAATATCAATCAGAGCGTGGATGTACTCCTGAAAGCATCCGGCCTGTTTGACCCATTCCCGCCGGAAATGGGAACCGATACGGCGTTCCTTGACCGTATGCACTGCTATCTTCCTGGCTGGGAGATTCCATAGTTCCGACCGGAATACTTTACCGATGATTACGGCTTTATCAGCGATTATCTGGCAGAGTTTATCCGGGAACTGCGAAAAGAACAGTATGGTGATGCTTTTGACTACTATTTCCGTCTTGGCAAGAACTTAAATCAGCGTGATATGATTGCGGTTCGCCGTATGGTGGATGGCTATTTGAAGCTGATGTTTCCGAATGGTGAGTTTACCAAAGAAGAACTGGAAGAAATTATTCAAATTGCTTTGGAAATGCGTCACCGCGTCAAGGAACAGCTGAAAAAGCTGGGCGGCATGGAGTTTTATGATGTGAATTTCTCTTATATTGACCTGGATGATATGTCAGAACATTATGTTTCTGTACCGGAACAGGGCGGCGGCAAGCTGATACCGGATGGAATGTGCAATCCGGGACAGGTTTATACGGTATCCAGAGGAAAAAGCGGTATGCTTGGCGTATTCCGTCTGGAAAGCCAGATGCTTCCGGGCAATGGCAAGATTGAGCGTACCGGATTGGGCAATGATTCCAAGTGCAAGGAAGCTGTGAATACGGCATTTAACTATCTGAAACGGTGTGACCGCAAAAGTAGACGGCATAGAGGTTGCTGCCGGCAATGATAAATTGATGAGGCACTTAAACATACCTTATCAAGACTGTCATCAGACAGGCACCATTATCCACATGGCGATCGGCGGGAAATATGCGATCCGCTGCCTGTTCGTAAAAAACCTCAGCAAGCCTTTTTAGGATAATAAGCAGACGGTCAAATTCTTATGGAAAAACAAGCTGTGATGTGGTAATATATAGGAGCAAAGATAAAAACACAACGCAAGGCAATCTTGCAGAACTGGTAGGTAGTCCAGTCGCACCGATTTGGTGTAAGTAGCCCTCCCTCCTTAGGGTCGTCCATTCTTTGCGCGAGTAATGAGGAGAATGCCCTGCTTGCAGGAACATTTGACGAATACCGCGACTGCCGTGAGGCATTAAGGAGGAATTGTCATGGACAAAATTTCGGGAAAACTGATGGTATTTTTTGAAGACCCCTTTTGGGTGGGAGTGTTTGAACGCGTATCGGGTGAAAGGCTATCCGTGTGTAAGGTTACGTTCGGCGCAGAACCAAAAGACTATGAAGTGTATGATTTCATCGTAAGAAATTACTATCGGTTACGATTTAGTCCGGCTGTGGCAACTGGTGTAAAAGAAGCTGGCCGCAATCCGAAACGGATACAGCGTGAGGTAAAAAAACAAATACAAAACGCTGGGATAGGGACAAAATCGCAGCAGGCTTTGAAATTACAGCAGGAGCAGTGGAAAACGGAACGCAAGACTGCAGGCCGGGAACAGCGGGAGGCAGAGAAGCGGCGACAGTTTGAACTGAAACAGCAAAAAAAGAAAGAGAAGCGCAGGGGCAGGTAATATCGCCCCTATTGTGCTATCCGGTCTTGCCAGGACCGGGTAGATGGCTTCTTGTCACAGCAAAAGGCAAATAGGTTACCGGGAGGTGAGAACGATGTAAAATCAGGCATGGATTCAAAAAGAAAGACATGGAAACAAAAAGGATATGCTTGGACTTAGATTAAGAGGGCATAAATGGCTCTGAACGACAGAGGAGCCATAAATTTTAATCGTTAGGGGTAATTTAAGTTATGACAATTCAGATGGTAAACGGATATCCCGTATACGCAGTTACCAAAAAAGAAGTAGCCTACCACCCTTCTTACTTTCAACAGCAGCTTGAGAAATGGGAGGAGGGTTCCAAAAAGGATAAACTTTCAGAGGAAGAACTGGAAAGCCTGAAAAAGAGATATAATTCTGCAAATATGTCAAAAGAAGAATCAATTGCTCTGATGGGCGAACTGGTGGAAGCAGGCATTATTTCCAAAGGAAGGGCTACCGCGATCTATTTAGGCATTACGCCATTGGATGAAAGCAAGATCAATCCAACCAAACCGGAAGGCGTGTTGACAAAATGCGACGATGTTTCTGGCCGCAACAACCATGGCTTCGGGAATTGGGGAGGACTGGGAACGATGTTAGGAGTCGGAGGACTGGATTCATATAAAAATTTATACGAATATTCCAAAGCAGCCACCGATGTTGACGTCAGCAAATCCCAGCATTTTCAGGATTATCGGAAATTCCTGGAAATACTGCAACAATTAAAGGCATAAGCAAACAAGACAGATTAAGGAGAAAAAATGAGTGTATCAGGTTTACAAGGCGCAGGCTATTCTGCGGCAAGATATCCGGTCGGCTCTGCTTCCCCCCAAAATATAAGGAGTGCGTTTGGACAGAGCGGAATGTTTGAGAAGTCGTTATCTGCTTCCAATGGAAATTATCACGGTACTTTGAAGATGGGTTATTTACATAGCGGGTTCAGTCCTGTTTCGGGCCAGGAACTTCACATGAAATATGACGAGAGTTCCACCGATGACGATCCGGTTATGTATGTGGAAGGGAAAGACATTCACGGAAAAAACTTTACCACAAAAATTCATTTAAATAACGTAGACGCCCAAAACGCCACGCCCGCTGAAATGACGGCATTACGTGTCCACCTGGCGCAGCAAGGCGATAAAAATGTAAAGGCAAGCAGCGGGATACCCCTCATGGCTCTTAGCAGCCATCAGGACGTAAACACAACAATGGATTTTAAGCAGTATTATGAAAATTGGATTTCTAATCTGGAACATGCGGGATTGCAACAAAACGCCGGTATCTACATGAGTGAACTGGAACGGTATCTTTTCTGCCACCGAACAAAAGGCGAGATCCCTTCCGGTGCAGACAACACTTTATCTGCGGCAATGAAAGCCGCCATAGCTATTTTGTAGGAACAAGAACTGCCGCCCGACAAAAATGTGCGGCAGTTTTTTTGATTGGAATCTGCTTTAGTGGCATTGGTGGAAGGGTACGCAACCGTAGGCAACGTCGCAGGAAGGAAAAACAACTGTTTTGGGAGGAAGTATGATTCGGATTGGATTGGTGGATGATGACGGGGATCATCTGCAGCTGGTGAGGTCATTTATCAGGCGATATGAGAAGGAAGAGGGCACAAGCTTTCGTGTGGAGGAATACCGGAATGGTCTGAATTTTGTGGAAGACTATGATGGCAGGCTGGATGTGGTATTTCTGGATATTGAAATGCCCCATATGGACGGGATGACTGCGGCGAAGAAAATCAGGGAAAAGGATCAGGCTCTTGGAATTGTGTTTGTCACCAATATGGCCCAGTACGCGATCCGCGGCTATGAAGTGGACGCCATTGATTCTATTGTAAAGCCAGTCAGCTATTATGTGTTTGCGGATAAACTGGGAAAGGCGATCCGTTTTTCAGAACGGAATAAGGAAAAGGATTTTGTGCTTCAGGCGGAGGATTCCATTGTCAAGCTTACCTGTTCTCAGATTATCTATGTGGAAAAGGACAAGAATTATCTGGTTTTCCATACAAAGAAGGGAGATTACCGTTCCAGGGGCACGATGGCCGCGATGGAGGAGAGCCTCAGGGGAGAGGGATTTTCCAAGTGTATCAGCGGATGCCTCATCAATCTCAGGTATGTGACAGGGGTGGACACTTGTGTGGATGATCTGCTGGAGGCGGTTCTTTCTCTGGCAGAAAATAAAAGGCTGTCTGCTTCCCGCGACTTTGACGAGAGGGACCATCATGAACTGGCCAGGCGGGGGGCAGCAGAGAGCACGGTTCTTTTAAAGAATGAGGGACGGCTTCTGCCGCTGAAACCAGGAGTCAGAGTGGCGGTAGTGGGAGATTTTGCCTTTGAACCCCGGTACCAGGGAGCCGCTTCCTCCATGGTCAATGCCACAAAGACAGAGACTATCGTAGAAGAAACGGCGCATTATCATCTGCAGGTGATTGGATCGGCAAGAGGGTATGAGAGGACCGGAGGGGAAAATGAAACCCTGTTTACAGAGGCAGTTTCCCTGGCGAAAACGGCGGATGTGGTGCTGTATTTCTTCGGACTGGATGAGTTAAGCGAGTCCGAAGGGATGGACCGTACCCATATGAAAATTCCGCAGAATCAGATTCGGCTTCTGGAAGAACTTTTTAAAGTGAATCCGAAAGTGGTGGGAATATTAAGCGCCGGCTCGGCTGTGGAAATGTCCTGGGAGCCATGCTGCAAGGCAATTAAAGAAATGGATCGCAGACCATCCCAATCTCTGGGAATTTGTCCTGTTTAATATCTTGTCAAATGTGGCAACCATAACGAATTTTGCCGTGATGTGGATCGGTACAGGATTTGTTTTTGCATCCCTAAGCCATACTCCGTTTCGTTTCCTGATCTTCAATTACACAGATGTGGAAAGCGATCTGGGCCTGTGCGGGTTTTTAAGTTTTCTTACGGCTACGGCCTTTGCCCAGGCGGTGAACTTCTTTGTGCAGAAGAATTTTGTATTCTGTTCCGATGCGGTTTTTGCCCAGGCGGTGCCGAAATACATCTGCTTGGCCGTGATCCTGGTGATCGTATCGGCGGCGCTTCCGGCTTACAGCCAGACATTTTTTGCCAATATCGGGGTGCCTCAGACCGTTACGCCTACGTTGGCCAATGCTGTGAACATTCTTGTGCAGGTGGGACTCAGCTATCCGGCAATGAAATTTTGGGTGATGCCGAAAAAGCTATGAGGATGTGAGGGATTATGTGATCCATGGAGCCGGACATGGACTTAGCGGTGCCGGGTTTGATGAAGCAGTCAGACACATCTTCCGAAAGACTTTGGAGGGTTACGGTCCGTATCCGACTGCGGCGCAATTCACGGCCGAGCATATCCCAATTCCAGGACTTCGGGTACATTTGACGTGTATGGAAGTCCTTGTGGTTTTTCCAGGCTTTTGTTGGCGGCATTGGTAATGGGGATGGTAAAGAGCAGGGGTTCATCGGAGTGGCCGGTGGACCTCTCTTTTTGCGTTTTTGATGCCGCTGGCCGGATGGCGATTGGGGCAAAATTATACTATCAAGCAAAAGCCGGGAGTTTCCGTGATAGTATGGAGTTTTCAGTGATATTCCGAGATTGATTTATAGTCGTTTCGTGCAATTTATGGGAGTTTTGTGCAATGACGTTTGATAGGATGCTCTATAATCCGATATAATATATGACGGAAAGTGAGGAAAATATGGATGAAGATAGCGATCTGCGATGACAGCAGGGAGGACAGGGATGCGTTGCGGGCGCTGCTGGAAGCCTGCGGCCATGATTTTGAAATAAGGGAATACGGCTCCGGCGGGGAGCTTTATGCGGATATGGGGTATGTGCGGGACTGCGGCATCGTGTTCCTGGACATCAACATGGAGGGCATGGACGGACTGGAGGCGGCGGGAAAGATAAAGGCGGAATGCCCGAAGGTACATATCGTGCTGGTCACTGCCTATGTGAACTATGCATTGGACGGGTACAAGGTGAAGGCCAGCCGTTTCCTGTTAAAGGATGACCTGGAACAGACGCTGCCGGAGTGCGTGGAGGACATCCTGCGGGAGGAGCGGGTGGTGGAGTTCGGCTTCGTGGAGGGGAACGTGCGCCTGCGGGTGGACGACATCATCTATATCGAGACGAGCAGGCACAAGAACGTGTTCTGCACGGCGGGGGGAACGTACGGCATCTATAAGAAGATGGATGAGCTGGAGGCGGAACTGGCGGGGATGGGTTTCGTGCGGATACACCAGAGCTTTCTCATCAACATGAGGTACATCGGGAAACTCAGCAGCTATGTCATGGTGCTGACTACGGGGAAGGAGATATCCGTCCCGAAGTCCAGGTACCCGGAAGTGAAACGACAGTACACATTGTTTAAGGGGGCGGAATGATTATGGCATTGTGGATACTTTCATTCTGTATCATGGCAATAGAGACATGGGGGAGCGTGCATTTCTTTGAGACCTTTATGGATCGGAAAAGGACGGGGCGGCTGGATAAATGCAAGTATGCTGTTCTGTATATTTTCTGCTTTGCCGCTGCGTGTCTTGGAGGCTATTTTGTTCCAATGGGGATTAAGGTACTGCTGACGGTTTTGATCCTGATGGGATTTTGCGCAGTGTTTTATAAGGCGGAATGGAAACAGTGTATTTTCTTTTCGGTGCTAAATTATTCGCTGCTGTTTCTGACAGACCTTTTTATGATGCAGATGGAAAATATGTTTTTTTCTCAAAACGACGGGTTTGTTTTTTTGATTCTGCCCTCAAAAATGATATGGCTCTGTGTGGTTTTTACAGTACGGAAAATATGGAAAGGGAGGAACAATTACGGGGAGCTTTCCCGTAGGGAGTGGCTGAAATTTTCCATGATCCCGCTGCTCACTGTGGCGTCCATGCTGCACATGTTCTTCTGCAAAAGTGCAGAGGCAAAGGTGCAGACGGCGTACCTCTTTCTGTCGGTGGGACTGATATTCATCAACATCCTTGTCATAGAGCTGATGCAGGGAATCCTCGAAAAAGAGGAGCTGTTACGGGAAAGTGCGCTGGCAGGCCAGAAGAAGGAGAGCCAGATTGCCCATTACCGGGATATGCAGGCGGTCTATGAGCGGCAGGGGAGGAAGATGCACGACTATAAGAACCAGATCAGGACGATGCAGGTGCTGCTGAAGAAGGGCGATACGCAGGCCGCCGTCGCGCTTGCGGAGCGGCTGACGGAGAGCATATCGGTGGAGATGTCGGCGGTCAGCACGAACCACCCGGTGGCGGACGCCGTCCTGAACCAGAAGTTCCATGCCGCAAGGGAGCAGGGCGTGTCTATGACGTTCCGGGTGGGCGACATGGGCGGAATGCGGCTGAATGAGGAGGAAACGGTGATCCTGATCTCCAACCTGCTGGACAACGCCATCCATGAATGCGTGAAGGTGGCACGGCAGGGCAGGAATGCCGTCATCCACGTCAAGCTGGTGCAGGAGGGCGGGAAGCTGATCTTCTCCGTAAGGAACCCCGTGGTGGAAAAAGTGCAGGTCACGGAAGGCACCGGCCTGTCGAACGTGAAGGCTGTAGCGGACAAATACGGTGGCGATTTTGCCGTTTCCTGTGACGCGAAAAAGTTTCAGGCGGTGGTGATGTTTTAAACTTTATGGTCATTTCGTGCAATTTATAGTCACTTGGTGCAATCGCGGTTTGAAATGCGGGCGTATCTGCCGATAGATTTTATGAAACGACAAATTGTATGCGGGCCAGGGCCGGCACAAAAATATTAAGTCAAGGAGGTAAAGGATATGCTTATGATCAGGGATTTCAGTAACAGGTTCCGGTAGATATCGGGAATGCCCATAAACAGCAAGGGCGGTAAGGATATGCTGAAAAGGGCTGGCATTGATACGAACAGCAAACAGTATCAGGCAGTAATGAAAAGCATGTCGGCGGCGTGTTCTGGTGTTGGCTACACAAATGTTCAGGCAATCAAAAACAGAATGAGCCGTTATGATAAGGATGGCGACTATATCAGTCCTGTTACGGGTTTGGCAGGTCTGGCTGTAACAGAGAAAAACCGTGCAGAAAAGAATAGGATCATTGAGATACCGGAGAGCAGCAGGGATGAGATGTTTGAACTGACCAAGAAAGAGTTTCTGCAGGAAAACGGTGCAGGCAATGGAGACACTACAAGGCGTTCAGATGTATATTTGAATCTGTATCGGAAAATGGATAAGAATGACAGACTGGCAGCAGGGAATACATTAAGGCAGTATGAGCGGGCATATACGCAGGCATTTGCTGATGCGGTGAAGGCTGCTGATCCGAAATGGGAGCCGGGAAAGCCGATTCCGTCCGGGGCATTGGACGGAATTACAAGGGAGTCCATCGACAATTCTCTTGTGCAGCCAGGCGGCTCTCTTGTGAAAAAAACATCTTCGGGCAGCGTGCTGGATATACAGGTATAATCTTTACACCCTATTCCGCAGAGGCGCATAAGGCTTTGCCTCTGCGGTTATTGAAATGGGAAGGTTTAAAATCAGAAGTGGTTACAGGAACTGCCGGAAAAACTCCAGGAAGGTTGAATGCTGTCCCTGTTTATGATATGATTTAACCACGAACAGCATATTTTTATGTATCAGCAAAATACAACAGGAGATGATCTTTATGTTTGGATTTGGAAAAAAAGAAGTGAAAACGCCGGAGAAACGGCTGGCCGAACTTCAGGGAAAAAAGGACTGGGCCGGGGTGTCCAGGACCTATTATGAACTGGGCGTGACCGCTATGGATGCAGGCGATTTGTACAGGGCCCAGCTGTGGCTCCATCGGGCGGACACCATTTACAGCGCTGACGACGAAATCTATGACAAGGTGGGGGAGAAAATTATGGACGATTGCTCCGACCGCATTGGACGGCTGGAGGATGAGGACGGACTATTTTATAACGCCGTTCCCGCCGAAATTGAGGCCAGGGCGGAGGAGTTGAACGATTCCCAGGTCCGGGTGTGGGGCCTGCTGTCCGTTGCCCGGCTGGTGCGGCTGGGGGAGCGGCTGTCCAGGCTGCCGGGATGTGAGGTGCTGGGCCAACTGGACTGGGCGGTAGATCTGATGTTTCACTCCCTCCAGACCTTACCCTCTCAAGAAGCCTACCAGCGCCTGATGGATATGTGCAACGCTCTCTATGAACTCAACGGCAAGCCGGTCTATTACAGTGGTGAGATCGAGGTTCCGGGCAGGCCTCCCTTTCAGTTGTTTGATCTGAACGGCCTGTTTGGAGTGGAACAGGAGCTGAACGGCTATACCGACAGCCACCTGCGGCTGCTGGCCGCTCTGAGCCAGGGCGCGGAGGAGTTGCCCGCGGCCGAGTGCAGTATCGTAGGCTGCGCTCTGCTGCCTGACTACTACGTCCGCTCCGGTGCGGGCAGGCTGGAGGAAGTCCCCCAGATCAAGGCGGAACTCCAGCGTATTTGGAGCGACTATGATTCTGTCCGCTCCGGCCTCACCTGGAAAGAGTTGGGAAAGCGGATCGCGGATTATAAACAGTTGGATATTCTGGCCTGACGGCTTGCCCTTCAGGCGGCGGGAACATACAAAATACGGTCCCGATTTTTCACAAAGGAAAGAAACGCCTTATAAACGATTGCGAAGCTTGCCTTGACAGAGTGATGCGATGTCAGTATAATATACACATACCCCTTATGGTATATGGAGGCGAAAAGATGAGACAGTGCATGGATGCCGAAAACCTGCATCGAAGATTGGCAAAGATCATTGGCCAGATACAGGCAATTGACAGGATGGTGGATGAGGATGTACCCTGCGAGGATATTCTTTCACAGATCAATGCAGCAAAATCAGCCCTGCACAAATGTGGCCAGGTGGTATTGGAGGGGCATATTCAGCATTGTGTGCGCGATGGGATTGAACATGGGGACGCAGATAAGACCATAGAGAACTTCACAAAGGCAGTCGAACGTTTTGCCAATATGAAATAGTAAATGCACATCATAATCAGACAAACACTTATACAAAACAGCCAAACAGGCTGTTTTTTTTAACGTCTGTTGACAAACCCATACCCCTATATGTATAATATACCTATACATCTATAGGTATAAAAAAGGAGGCTTATATGAAAAACTCTATAAAAAAGCTGGAGGGACTGATGGAAATAGGCGGCGTAAGGAAAGACATCGCGTTGCTTGTCATATCCGGAGCCGCGCTGCTTATCAGCATTTTCCGCATCCTTCCGCTGCCGTTTGACGCGGCATGGGTCGCTGTTTTCCTGTGCGGCATCCCGATTGTTCTTGAGGCGGTTATCGGACTGGTAACGGAATTCGACATCAAGGCGGATGTGCTTGTGTCTATTGCGTTAATTGCCTCTCTGTGTATTGGGGAGGATTTTGCGGCAGGCGAGGTTGCCTTTATTATGCAGCTTGGTGCGCTTCTGGAGGATCTGACGGTGGCAAAAGCGAGAGACGGTATTGAAAAGCTGGTCCATCTCACACCTCAGAATGCAAGAGTAATCAGGAATGGGGCAGAAACCGTCATTCCCGCAAAAGAAGTAGAAGCGGGCGATATCCTGCGGGTACTTCCGGGCGAAACCATTCCGGCCGACGGGGTTATCCTGTCTGGACAGACTTCCATCAACCAGGCAGTCATGACCGGCGAGTCCCTGCCTGTGGATAAAGCGGAAGGGGATGAGGTATCCAGCGGCACAGTCAATCAGTTCGGCTCTTTTGAAATGCGGGCGGTAAAGGTCGGGGAGGACAGTTCCATCCGGCGGATGATACGGCTTGTGCAGTCCGCAGATGCGGGGAAGGCAAAGATTGTAAGACTGGCAGACCGATGGGCGACATGGATTGTTGCGATCGCGCTTTTGGCCGCGCTCGTGACCTGGCTTGTCACAGGCATGATGATCCGGGCAGTTACAATCCTGGTCGTGTTTTGCCCCTGTGCGCTTGTGCTTGCCACGCCTACGGCAATCATGGCGGCCATTGGAAATGCCACCAGGCATGGCTTTCTTGTCCGCGAAGGCGATGCACTGGAACGGCTGGCAGCGGTAAAACGGGTGGCGTTTGACAAGACAGGGACGCTGACTTACGGCATGCCGCAGGTTACGGCAGTCCGGAGTGTTGATGGGGAGGATATGGAGGATATGCTGTATCTTTATGCTGCTTCGGCAGAGCAGCTTTCCGAGCATCCGCTGGGGAAAGCGGTTCTTCGCTGCTTCAGGCAGGCATCTTCTGCGGAGCTGTTTCCGCCAGAGCAGTTTCAGATGCTTCCGGGCCGGGGAGTGTCTGCCCTTATAAATGGCAGAGAGATTCTTGCAGGGAATGAAGGATTGCTGTCAGAACAGGGAATTGCATTGTCTGAAAGTGTTTGCATGGATGCAAAACAGTATCTCGATAAAGGCAGTACCGTAATCTATATTGCTGCGGATGGGCGACTGGCAGGGTATATGGTTCTTTCCGATACGGTCCGTGCGGAAAGCGGCCGGATGGTTTCTGAACTGTTCTCACTTGATGTTGCTCCCGTGCTTTTGACCGGCGATCATAAAAACGCTGCCGATGCGATTGCCGGGAAACTCCACATCAATGAAACACACGCAGGCTGTTTGCCCAAAGATAAGCTGGAGATCATTGGCAGCTATCAGAAGAGGAAGGAACCGGTCTGCATGATTGGCGACGGCGTGAATGATGCGCCGGCCCTCAAACGGGCAGATGTGGGGATTGCCATGGGAGGTGTTGGAAGCGATATCGCGGTGGATGCAGCGGACATAGTCCTTGTGGATGATGAGATCAAGGAATTGCCGCATCTTCTGGCATTGTCAAAGCGGATGATGGTAACAATAAAATGCAACCTGAGTTTCTCCATGGGGTTGAATTTCCTTGCGATCATACTGGCGATTTCAGGTATTCTGAATCCCGTCGTGGGGGCGCTGGTTCATAATGCGGGATCGGTGCTTGTCATTATAAATTCCGCTCTGCTGTTAAAATGGAAGAGGAGAAAATGATCTTTTACTCTGACGGGATCTTGCCGGCCATTTTTACCAGATCCGCAGCCCGTTTTCGCAGCAAAATCCCTTCCTCGGCAAGCTGGATGCTGAAACTGTGAAGCGTGAACAGTTTTTCCCAGGTTCGTCTTCCAGGGCCTTTAACTGCTTAGAAAATGTAGGCCGGCAACGTGCAGCAACTCTGCAGCGCGGGTCATATTATTTCAGACAAAGGGAACGGTATTTTTTGGGCGCGACTCTTTTGTATTCCCGGAATTTTCGTATAAAGTAGCTAAAATTGTCAAATCCAACAGAAAGTGCAATATCTGAAATCGGCGCTTTCGATTCTGACAGCATTTCACAGGCTTTTTCTATTCTGTATTCATTGATAAAACCGATGGGTGTTTTTCCGATTTCCTGCTTAAAATAGTGGCAAAAATAATTAGGGCTCATAAAGCATATTTCGGATAAAGTCTGCAGGGATATGGGCTGCGTGTAATTGATGTGAATGTATTCAATTACTTGTTTCAGCTTATTTAGAGAATCCTTTCCTCTGGAGGACAGCGTATTCTTTAAGAAATAATCCTCCTGGAAAAATAATTCAATCATATGCAATATGTGAAGTTTAATGCTTAAAAGAGCACATGCGGGGAGTGTATGATAAAGGCTGATAATCTTCTGCATATGGAACAGGATCTGTTTCTGAACCTTTGGGGAATATACGGAACAGAAGGTTGGAAACAGCAGGGTTTTGCTGGTAATCGGCCGGATAAAATTATGCTGGCAGGCATCATACAAGGAAAAGTCCAAAAAACCAGGGTTAAAGACAACGGCATGGTGCAAAGATTCACCGACGGATTTGATTTCATGCAGTTCGCTGGAATTGATGAAACAGAATTCTCCGGGATTTAGGACAAAGGGTCTTCCGTGAATAGTTAAATTAAGAATACCATACTCCGCATATACCCATTCCAGTTCCTCATGCCAGTGCTGGGATACAAAGTAAAATCCGTCCTTGTCATGGTGGGAATATACCTGCAAGGGAAAAACGGAAGTGCCATGGGTTTTATCTTCATGATAAGCGCGTTATTTGACACCAGGCACGCCATCGGTATTACCACCAAAGACGGGACAGAACTTCTGATCCATGTAGGCGTGAATACGGTAGAACTGGAGGGGAAGTATTATGAGGCCCATGTGGCGCAGGGCGATGAGGTGAAACCGGGGCAATTGATTCTCACCTTTGATATTCAAAAAATTCAGGAGGCAGGTTATCCTGTGGTGACTCCGGTGATCATTGCCAATACGGACGCTTATAGAAGTGTGGAGGGTTTAAAGACCGGTGAGATTCACTGCATGGAGCCTCTTATGAAACTGGAGGAAGGGTAATGGCGGATAAGAAGATTGTATTTTTAGACATTGACGGGACATTTACGGTCCCGTTGGAAAAGCCGACAAAGCTTGCAGCAAGGGCGGTGCGGGAAGCAAGAAGAAACGGACACAGGGTTTTGATCAGCACAGGCCGTAATATGCCGATTGTAAGCAAGGACGTCCTGGAAGCAGGGTTTGACGGCGTGGTTGCCAGTGCGGGGAGGTATATAGAGATTGACAAAAAGGTGATCCGCGACAGTGTTCTTCCGGAGGAAACCATTCAGAAATGTCTGGAAGTTTTTCATCGATTCGGAATCTATTGCCGCATCGAAAGTCCGGAGGGGATCTATATTGACAGCTGTCTGCAGGAAATCCTTACGAGTGCGACGGCAGATCTGTCCAATTCGGAATTGATCCGAATGAAGAAGGAACTGGATTCTGATGTGGGGGTAAAGCCGTATACAAAATACCCCCACAGGGGGGCATATAAGCTGGGATTTATCTGTACAGACCTGGCTGACCTTGAGAAGACAAAGCCGTATCTGGAGCAGGAGTTCCATTATGTGGTGCATCCGTACGCGAAAGCTGGGGACTGCTATAATGGTGAAATCATACAAAGAGATATGGACAAAGGGGAGGCCATGGAACGTGTCTGCGAATACTATGGGGCGGACCTGGCAGACACGGTTGCATTTGGCGACAGTATGAATGATCAGCAGATGCTGGAATATGCGGGGATTGCCGTTGCAATGGGGAACTCCTGCCAGGAACTAAAAGACTGTGCGGATGTTGTCTGTGAGAGCGTTGAGGAGGATGGGGTTTATTTTCAATTTAAGAGGATGAATTTGATATAGGAGGAAGCGGTTTGTAGATTTCCCGGGTAAGAAAACGGTTTATTCCAGCTGGCGAAGGTGGCCTGAAGCAGTATCACCGCGCTATTTGGCACTGTGCAGATTGCCGCTGACGGCGTGACACAGAGTTTCTGGTCGTTAGCGGCTCTTATGGGGGCAGCCATGTGCCTTGACCGGGGTATCCGGGCGCTGGTTTTCCGGGTTCGGTTTGCCGGGGAAGCCGGAAAAAGTTCCGCGTAATTCTAAGAAGTGAGACGAAAGTTTTGCGAGATAGGAAATTCCAGACTGCAGCATATATCCTGTTATCCGGCAATATGTTTTTTTAGCAGGATTTTTATTTGATTCTTATTGCTATAGCATAAACAATTTGGTATATTAATAGCAGCTGACATACATGGAGAGAGAGGGCCCCAAAAAGGGGCGGCCATCTGCTTGCCTTCAGGTTATGTGTGGCTTTTTTGTGCTTAAAATGATAGAAAGGGAGAAGAGGGAACATGACAGAAACAGAAGAACAAACAGGCCTGCTTTCGGGCCGGAAGCTGAGACGGGGTCTCAACGGAAGGATTTTGAGGAGTACAACGCTTAATATCCTGGTACTGGTGGTCATATGCTGCGTGATTATGGCGTTTTCCATGCAGTCCCTGGCCAAAAGCATCCTGCTGGACAGCCTGCAGCCAATGGTCCGGCAATCGGCCAAAACCGTGGAGGCGAATATCCACATGCTGGCAGACCGGATGATGACCATTGCCGGCGATTCGCGGATGGAGAGCGTGGCAGCGTTCGGGAGTATTGGGGGAGGCCGGACAGCAGAGGCGGACATCAGGACGACCATGGAAAACCGGAAGGCGGTTTTGACGGAGGCCGCTGAGATTTATGAATTCCATACCATTGCTTTATACGACCTGGAGGGGAGGCTGATTCAGGGGATCGACGGCGCGCCGGAAAGCCTTGAGAGCCATTTTTTTGCCCTCCTCAAGGAAACGGATAACCTGACTACAGATTCCGACACCATCTTTCAGGGAAAGCTTGGCATCACCGTGGGCATGCCTGTGAAGGAAGGTGAGGGCGAGAACAGGGCCACGTCCATGTATGTGGTAGGCGTTTATAAATACGACACTCTTAACGATGTGATCAGCGGCATCAACCTGGGCAAGAACGGCATGGCTTACATGGTGAACCGGGAAGGGGTCGTCACCGGCCATCCGGACCAGTCGGTGGTTCTGGGCCAGAGCACCTTAGGCCAGGTCAGCGACGGCCATGAGGACGCCGTCAGCCAGGCGACTACCGGGGGAACAGGGGCCGCGGAATTTCCTATTGGCGGGAAACAGATGCTGGTGGCTTTTTCACCGATCCGGGGAACCCAGTGGTCCCTGATTATCCAGGTTCCCAAGTCCGACTACAATAACCTGATCAACGGAGCCATGCTGGTGGCCGTGCTGGCCACGTTGGCTGTGCTGGCCGTATCGATCCTGCTGGTTTTGCGCCTGGCCCGTTCCATTTCCCGCCCGGTTAAGGGGGTGACTGACCGCATGGTAGCCCTTTCTGACGGGGATCTGCATACAGAGATGGTCTCTGTCCGTTCCGGGGACGAACTGGAGGTATTGGCGGAAACGCTCAAGGACACGGTGGAGAGTGTCAATCAGTACATATCAGATATTCAGCAGGTTTTGACTAAGATCGCGGACGGCAATCTGCGGGTAGAGCCACAAAAGAATTATAAAGGAGATTTCACCCTTATCAGGGGCAGCCTGAAAGCCATCATCCGCTCCATGAATGAAACCATATGCGATTTCCGTTCCGCCGCTGTCCGGCTTGCCGGCATGGCTGAGGAGCTGAGCGGACAGTCCGCCCAGCTGCACCAGGCTTCCCTGGAACAGAACCAGTCCGCCGAAGAACTGGTCGGTGAGGTGTCCCACGTAAAACAGCAGCTGGCCAGTGTGGCAGAAAGCAGCAGCCAGACCCAGAGTAAGACAGAGGAAATCACAAAATGCGTTCAGAAAGCGAATTCCCAGATGGCGGCCCTTTCCGGCGCCATGGATGACATCAGCGCCAATGCCCTTCAGATCACGAAGATTGCCAAGTCCATTGAAGATATCGCTTTCCAGACCAACATTCTGGCTCTTAACGCCGCCGTGGAAGCGGCGCGGGCGGGAAGCGCCGGCAGCGGATTTGCCGTGGTGGCCGACGAAGTCCGGGAACTGGCTGTCAAAAGCGCGGAGGCCGCCCAGAATGCCACGGAGATGATAGCGAACACCAGGGCCATGATCCATACCGGCGTGGAACTGAATGCCGAGACGGCCCGGTCCCTGAAAGACATCTCCCATGTCTCCGGCCAGATCAGCGAGATTTCAGACCAGCTGGCAGAGGCGGTGCGGGGGCAGGAGGATGCCCTTGCCGTTATGGAAGAGCGGATCGGAACCATCTCCTCCATAGCCGACAGGAACCTTCAGAATGCGGAGGGGACGGAGCAGTCCAGCGGGTTGCTGGCAAAGGAAGCCGAGAAGCTTCAGGCCCAGGTGAGCAAATTTGATTTAAAGGAGGGGCAGGATCAATGAGAGGGATAACCGGAAAAGTTATATTTTTGCTGCTGGCAATGTTGCTGCTGGCAATGCCCCTGACCGGCTGCGGCAGAGGGGAGGGCCTCCAGGATGGCTACTACACGGCGCAGGCTTCCGATTATAATTTCGGATGGAAGGAATATATCACCATTATGGTTAAGGGAGGCAGCATTGTTTCTGTAGAATATAATGCGGAAAATGCCAGCGGCTTTATCAAGAGTTGGGATAATGCTTATATGCAGACCATGCTGCACAGCAATGGCACCTACCCCAATGAATATACCCGCTATTACGCGGGACAGCTTTTGGAAGGCCAGGGAGAAAAGGATATTGACGGGATAACCGGGGCTACGTCTTCCCATGCTTCTTTCAAGAAGCTGGCCGCAGCTGTGCTGGAACAGGCAAGGAAAGGAGATTCCAGCATAGCATATGTGAATACAGGTCATTAGAATAAAGAAATAAAGATATGGAGTAATGGAGTTATGGAAGGAAATTTTTCAAAAGGCAAAAACAGCGATAAAACCCCCAGGCGTATCGGCCGTAAGGTGGGGAATCTGGTGGCGGCGATGCTGGGGGTCAGCATTACCACGGTGGTCATCCTTTGTGTCTTGATGTTCTACCGCCTTACGATGTCCATGATGGAGAACGTATGTGTAAGCGGTACCAATGTGCTGGCCTATGAACTGGCCAATTACAGCGGCCCGGATGACCAGACAGCGCTTTTAGATGCTCTCAAGGAACAGATGGGATGTGAATTTACGATCTTCCGCGGAAACGAGAGAGCCTATACGACCATTCAGCAGAACGGCCAGCGGGCAGTGGGAACCCGGCTTTCCGATGAATTGTCAAAAGTAGTGCTGGAGCAGGGGAAGGCATACGTGGGAAAGGCGTCGATTCTGGGCGAAGAACACCTGTGTTCTTATGTACCGACAAGGGGCGCCGACGGAGAGGTTGACGGGTTGATATTCGCCGGGATTTCCATGTCGGATGTCGCTACCCAGATCAATCTCACGGTGATTTTGTCCTTTGTGGCCGGCGTGGTGCTTATTTTTGCCGGAATCATGGTAGTGGGTGCTTATATCAAGCAGGTAGTCACCAGGCCGCTGTTCCGTCTGACCGTGCTGGCGGAGACCCTGGAGCAGGGCAATCTGGGGCTGAGCATGAGCCAGGATATCATGGCGGATATCCACTCTGACGATGAAATCGGTATTCTGGCCCAGAGCTTTGACAAAACCATCAGCCGTCTGAAAAATTATATCGGAGAAATATCCAGTACATTGGAGTCCGTGGCTTCCGGAGACCTGACTCTTCAGATCAGCCAGGAATATGTAGGAGATTTTGCCGTTATCCGTACCTCCCTGAATAATATTCTCCAGAATCTGAACAGGACCATGAGCCAGATTGTCTCCAGTTCCGAATGTGTTTCCGGCGGGGCGTCTCAGATGTCATCTGCCTCCCAGGGACTGAGCCAGGGCGCTGTGGAACAGACAGGCGCCGTGGAAGGGTTGGAACAAACCATGGAGGAGGTCGTGGGCCGTATCAGGAAGACTGCGGACAATGCCGGGCATGCGCAGAAACAGGCTGGGGACATGGGGCAGCATCTTGCGGACAGCAACCAGAAGATGCAGGAAATGATGGCAGCCATGGAGAAGATCAATGACAGTTCCAAGGAGATCGGAAAGATTATCAAAGCCATTGAGGATATCGCTTTTCAGACCAATATCCTGGCTCTTAACGCTTCCGTAGAGGCGGCCCGGGCAGGGGCGGCAGGCAAAGGCTTTGCTGTGGTGTCCGAAGAGGTGCGGGACCTGGCAGGGAAGACCGCGGAAGCGTCCAAGTCCACGGCGGCGCTGATCGAGCGCTCCATAACCGCCGTGCAGGAGGGCACGCGGATTGCCGGAGCTACGGCAAAGCAGCTGGAGGGAGCGGTCGCGGAGGCCCAGAGAATCGTAGGGACGATCAACAATATCGCTGCCGATGCCAGGACACAGGCCGACGCCATGGGACAGATTGAAGGGCAGATCAGCCAGATCTCCAGCGTGACCCAGACCAATTCCGCCACCGCCCAGGAGAGTTCCGCTACCAGCGAGGAGCTCAGCGCCCAGGCCGGACTGCTGAGAGAGCTTGTGAAGACCTTCCGTCTGCGGGCGAGATAAACGTGCCGCTATCCTCCCTCTGGACGCTGGCCTGTGCGCCGCATTGTTCCCGGCTCCCTCCGTCAAGCGGCGGCGTTGCCGGGAGTGCGGGAGACCGTTTGCCCCGCCCAGGCACAACACGCTTTATTGCCTCACCTGTGCCACAGAACGTGCCAAACGGAGCAAGCGGGCCTGGGCAAAGAACCCCCGGGCTGATGTGTAGAAAAAGTACCCTCTGAAAACGCAGTAATATCAGTATTCAAAAGATATTTCTCTTTGCCGCCTCCTGTTCCTGTCACGCCATGCGTTGATAGCGGCATAGTGTATGACTACTCTGCAAAAGGCGTTAAATGTGTACTCGATATGCTCCTTATATTCTTCGGTGCAAGTCATAAAAAACCCCCTCTTTTCTCCAAGCTTTTTTATATTTAGAAAACAGATTTTGGATTATTTACTCAAACTTCGCACATAGATTTTAGCTATGCACCTTGAAAATTCAATATCTGGCAATGATTCAATTATCAAAGAACAGTCTTTTATACCGCTATGCCGCAACTAATTGCGATTGTAGAAGAG
>CAJTEM010000013.1 GCA_910575255.1 Lachnospiraceae bacterium | reverse complement strand
ATGAGGATTATCATAGATGCACTAATGGATACCGTAATGGAACATTTCCACATCACGGAACAACAGCTGGAGGATTTCACTACCAGCCTTGTTCAGAGACTGCCAAAGTACATGCAAAAAGCATTGGAGTACGGTTCAGCGGCTGCCTAAATGTTATTTTATGAGTTAAAGTATTGATTTATCAAGGCGCAAAACGTATTTTTTATGTGGGAAGTTTGAGATAATTACTAAAAATATGATTCCCCTGCTATGTATTACCGCTTGCCAAAGCAAGCGGTAATCTCAATAAAGTGGCACACCATATCCATAAGGCACCCCGTATGCGCTGTATTCCTTTTCAAAGCTGCGCTTCAGGTAGAAGTCGGGATTGTCCGGCGTGAACATCACCGGATAGTTGATGTTTGTCCCGTCAATGGAAATCCACCCCGCCATATCGTTGTTCTGGTTGAAAAGCTCCTGATATTTGGCAAGCGGGGGCTGGTTTTCTCCCTCTGCTGACTCCTCCGGCGTTTCTTCGGTTTCCCCGGTTTCTTCCGATTCCTCCGCCTGCTCCACAATCTCCGCCAACTGTGCAAATTCATTGGTTGACTTTCCTGCGCTGGCATAATGGGTGATGACCTGAAACATGGAAATGCAGAACAGCAGGGTACAGAGCGCCGCCCCTGCGGTATAGATATAAAATTTTTTCTTCATTCAAAAATCCTCCATAAAGTCCCGGCAAAACGCTTTCCTTTGGCATTCTGCCGGATATTCTCATAAAAATAACAGGCGTTGCGCCTGCGTGTCACTGGTTACCTTGCCTGCTCTCTGGCTGGCTGTATTTTCTGGCTTTCGTTCCTCCCTCTTTTTATCTGCCTTAGCTCCGCTTTCACCGATGGCTTTTTATCCTCTCCCCGGCAAAACTGCTCCATCCGCTTCTGTGCGTTCCCCGCCGCTTTTTCCATTGCGGCGAATGACCTGCCGAAAGACAGAAATGCTTTCTGGATTTTCGCAAGGACGCCTTTATCCCCTTTCGGCTCTGTCGGCTCTTTGGTACGCCTGCCAATCAACGCCCGCCCCGCATTTTTCGTGTGCTGCGCCGCCTTATTCAACTCGCCGCCGACAATGCCGATTTTTGCCGCATTCCGCTCCATGCTTTCCATGCCGCTGTGCAGGCTTTCTTTTAAAGCAGACAGGGCGGCGGGGATTTTCATGGCGGATACTGCCCTCCGCAATGCGTCCACGCCTTTCTCTTTAAACTCCTGCGCTGCATTTTTCGCGGAACGGACAAGGTTTGTCTTTACAAGGGCGATCTGGCCGCCAATCTCCCGCACTTTGCCCTCTGCGCTGTCCAGAAGGCGGGCGGCAGTCGCCTCCTCCTTATAGTGACAGTTTTATTATTTCATCTGTCTACCATAAGGGGAGCATATCAATGATTGCTGTACGACGGCTTTTTTCTTTTTCCGTCGTGCGGCAATTTAACGCAAATATTCGATATTTCCTAACTGTATCTCGGTTATATGCTGTCGGATATGTTCTTCAGACCAATTCCACCATTTTATTTTAAGCAGAAAATCAATCGTTTCTTGGGAAAAACGCTTTCTTATAGGCTTTGCCGGAACACCGCCAACGATTGTATATGGAGGAATGTTTTTTGTAACGACAGCTCGCGCTCCGATAACAGCACCATCTCCAATCGTAACACCTGCTAAAATGACCGCCTCATAACCAACCCAAACATCATTTCCGATAACGATATCACCTTTGTTGTCCCACGCATTTTTAATATCTTTTACATCTAAATTCCATTCCTCAAAAAATATAGGAAATGGATAGGTGGATAGAGAAGATAAACTGTGATTTGCACTGTTAAATATAAACTTTGCTCCGCAGGCAATAGAACAAAACTTACCAATTATCAGCTTATCTTGATTGATTGGGTATTGATACAAAACATTATTCTTTTCAAATTCTCTTGGCTCTTTAACAAAATCATTATATATTGTATAATCGCCAACTATGATATTGGGGTTGCTAATAACGTTTTTTAAATAAATTGTTTCCCTGTCTTTTGAACGGGGATAAATCTTCTGTGGCATGACGATTCCTTTCTTGTTATACTGGCAAAAATTTAAATTTTCTGATATGTTCAAAGTTGTTATTTTCTACATAATATACTGTCTGGTCATTTGCTGAATACACAAAAGAAACTCTGGTCGCCCATTCGCCTTCTTGACGGACAGTATAAAGCAATTCAAATGCGTTGGAAAGCGAAAACTTGCTTTTGTAATTATCCAATAATGGCAATGCCCGTTCATATCTATCGTCGCCGGACACAATAAAATCTTTTGTGCTTTCTGGTTTCATCAAGGAATAGTTTGTTATCAAGGAATATTTACTTTGTTCTTCCCGATACCCAATTCCCGGTTCAATTACTAATGTACGCCCTTGAACATCGGACAACATCGCCTGCATAGTCGCATCTGGCGCATAAACAATTTTCTTTGACTTGGCAATTTGAAGGACATCATCAAAGGAAATTTGTGCTTTAATAAACTGTTCTGTTAAATCTGCAATCGTTATAAATTCTCTGCCTTTTTGATATTCTCCGGCAGGATTGCCATGCACATATAACAGCGTTCCGACATTCCCATTTTGATTCACTCCATGATAAGAATGATATACCCCGTCTGGTCGCAAAATCCCGATATAGAAGCGTTCTCGTTCTTCAATCACTTTATGCTTCCATACAGAAAGGTCAATATCAAAATTAAAGCCTGTTATCATGTCATTTCCACGATAAACAAATCTTGTACACATAATAGCCGCCTTTCACAAAATATTTATATACTTCGCTCTTATCTTACCGCCATTCATAGAAATATTCTATACACCGTACAATACCGAAACAATTTGTATAAAATAAGAGACTGCAACTTGGCAGCCCCTTACGGTTACTTTTGATATATGATTTTCCGGACAGCATATACAGATAAGCAATATTTTTCAGATAGACACTCCATAGAAATACCGTTTTGATACTCCTCTTTTATCTGCTGATTGCGTTGCTTTAGTTCTTGCCGATAGCCGGAAACTTCTCCCCAACGCTTTTGTTGCTTCTGTTCGACAGGAACATAGATATATTCTCCTTGAACATAAGTTTGCAATTCCTTTACCAATGCGTCTGGAAGAATAACTTGTGCATTAAGATATTTCATGCGGGCTTCCTCCTTGATATAATAGTCAAGTTGCAAAGCCAGCATTTTTATTTTGCGACTCCCTTTTACTCCATGCAACTGTCGCAATTTACTGGCTTTGCATGGAGAAATGCTTTGTTTCTTTTTTTGGTGTTGATACACATACAAATCACTTCTTTCTCTATGTCTGACACATTGATTTGAAACGAATACAGTCTAACATATTCTCAAGCCTATATCAATCTTGATTTTTAAGATATTTGGCATTTCCAAACTATTTTTCCGTAATAGCCTTTCGTGAAAGCAGCCACCGCCGCCTCCACCGCAAAGGAATTTGGTTCCGCCACTTCATCCGTATTCAGTCCCCGCCAGACCTTATGCCGCAGATTCGGATTCGGAACGGCCACTGCCGCTGTCTGCAGTCCTGCCGGGTTAAAGGCTTTTGTAGGCGCCATGCAGGTGATGCTGTGATTCCTGCAGCTTTCTGATACCGAAGCAAAGGGAATGTATTCCTTACCCGGACTGGTCAAATCACAATGAATTTCATCTGAAATTACCGTCACATGATATTTCCTGCACAGCTCACCCACCTGCTCCAGATTCTTCCCACCGGATTGTGGGGATTGCACAGAATCATCAGCGTAGTCTGAGGATTAGAAAGCTTCCGTTCCAAATCTTCCAAATCCATCTGATAGCCATTCCCGTCATATTGCAATGGATTTTCTACAATATTCCTTCCGTTATTCACAATGGAATTGAAGAAAATATTATAAACCGGCGTTTGAACCAGCACATTTTCTCCCACCGTTGCCAGCTTACGCACCATACTGGAAATGGCCGGAACTACTCCCGTACAAAAAACAAGCCACTCCTTTTCCATAGAAAAACCATACCTGCGCTCCCACCAGCCCATATAAGCCTGATACCATTCTTCCGGCACCACAGAATAACCAAATACACCATGGGCAGCCCTTTCCTGGATTGCCGCCCGAATCTCCGGTGCTGTCTGGAAATCCATGTCTGCCACCCACATAGGCAGCTCATGCTCTTTCACATCCCATTTCATCGAATGGGTATCTCTTCTGTTGACAGGTTTATCAAAATCGTAAGGCATACTGCACCTCCAAACTTTCTACCAAATTTTATCCCACAAACAACCTTATCTCAAAGAAAATGTCACAGTTACATCTCCGCTTCCCAGGGCTTCCTCCCAACCGGTCAAATCGTCAATATGCCCCAGTCTTGTGTAGCTCCAGGAATTGGAGCCGTAAAAAATAACAATCTGGTTCCCGTTGTATAAGACGATATCCCCGGCCTGTGTTGTGGTCTGGCTGTTGCTGGCAGGAAGGCTTGTTCCCAGAGGGCCTACCTTTTCAAAGCCGGAATAGTCGCTCATCCGGATTACTACAGGACTTTCCCTCATCATTTCCACCAAAGCAGACACGGCTTCATTCTCTTCCAGTGTCGCTGAAAATACCACATCCGCAACCTGCACATTCATATTTGTCACTTCATTTTCCTCCGTATTATTCTGAATATCTGTTTCCGTACCAGCCGTTTCACCAGGCTCCCTTTCCGGCATAATTTCCGTCTCACTCATAACTGCTGATTCGGTCATGCTTTCTGCTTCATCAGATCCGGCGCTCTCCGTCGTAGTTTCTGATACAGTTTCTGTGGAAACCATATCGGCGGATGATACATCTACAGTCTCTAATCTTTCCGTAGCGTCAGGCTGTGATGTACTTTTTGCTACGGAAGATTCCGCTCCAGATACCGTGGCCCTTGCCTGTGTATCATTCTTTCTACATGCCGCCAAAGAAAGCACAACCGCCATAAGGCAAAGTAAAATACAACATTTTTTCACCGTTATCTGCTCCTCGCTTTTCAGATTTCTATTTTATGTCGGAATCGCCCGTATAAAAACACCTAAAACCACCAGCCAGCCATTTTCAGACGTACTTCCTCCCGCAATGCCAAACCAGGAAAAGGCAAACAGAAAGGTCAGGATCACCGCCGGATTCGTAATCCCTATCACAAAAGAAGAAAGAAACATCCGCACTCTTCCCGACACTGCCGGGATTTTGGCCGCCTCTCCTTTTCGGAAAAGCAGGCGGATTCCCATAAACAGGACAATGGTTCCCCCTGCCAGATGGATGGCCGTCTGGTATTCCAAAAGGAAATCCGAAACCATAGTCAGGCCGAAAGCCCCGATTGCAGCATAGATACAGTCCGCTATGGACGAGCCAATTCCCGTGAGAAGTCCTGCCTTTATCCCATGCTCCCATGTCCTTTGTACCGTCATGGCTCCTACAGCACCCACCGGCACCCCAAAGAGCAGCCCGATCAGAATCCCTTTCAAAAGCAGGCTCATACCGCCTCCTTCCACTCTCTCCTGCAGATGATCTTTGTCTTTGCCGGATCTACCTTGTCTTTTTCAACAATCAGTTCATCAATATGGTCTGCACGGATCACGCCGCCGGAAGGGTTCATCACGCTGTCAATCTTTCCCATGATGTCTGCATTCACCGTGGAATACTCAAAAGCCAGCGTGGTGTTCAGGAGCTCACAGTTCTTCATCACCAGATTGTCAATGTAGCACATTCCCTGCAGGCTCTCAATGGTGCAGTTAATCAGCGTCAGGTTCTTCGCATTCCATCCCAGATATTCGCCGGAGATAAAGGAATCGTATACGGTCACATTCTCGCTGTTCCAGAAGGCATCCTTGGAAAGCATCCGGGCATTATGGATTTCCATATTCTTTACCCCGTCAAAGGAATAATTGCCCACCAGCTGGAAATCCCGCAGCACCATATTCCGGCTGTTCATGGCAAAGTAATCCCCCTTTGCCGATACATGCTCCAATGCCACATCCTCACAGTTCCAAAGTGTTTCCGCTGCATTGGGGAAGTTCACATTGCGCAGATTTACTGTGCGGCAGCGGCGGAAGTTCTTCGGAGCCTCAATTACGGCATCCTCCACTGTGATATTGTCCGTGTACCATACCCCTGCGCGGGCCATCTCAAACCAGGTACAGTTTCTGGCTGTAATATTCTTTGCATACCAGAAGGGATACTTCCACTTGAACATGCAGCCCTCCAGTTCAATATCATGGCTCTCCTTCAGCGGCGATTCCCCATCTGCAAAGATACTGTCGCAGATTTTCAGGTTTGCCCCCTGAAACAATGCTCTTTCTCCTGTTAAATACTCCTGTCTGATTTCTTTTGCGTTCATGATGTTTCCTCCTTCATTATGTTCCGCAAACCTTTATTGAATTGCGCCTTTATACAATCACACTTTATGTCTGCCTACTCTTTCCTCCGGCTTGTAATAAGGATAGCAAAGGCAGATAACATGCCGCTAACAAAAAGATAAACAATTTCTAAATGAATTCTTGCAGATTTCTCAACTCATCCTATGAATTTCCTTCCGAATCTTTTCAATTTGCTTTATCGCTCTTACTGGAGACACTTTCCATAGTTACACCAGCTGGAACATAAATCTTCCTAATGTTTTTCTTTATACACATAGTATAAAAAAGTTGGATAAAAATAGCAAATATCTATACATAATACAGCTTTATAGCAAAAATCCATCTACAACCGTATCCAATGAAAGAGTGAATAAAATCCAGCAGTTATTCATCAAAAAGTTCTTCTAAATATCCCAGTATAAAAACCGTGGTTTTTTCCACATCATTGCCATAAAAGCCATGCCCGGCTCCTGATAAAACCTCAAACTGGACAGAAGGGTACACCTGAGCTGCTTTTTCCGAATAAGAAACCGGCACAATCCCGTCTTTATCGCCATGAACCAGAAGCACTTTTTTGTCATACCGGGGAATCACCTGATAAAAATCGTAGTCCGTCAAAACTTCTGCATAGTCATGGCCAACAGTCAGCCCCATAAGGGAATACGTTTCGGGGATATCTTCCACACTGCCAAATTCCTTTCTCGTATTATCAGCCATTACAAAAGCCGGGTATAGCAGGATAAGCCCTGCAACCTCCTCTTTATGTGCTGCGGATGTCACCGCCGATACTGCCCCTCCCTGACTGGCTCCAAGCATGACAATCCGTTCACTGTCTGCATAAGGTTCCTCCTGTATCATTTCAAGAACCGCTTCCAAATCGGACTGTTCCGTAAACAGGGACATTTCTGTCATAGGTCCATCACTTTTGCTTCCAGGACCTCCGCCGCAAAAATCAAAACAATAGACTACATAACCGTTCTCTGCCAACGTATCTGCATAATCCATACCGCTGCGGTGTGTATCTCCAAAACCATGACTGTAGATTATGGTTGGCATTCTGTCCCCTGCATTTTGAGGAACATACACAACGCCATATATTTGTTTTCCATCGTTCTCTGCATATAGCTCATGGGTTTCATATTCATACTTTATTTCTTCTGCCGTTTCCATATTTGTATCATAAGATACCGCCGTTTCCGTTTTCTTGGAGTCTGCGTTGTCTGCAGCAAAGGAATCTGTACCTGCTTTTTCTGCTCCGCTTCCTGCTATATTCGTTTTCATTGCACATCCTCCCATCACCCCGATGCAAAATGTCCCTATTAAAATAAAACAGATTATCTTTCTCACAATTCTCCTCCATCTCTACATGGTTTTATGTCAAACAGCAGAAAACACACCACGCAAAATTTCTATTGTCATGAATAAGAGCCGGCATCCCATAGTCATGTGCCAGCTCTGTTGCTTAATCCTTCATACCTGCAATATTCTGAATGCAGTATTGCTTTAAAGTTGCAGACATCTGTTCCCTCCTGCTATTCCCCATCCATTACCGGGATCGATTTTAATGCTCTTCTTGATTCCATTTTCCAGAGAATCATACCTCCGGGAATCACCAGCGCCTCTGCCAGCACAAATGCCCACCAGACCAATGACAGCTCCCCCAGATGTGAAACAGCTGCAATCAAAAGCACCGGCAAGATGACCTGCCTGCTTAAAGTAAGCAGCATACTCTGAACTCCCATTCCAAATCCCTGGAAAGCGGCAGAAAAGGTAAGGCAGACATTGGAGAGAAGATAGCTCACCGCCATGATCCGCAGCATACAGATTTGTAAATATGGGATTCCATAGCCCATAATGGTTTCGGCTCCGCCGGACTGCCATCTGAAATATGGTCTCATCGCCACAACTTCCAACAGTACAACCAATACCCATGCCAGAAATGCCAGCACCAGCGCCGCAGATGCCGTTTCCTTTACCCGTTTCCGGTTCCCCTCACCTAATGCCCTGGAAATGACCGCATTCAGTCCCACGGCAATGCCAAGCCCCATGGCAGACATGATAATCTGAACCGGAGCCGCCAACGATAATGCCGTCAATGCATCTTCCGATATCCTGGCAACGAACACACTGTCTACAAAGTTATAAAGAGAATTGATCAGCAGGGAAATCATCAGCGGCAATCCGGTTTTCAACACCAGGCCCGATATGTTTGCCGTTCCCATAGGATTCTCCATAGGATTCTCCACAGGATTTTCCACAGGACGGTTTTCCAGCAGCTTTTCTTCCATAAATAAAACACCTCCCTCTGGCAGAAAAAGCATCAGGCTGTTTTGTAAGCCTGGGCGGTACATACCGCCTTCATTCCCTCTGAACCACGGACAATCACTTCACCTTTTGCCTGTTCATCATCCAGAATCAGCTCTCCCATCTCCGGCACAGAAATGCATCCGGACAGCGGATTTTTGATACTGTCAACCTTTGTGGTAATGACTGCATCCACTTCCGATTTTTCAAAAGCAAGATCCGTATCCACCATTTCACAGTCAATCAGTTTCAGATTTTTGCAGTAGCACAGGGGCTGTGTACCGATAATCTTACAACGGATCAGTGTCAGGCCCTCTGAGTACCATGCCAGATATTCCCCTTTGATTATGCTGTCTTTGACGATTATGTTTTCCCCATGCCAGAAGGCATCCTTCGTGTCAAATACGCAGTTTTCAAAAGTGGCGTTTTTGATATACTGGAAGGAATATTTGCCTGTAAACTCTACGCTGCGGAATACCAGATCCTCTGACCGCATCATAAAATACTCACTGACTGCTGTTGTATCTTCCATACGGATTCCCCGCGCAGACCATCCGAACTCCGGGGAAATAATATCGCAGTTTCTGACCACAACATCGCTGCATTCCCTGAGCGCTTTGATACCATGCAGCTTTGTATCCGTAATCTCCACATGGTCGGAATACCAGAGGGCCGCCCTGCAAAGTTCCGTCATTTCCGAATCCTGAATGGAAAGCCCATGGTCATGCCAGAAGGGATAGCGCAGGTTGAAAAAGCAATGCGCTGCTTTGATATTCCTTCCCTCTTTGAATGCGCTCTCCCCGTCCGCCGGACCGTCAAAAGAGCAGTTTTGTACCAATAGCTCCTCACTCCCGTAAAGGGCGCGCTCCATATCAAAGGTCTGATTCTCAATTACTTTCATCTTGTTTTCCTCCACTCCATTAAGCCAAATTTCTTTTTTACATGCTTCTTTCAAATACCTGACCGTTCTTCTGTCAACTGATTTTTGCAGAACTGTAGGATTGTTCTTATAATAAAAGACTGAAATAATTGTCGTTGTCTGTCATTTTACGGTCGTGAAATCTGGATAATCTTATTGCCCCATCCTTCCAACACCGGGTTTTCTTCCACTGCCGTTATAAATTCTTCTGTTGCGTCAAATGTACCAATCTTTGTATACTGCCCCCAGATTTGTGATTTTCATAGCAGGCCCGGTAATCATAAAAGCCGCCGCGCCGCCCAGGCTCATACCGTCCATGAGCCACGCCTGCAAAAGCGGTATGGTTCCTCCGCCACAGGCATAAAGGAGAACTCCAATCGTTGCCGCCATCAGAATGCCGAATGCCTCATTTCCACCAAACACCCCTGTCATTACATCTGTCGGCACATACCGCTGAAACAATGCGGATAATGCGATACCAGCCAGAAAGTACCAGATTGGGATTTTCCGCCAGAAACAGCAGTAATTCAAATTCTTTATTGACCAGTATAACTTCCTTTTTATCCAGATAAACCCTCCTGGACTTCGGCAGGATGGTCAGATTCCGATAGGTGATCTCTGTCTCCTGCTGTTCCTCCTCTTTTTCTGCAGAAGAAAGCAGGTTATGGATATAGATGTGGGATTTTACCCTTGCCACCAGTTCCGCAGGGCTGAAAGGTTTTACCAGATAATCGTCTGCACCTAATCCCAGTCCCCGGATTTTGTCGATATCTTCCTTTTTGGCTGTCACCATGATAATTGGCAGCCGCAGGCTCTTTCGCAGCTCCCGGCAGACGTCAAATCCTGTCTTGCCGGGGAGCATCACATCCAGCAGAATGGCATCATACTTTTCTGTTTTTGCTTTTTGTTCTCCGGTAATCCCATCAAAGGCCAGATCGGTTTCGTATCCGTTTGCCTCCAGATAATCACGTTCCAATTCCGCAATTAACTCGTCATCTTCTATAATCAGTACCCTTTCCATTGCAATCTCACCGTATTGGCAAACAGATTATTAAAAATGCGTTTAAATTCTTCCCTGTCCAGCCGGACCAAAAAGCTGCCTTTTCCGCAGAAATATTCAGTCTGCACCTGCTGGTTTTCCATATCCGGGCGCACAAGTTCCAGATACTTTTCCACATAATCTCTGAAATCCGTTTCTTCCATATGATACCGGAAACCGGTATCCCGCCTGCGTTTTTCATCCTTCAACCGCTGCTGCACGGATTCCTGCAGATAGGCGCGCATCTCATCAAAATCCCGGCATACCTGGCCAAACTCATCCTTTTTCTCATACTGCATGGGCGTATCCAGATTCCCTTCCCGAATCTCCTTTGTGCCAAGACTCAATTTTCCAAGAGGCTTTAAAATACTGCCGGAGATCCACCAGGAGAGGATGCCATTGATACACACGGTCAGTGCCACAAAAAGAAGCAAAATTCCGGCCAGATAACGCAGGATAATGCTTTTCAGGTAATTCACCATGGTTCCATCGGTTTCCTGGGGATGGACAGCCGTAATGCAGAAGATGCTTTCACCGTTCTTTGTAATCATAAAGCGGTATCCCAGTCCAGACAGTTTATTTTTCAGATGGGTCATCTCATCGCTGTGCCAGATTTCTGTCTGGCAGGCATCCATCTCCGGACAATACCCCCAGTTGTTTTCCCAAAGCTCCTGCTGATAATTGTAGATCATGCTCCGGGCAAACTGGACGCCGTTTTCATCGCTGTACATATCAATGAAAGTATGCCAGTAACTGCCCAGAGAGGTATTCAGAGACACAATCAGCACGATCGTGGTAAACAAAATCGGTATCAGAACCATCATGATATTGGATAATCTGATTTTTTTCTTAATGGTCACTTTCCATGTTCTCCTTTTCCTGGCATGCATCTAGTACATCGTTGCACTAATCTTGAAGTAAATAGTGCTTGATATTCGTGTCAGCTGTGCGTCTGCGAAGCGACGGCGTAGTGGTACCTACGGCTAGCTTCGCAGGCGTGCAGAGGGCACGGATAGCAAATGCTATTTACTCAAGAATTAGTGCAGCGATGTACTAGGTACACTCACGATCCCTGATACCGCAGCATACCTTTCCTGTTTGTGAATGCAGAATTTTAACTTATGTTCACATTACCATGCCAGGATAAAAGAATTTGCAAAGATATCTAAACAATTTCTAAACTAAGATTTTAATACCAGTCATGTTTTTCGCCCCGGTCAAGACTGCCTATCCGTGCCATTTCATCTTCCGTCAAGCTGAAATGGTACAGCTCCGTATTTTCCCTGATATGGTCGGGATTGCTTGAACCAGGGATGACCGCCACGCCCTTCTGCAGGTTCCAGCGTAAGATCACCTGTGCCGGGGACACATCGTGCCCCCCGGCAATTTCAGAGATTACAGGATCGCCAAGCAACTCTCCCGTATGTCCTCTGCCGCCCAGCGGATACCAGCCCTGCACCACAATCCCCAGTTCCCGGATAAAAGAGATCACGTCATTCTCCTGATAATATGGATGGATCTCATTCTGGACCAGCGCGGGGACGGTATCCACCTGCGGGAGAAACTCCGTCAATTCCTCCACATACCAATTCGACAGTCCAATCGAACGGATTTTCCCTTCTTCCACAAACTGTTCCATCGTTTTGTACGCCTCCACATCATTGGGGTCTGGATGATGCAAAAGCATCAAGTCTACATAGCCGATATCCAGCCTGTCAAGACAGGCCTGGATTGATTGCTCCGGATTTCCATCTCACTGCCCGGATAAATTTTTGTCGTAACAAAAATATCCTTCCGCTGTATGATTCCTTCGTCTATCGCTTCCCGGATTGCCTGCCCGATCTCCTCCTCATTTCCATAAGCAGATGCGGTATCAATCAGGCGGACACCATTTGACAGCGCAGATTTCACGGAATTCATACACTCATCGCCATGAAGGCTGTACGTTCCAAGACCGCCCACCGGCATTTCGTATCCGCTGTTTAACATCACCGTCTTTGTTTCAAAGTCAAACTCTGCTTTCCTATTTGTTTTTTCCTCTGTCTCCGCCCCGCTGTCTGCAGCATCAGACGCAGTTTTTGTTTCCTGTGCAGATTCCGCAGCATCTGTTACCGGGATTATTTCAGCATCTACGACTGTCCCGCTTTCCTCTCCCTTGCTCTGCCCGCACGCTGTCACAGGAAACACCAATAAGAAAACAAATAGAAGACTAAATAATTTTCTCATTCACCGTCTCCCTTACCGCTATTTCAGGTTTTCCTCAAAAAACTGCTCCAGCTTATCGAACGGAATTGCATCCTTTCCGCCGCCGTCATACAAATCGGTGTGAACAGCATCCGGAATGATCAGAAGCTCCTTATTGTCTGCATAAGGGTTATCCTTCACCATTGCGGCATAAGCATCGCGGCTGAAATAACAGGAATGTGCTTTCTCACCGTGCATGATAAGAACCGCACTGCGAATCTCATTGCTGTACTGAAGGATTGGCTGGTTCATAAAGGACATGCAGCCTGTCACATTCCAGCCGCCGTTTGAGTTCAGGGAACGTTTATGATAACCGCGGCCCGTTTTATAGTAATCATGATAATCCGCCACGAAGTAAGGCGCATCCTCCGGAAGCGGGTCCACAACCCCGCCGCCCAGGTCATAGCTGCCGTTTTTATAATCCACAATCCTCTGGGCATTCATAGTTTCCTTCTTTGCATACCTCGCATCCGCAGAGTTCTCTGCATCAAAATACCCGTTGGCATTGACACGGGACATATCATACATGGTAGAGGCAACCGTCGCCTTAATGCGGGTATCCAGTGCCGCCACGTTAAGGGCAAGGCCTCCCCAGCCACAGATTCCGATAATGCCGATACGCTCAGGGTCAACATTCTCCTGTACGGAAAGGAAATCCACCGCTGCCTGGAAATCCTCGGTATTGATATCCGGCGATGCCATATAACGGGGGGTGCCTCCGCTTTCCCCGGTAAAAGACGGGTCAAAGGCAATGGTGAGAAATCCCCTCTCCGCCATAGTCTGTGCATACAGCCCGGCCGCCTGCTCCTTCACCGCGCCAAAGGGCCCGCATACTGCGATTGCAGCCAGCTTTCCTTCCATTCCTTTCGGCTCATAAAGGTCCGCCGCCAGCGTGATTCCATAGCGGTTGATAAATGTCACCTTGCGGTGGTCAACTTTTTCACTTTTGGGGAATGTTTTATCCCATTCCTTTGCCAGATTGAGTTTTACAGAATTTTCCATTTTGCATTTCCTCTCTTTCTTTTTCCTGTTTTTAATCATCGTTTTTCTTTTTCCATACGCCATACTAAAAAGTCAAGACAGTCAACTTTCTCCTGACTTTCATGAAGGCTTTCCATCAGGCTGCATCGGTGCTTTCGCAGTGTTTTGACCGCATCCTGAATCTGACCGCTATCATACAGCTGGCATACCTCTTCAATGGTTTTCTGGTTACAGTCCGCATCTTTCAGGTTCTGAATCAGATCATCCGTATGACCGCCTCCCTTCCTGCTGTGTGTTCGCAGTGCAGCTCGATTCCACTGCGCTTCATCTCGCTCACGGGCCTTGCGGTCCTATGGAAAAAACCAAATATACAGCTGCTTTATATTCGTCTTTTTCCGCACTGCTTTTGGCTTTCATGAATATTATATCCTCTTGATTTTTACTTCGCTAATGGCTATAATTTATATCATGATATAAATTTTTGGAATATCACAGGAGGACAATATGGAACTACGGACCATGCGATACTTTCTTGCAGCAGCGCGGGAAGAAAATATGACCCGCGCGGCAGAACTGCTTCATGTTACCCAGCCTACGCTCTCCAAGCAGCTAAAGGCACTTGAAGAAGAACTGGGGAAAAAACTGTTCACGCGCCATAGTTTCAGCATACAGCTTACGGAGGAAGGGATCCTTCTTCGGAAGCGGGCGGAGGATCTGGTTAAAATGGCTGATAAGATCACAACCGAATTCCTTGCCTTAGATGATATTCTGGGCGGTGATGTTTATTTCGGTCTGGCCGAATCTTACCAAATCCGGTATCTGGCCGCCGCAATCAGACAGTTCAAGGAAATCTGCCCCGGCCTGCATTATCATATCACCAGCGGCGATACCGAGCAGGTTACGGAAAAGCTGGACAAAGGCATCATCGACTTTGCCGTGCTGGCGCAGGAACCCAATCCAGCAAAATATCATTCTCTGGCATTCCCCAATGCCGATCTGTGGGGACTTGTCATGCCAAAGGATTGTCCTCTGGCAGAAAAAGACACCATTTATGCCGATGATCTGACCGGCCTCCCTCTATTTTGCTCCGAACAGGGGTGGAACAACGATATCTCTAAATGGTGCGGCAGCCGCATGGACCAATTACATCTTGAGGGTTCCTTCCGCCTGTCCTATAACGGTTCCCTTTTTGTGAAAGAAGGGCTGGGGTATCTTTTGACCTTTGAGCATTTGATCGATACAAATCCCGGCAGCGGGCTTGTGTTCCGCCCCCTTGCCCCAAAACTTGAAACGAAAATCTATCTGATATGGAAAAAATATCAAGTCTTTACGCCCATTGCAGAACGGTTGCTTAGACTATTGGAATCTGAGTTTTCCAGTATTTATACTGCACACCAGTTGAATTTGCAGTGCAACCTGACTGCAGACCGCCAGCCAGGTACTTTCCCGGAGGCATCAATGTAAATCCTGGCGGTCTGCAGTATAAAACACTGTGACTGGAGGCCGTACCGCTATGACCGAATGGAGGATAGGAATCAGCCTTTCTTCCTACCTCTTTCCCATAGATTGCCCCTGGATCTGATAAACCAGATAATCCAGACAGGAAATCCTTCTTTCGTCCCTGTGTACCCTTCCAAGCAAATATTCCCGTTGATGTTCCAGAAGTTCCAGCTGTTTTGCCTGCTGCCCTTTGTCAAACCATCCCATAAAATCCTGGATCATTTCAATCCCACACCCGGCATCCTCCAGATTTTGTATAACGGATTCCCTGCTTCCTTTGACTATCATCCCTGCACCCCCTTGATGTTTTGATATTTCTACTATAAATCCATATATGGCAAATAGCAAATATTTAGATATAATTTACTTGCATAGTTGAAAGCTATTGAAATCCGTGATAGAATTTTTAATGAATCCGGCCTGCCGATTGGTTCCCGTCCTCAACGCATATGACATTTTTCCAATGTACGGCAGACAGCTAAAACTGACCACAAGGAGTAAAGATATGGAAATACGGGTACTTCAATACTTTCTTGCCATCGCAAGAGAACAGAGCATCATACGGGCTGCCGAATCCCTTCATCTCTCACAGCCCACTCTTTCCACACAGATTAAAAACATGGAAGAGGAATTGGGAAAACAGCTCCTGATCCGCGGCACAAAGGGATCCCGCAAGGTTACGTTGACGGGAGAGGGAATGATTCTTCGGAAAAGGGCTGAGGAAATTCTGGATCTGGTAAAGAAAACGGAAAATGAGATTGTCTGTTCTGATGATGTGGTCATTGGAGATGTCTATATTGGCGCCGGAGAGACAGATGGTATGCGCCTGTTGGCAAAATCTGCCGGGAAACTAAAAAAGCTATATCCAGGAATCCATTATCATATTTCCAGCGGAAATGCCATCTTTGTCAAAGAGCAGCTGGATAAAGGACTGATTGATTTTGGAATTATATTCGGAACGCCTGATCGAACCAAATACAAGGCTTTAAAACTCCCTACAAAAGATATCTGGGGCGTTTTAATGCGGAAAGATTCTCCCCTTGCCGAAAAAGAATCCATTTCCCCGGAAGATCTATGGGATCAGCCATTACTGATATCCCAGCAGGAATCAGAAGGCGGAGAACTCGTCCAATGGATGAAACGCAATATATCAGAATTGGATATTGCCATGACTTATAACCTGTTGTTTAATGCCTCCCTGCTTGTGGAAGAAGGCTTTGGATATGCTGTCTGTTTAGACAGGATTATCAATACTTCCGGTGACAGCAATCTATGTTTCCGCCCCTTGTCTCCTACAATCGAGATTGAAATGTATATGATCTGGAAAAAATACCAGGTCTTTTCCAAGCCTGCAGAAAAATTTTTGATGATGATGCAGGAATGTGTATTAAAATAGCATATATTTTGTTCATATAGAAACTGAAATAATAGTTCATTCCGCTTTTCTCCCTCCATTAGGCCATTTACCAATGATTTTTGACGCAAAATGGCAAAATTCCTGCGTAAGAAAAATACCTATGCCGATGCCGGTACAAGCACAAGGTTCCTGACAGTAAGTCCTGCGGCAATGATTTCTTTTCCGTAAGCTGTAGCAAAGTATTTATAACTACCCTGTGCCCGCTCGATGATTCCATGGAGACGGAGCCGTTTAAAGATTCGGGATATGGCTGACGGACTGATATTTTCAAGATGCTGGCGGATATCCTTTCCCTGCATTCCAAAAGTCATGTATTCGCCCCGGCTAATAGCTTCCAGCACCTGAAGGTCACGCTCCGCAAAGAAATTCAATCCGCGGTAAGAGCGCCCCTTGTCCACAACGGAATCGGTAACCTTTGTAAGGTTTTCCTTCCCGCCACTGTGGTCATCAAAGGATGAGATAAGTTCCAGGTATCGGTAGTTTGCTGCTTTCATAATCGTGAACAGCTGATAAAGGCTATAAATGCTTTTTTTCAATGGAGCCTTTTGTCCCGATGAGCTGCCGTCCCTGTGCTCCACTTTTCGTTTTACCCGGAAAGCCCCAATGTTATTGCAGGTGCTTTCTATCCGTAAGACATGGCCAAACTTATCATACATTTTGATCGATTTTCTGATACATAAAATTTGATACGTGTTAAAACACCGTCGCTTGTATCAATATCAGGCTCTGCCACATAATCAAAAGTGTAAACCGTGTGTTTCTGCGTCCACTCCGAAGTATCCCGGTAATAAATTACCGCATTTTCCGCAGGTGTCTTTATCAGCCCAAACAGCTTCTCGCTTTCTTCTTTTCCAGGAAGATAGAAATAGCATCGTGTTCCATTTGATGTGATGTAAAATTCATTTTCCCTGCCTTGTCCTGAAACAGAATCTCGCCACAACTCAAATCAATCAAGAGCAGATCGCTTTCTTTCAGCCAGCCTTCCACATATCCCATGATCTGTTCTGCTTCGCGACTAAATTGTTTCATGAAATCATTCTCCCTCTGAAGCATGGTTTTCCCCCTGTCTAAAGTTCTTACAGGCCGTAAGTTGTCAAACGGATATGCAGTCTATCCCCTCAGATTTTTCAGGGCGTCCGGGTTATTTGAGATGATCTCTCCAACCGTCTGACAGCTTTCCATGTCTGGGCAGTCACCACATGTTTCCACATCTTTTTTCAATGCACACTGACGAATTCCGCAAAGACTATCGCAGAATACAGTTTTCGCTCCATCAACACGACATCCTTCACAATTGATATGTTCAGGCAGAATGGGTGCATTATTTAACTCGGCCCACAGTTTTGCAGTTTTCTCACGCAGCGCCTGATCGTCATTGATTGTTGCGAGGTATGCATCGCATTTCCCACAATCCAGCCCACAGTATGCAATCATATTTCTCATGGTTATGTACCTCCTAAAAATCCTAATTTAGCGTTTCCCCGTCTTAATAAATTCTATCAGCTTTTCCACATCGTCAAAATCATCATAATCGCCAATAATCCCTTTACGATGGTACAGGATTCCTCTCTTTTCATTTTCTTCAAGGCAGTCAAGAAGATTTTCTATCCCATATCTTTTTATAAATAATGTAAATCCATATGGCTTGATTTTGTTCAGCAGCCCCCTTTTACAATCCATATCACAGGCATAACAGCCTGGAAGTTTCTTTTCCATGGAACATTTTCTGTTTTCGCATTGGGTGTAGCCAGGACAGTTATCCGAATAGCAGCCATTGCATTTTTCATTTTCCGAACACAGGCAACAGGCAAGCCCACACCTTGCAATTCCTAATTCTCGTTTCATTCTTTCCCTTCCTCAACTCTCGATTTGTTTATTCGCCCGCCATGCATTCACTATCCATAAGTTTCGTTAAGTCCTCCACGGAGGCGTCCATTTTCACAGAGATCTCCTCCATCGTCATGCCGGAAGCAAGAAAACGCTTTATCACCATTTTCATATCCTCACCGACCTCTATGATATGCCCGTCCAGATCATAAAAACGAATCACCCGCTGGCCCCAGCTGTGTTCGATTACTTCTCCCGGATATTCAATATCCGGGTATTCTTTCAGCCTGCGCAGAAATCCGTCAAAGTCCTGTTCCTCAAAGACGATTTCCGCATCGTTGGATTTTTTAATATCTTTTCTTTGGGCAGGTTCACAAGCCAGTCAAAATCCTGCTGCAATGCCAGGCCGCAGGTAAAGGCGATATTCCGTCCGTAGTCCTGAAATACTTCCAGTCCAAACAAATCCTCAACTGAATCCTCTCTGGCAAACAAAAATATAGGAAATTATATCATTGTCTATGGAATTTCACAACCGAAATGGTTCAAGTGGTCAAATGAAAAATACTGGAAAGAAAAATAAGATTGCAGATTTCAACCAACAATCTTTTCTATCGCTTATAGAGCCTCCATATCAAACAGGTTTAATTGTACCGGCTGCGCTTTTTTCTCCTTTTCTTTCAGCAGATGCATCTGTTCCGGTTCTGCTCTCCTCTCTGGTCCCAGCCATTTATCTGCATGGCGCGTGCTGTATTCCTCCAGGCTCTCATATCCGTTCTCCAACAGTTTCTTTTCCAGGCGCCTGACTGCGGACTCCCGTGGCTGCCGCCGTCTCTCCCTTTTATCTTTTGAATCCCGTTTTTCCATATCGGAAGCATGCATAATCTGGATTCCGTTCCGGATATCCTCCAGATCCCGGCTCTCTCTGCGCTCTGCACGGACATTCTGGATCTCAAAGGAAAAATACCGTCCATGGTATTCGGAGAAAAACAGTTCCGTAAAATAATGGTTCCGCACTTTCTCCTTTATCCTGTCCTGGCAGAGCCTGGCGCATATCTTACAGTTTTGAACAGGAATAAGGTATCCGCCAACTTTAATATTGATATGTTGATTTTTATCTGCCCACATAATATAATGGTAAAAGTTGCCCACACAAGGAGCTTAACCGCTTCGTCATCGAATCGGGTACGTAATGCAGGGTACAATTCAGTAGAAAGGAGATTAAGCATGAATGGAAAGTGGAAACGAAAATGGCTGATCTCGGTTGCACTTATTGTCTCTATGGTGTTTTCTGTTATAGGGACAGCTGCTGCGACAGAGCCATTTGACTCCACAATGACGGTGGACACCAAATCAGAGACTAAACCAGATTCCGGGAAGATAACTATCCAGGATTCCGGAGATATGACAGATCCGGATTCCGGAGATGGGACGGACCAGGATTCCGGAGACGCAACGGACCAGGATTCCGGAGACGCAACGGACCAGGATTCCGGAGACGCAACGGACCAGGATTCCGAAGACGCAACGGACCAGGATTCCGAAGACGGGACGAACCAGGATTCCGAAGATGAAAGTGAATCAGAATCCAAAGATGAGATCCAATCAGATCCCGAAAACGGGACTGATTCAGTTCCTGGAAATGAAGAGGATTCGAACTCCGGAGATGAAGATGGTTCGGACTCTGAAGATAGCGTTGAATCGGAAACCGGGCAGGAAACGGAATCAAAAACTGAAGATAAAACTACGGAGGAGAACTCACCGGAAAATCCTGATGAAGAATCTGCGGACCCAGAGAACCCTGACAATTTGCTCTCGGTAGATCTCACCCCTGATCTCTCTGACCACAGCTGGTCCATGGAATGGAACTATGACGAAACCTGGCACTGGCATGAATGTGATGAGGAAGACTGTCCGTTGACTGAAAACAGTGAGAAGGAAGGATACGGGGAGCACAGCTATGGTATTGATAACGCATGTACTGTATGCGGTTATGTCGAACCGGTCAACCCGCTTGCCAGAACAGGAGTGATCCCCACCTACGAGGAAGCCTATGAGGCCATGATTGCCTTAAAAGACAAATACCCCGAAGGAATGGAGTGGACCAACTTTACGCCTTATGGCAGCAAAGGATCCCTTGGTGATTCCTATGTCTGGAAAGGGGGAAGGATCTACGGATCCAATCAGGGCGTAGGCTGTTCTGCCTTTGCCTTCATCCTTAGCGATGCGGCCTTTGATCATTTGCCTGCAAGAGCATTCGCCAATGGCCAGTTCACCTTTGATGATGTGAAAGTCGGTGATATCCTGCGGGTTAATAACAACAGTCACAGTGTGATTGTGTTGAAAAAGAGTGCCGGAGGCGTGATCGTCGCGGAAGCCAACTATAACAAGTCCGTTCACTGGGGACGGGCATTGAGCAAATCTGAAGTGTCAAACGCCAGTCATTGGATCACACGCTATCCCGATGGTTATGAGGAAGATGATTCTCAAGACGAAGTACTGGATCAGGACGGAACGGTCGGGAGTCTTTCCTGGACATTGACCAGCAAAGGAGTGCTGACCATCTCCGGTGACGGAGCGATCCCGGATTACCCTGACAGTAATTCTTCGCCATGGTATCCCTGCAAATCCGATATCAACACCGTCATCCTTGAAGATGGCGTGACAGAAATCGGAGACTATGCTTTCTATGAGAGCGGAGTTCTCAGTATCCATATTCCTGATAGTGTGGAAAGGATTGGCGCTAACGCCTTTGAAAGGGCTGAACTGCTTTCTGTAACGATCCCTGGTTCAGTTGGAGAGATTGGAAACAGTGCTTTCAATAATTGTGCAAACCTTACTTCTGTTACGGTTTCCGAAGGAGTGGAAACCATCGGGAACGAAGCTTTCCGAGGCTGTACGAGTCTGGCTTACATTGATTTTCCGGCAAGTATCACATCCGTGGGCTCAGGAGCATTTATGAGCTGTCTTAACATGACCCGCGTAAGGTTTATGCCCGGAAACAGAATGGTTACGCTGGGGGATAATCTGTTTTCGGAGTGTCAGCATCTGACAAGTGTCACACTGCCTCAGACAACGGATCGCATCAGCTCTGGCATGTTCGCATCCTGCACCTCTCTTCCCACACTGTATATTCCGGCCAGTGTAACAGAGATTGGAGAGAATCCGTTTACCTCATGTATATTTTTAAAGTACATATACTTTGGCGGCAGTCAGGCTGAATGGAATGGCATATCAAATCCGTATCTGGAAGCTTCCCTGAAGTCAACAGGAACGACAGTGGTCTTCAACGTTCCATTTGAAGACCCCTTCGCCCCGGATCCCAATGACCCTGGCGATCTTCTGCCTGACACAGGTGGGGATGAGACCGATCCGGACATTGGCAATACTGGCCACAAACACAGCTGGTCCGAAACCTGGAGCCAAGACGGAACCGCTCACTGGCATGAGTGCAGTGCCGGCTGCCCGATCACTGACAACCGGAATAAAAATGGTTACGGAAGACACCTCTACGGCGGCTGGATCATTGATGTAAATGCCACAGCCTCCCAAAGTGGCAGCAGGCACCGGGATTGCAGAGTCTGCGGCTATCGTCAGACTATGATTATTCCTGTAACCGGCTCCTCGGGCAGCTCCAGCGACAGCTCTGGCAGCTCCCACGAGTCGGACAATACTGCTTCCACCACGGTCGAACAATTCCCAGATGGTTCCCGCGTTGCCACCACCATACAGAAAGACGGAACCGTCACCAAGATTACTACGGATGCCGAAGGCAGGTCGGTAACAGAAGTCAATCTGTCCCGTTCCGCAATCAGTTCTGCCAGACAGCAGGGAGACGCTGTTACCCTGCCTGTCTCACCGGTTTCGGCGGTTCAGGACGCGGCGGAAGCCCCGGCTATCATCGTCCATACCGGAAACGGAGCTGTAAAGGCAGCAATCCCTGCTGTCTCACCTGGCCCGGGCACGGTAGCCGTTATCATTCACGAGGACGGTTCAGCAAAAGTGATAGAATCCTCTGCTTTGACAAACAACAGCGTTGTGGCTGTTCTTCCTGACGGAGCCACGGTGAAAATCCTGGACAACAGCAAGCATTTCCCGGATGTTCCTGCTGGGAGCCGCTTCGAAAATGCTGTGACTTTTGTGTCTGCCCGAGACTTGTTCTATGGCACAGCAGCAACTGCCTTTGCTCCCGACGCACCCATGACTTACGCTACTTTGATCACAGCCCTGGCCCGTCTTAACGGAACAGAGACGGAAGGCGGCACCACCTGGTATGCCAGAAGTATGGAATGGGCTACTGCCCAGGGAATCAACAATGGATCCAATCCAGACAGCAATATCGATTGCGAAGAACTGATTACCACTCTCTGGCTCTATACAGGTTCACCGGTAACTGTCAATGCCCCATCCGAATCCAGGGATATTAACCAGATCAGCCCTGCTCAGGCTGCTATGAATTGGGCCGTGAAAAACGGCATTCTCAATGGCTTCGAACAGGGAATATCGGAGCTTCCAGGACAGCTCAGCCGCGGTCAGACCGCACAAATAATCATGAATTTTGTTAATCACCCTTATTTTCCGGCAATCTCTTCTGTACAGAATTAAAGAACAGAATTGTTAGGAAACATCTCTGTTGTACTGACGAACAGGGAGCGGGGTAATGGAATCCATTTCCCCGCTCCCTGAATTTCTGAACTCTTTATGGTCTTTTCTCCTCGATTTCCCGAATCAGATCCAGATTCTTCCGTTCATAATCATTGAAAATGGAATCACTGAACTGCTTCGCCGGAATCCTTCCCTCATACCAGCTCTTTCCATTGAAATAATTCTGCAAATCCGCCGAATCAAACAATCTCCCGTGACGGGCATAGACCTCATTCCTGGCCAGACGGAGTTCCTCCTTGGACAGCTGACTGATCTCTTCCCGGGTCAGATATCTGCTGTCAACATCCGGCAGGAGATACCCGGAACCGCCAGATGCAGAGGAGGACAAAACCAGAGGAGGAGCTGTCTCTCCAGGGACTGCCGATGCCGGATCTACACTCATGACTGCATGGCATTCATAGCCCATGCTCTGTATCCTGCTTAACTCATTGGTAAATTCAAAGATCTTCTGCTTGTCATTATCATCGGCAAGAAGGGAACCCACATTCAGCCCATACTCCGCAGGATGGCTCCTTAAGTGGATGCCATATTTATCAAAATATTCCCTTATTGCCGTAGAAAAATCTCCATACAGGGCTTCGGTCCCTCTCCACGCCCCATCCTCCTCATAATAGAGCTGTGAATTTACCCTTCCCTCATCAAATTCATAACCGGTATAGGCAAAACCAGCGCTTCCTCCCGCTGTCTTAGTATAGGAGAGGGCATATTCCCACTTCCCGTCCTCATAAATCATGGCCCAGTAATTCCGATCCTGCCCATCTGCAAAAGCTCCTGCCACAGACTCTTCCTCACACATCACATAAGAATGTCCCTGGTTTTCCACAAGATTTACCCGAAACGATACTTCGTTCCATTCATTCTCTGACAGATAGACTGCCATCTCCCATTGGTCATTATAGGGACGAAAGAGAGCCTTATCCTCTATAACAGCCCTTCCCTCTTTTATCTCATACATACTCATCTGAATCTCATACAGGTCAGGATTCTCTGCTGAGGGCTCCGTGTGGAATACCATCATTTCCTCTTCGCCATCCCCATCAAAATCCTTAATGGTAGCGCTTATCACGCCTCTCGGATTCAACCATCGGTCAACCGTCTGCCGCATCGTCCCTCTCTGGTCAGGATTAAACACTTCATAGTCAGAAACCAGCTCTGACAAAGCTTGCTCAAAAAGCTCTTTGGGATCCTCCTTTGCTTCCTCCGAAACCGCATCCGCTTCGGAATCATCCGTCTCTTCCCCCTCGTCCTCCTCTGCCTCTCCCAACAGATTCCTCACAAAAGCAGGGAGGGAGGATTTCTCCACTCTTCCTCCCAGAATCCGCCCCTCTTCATCCTCAGCCAGGAACAAAAATGTCTCTGACAGATTCCCGTCAGCTATCAGGTTTTTCACAAACAAAAAAGCAGCCGCTGCCAGTGTCACTGCCAGACAGACTGCCCCGGCCACCCCGGCTATGCACAAAATCTTTCCCCCGCTCCCCTTGCCAGGAGCATTCCCTGCAGGCTTCCCGCTATGCGCATCCGCCTGCCTCCCCACTAAATCCGGAGGAATATATCCCTGCTCTACCCTGGAACCGCAATATTGGCAAAAAACGGATCCGTTATCAATCTCTTTCCCGCATTTTTCACAAAACATATCCTCTTCCCTCTCCTGTATCTTCCTTCTTTTTCCCCTTTGGCGCGGACTTTTCGCGCTTACCTGCCGAAAAAACGCCAGCCTCCCGGATCCATCCCATCAGTTCGTCGTCAATCTCCTCTGCCGAAGAAATCATCATATGATGCGTCCAGCGATTGGGATATGGCTCTGTGGCCACCTGGATGCGGGGAGATTCCACTTTGTAATTCAGGCCAAAACTGACGACAATATACACCTTGGGACGCTCCTTTGCCTTACGGACAGGCAGAAAAGAAACAAAGGCAAAAAAGAAAAGCACATCATGATCGATCATATTCGGAGTTTATCCTTTCGTGTTCTTTCCCTGCAAAAGAGTGAGCAAACGCCCATTTTTTCCTTTATGGCTTCTACCAGTATAAGTCATGAAACGGGGGATTTCAAGAGGCATTAGTCAAGGAAACGCTTAACTAACTGACATTGCCCGTGAACAGTAACGCCAAGGGAAAGAATATCAGCACAGCTCCTCCAACGGGCAAAGGGCAATCCCTTCGCCCTCCAGCGCCTGACGGATTCTCTCTACAAAAGCAAGAGCCTTTTCCCCATCTCCGTGGACGCACACCGAGTCGGCACGGATGGGAATATCCTTTCCGGTAATGGCAGTGACGGTCTGCTCTTTGACCATGCGGATGACACGGGAGATTGCCTCCTCTTCATCCGTGATCATGGCGCCTGGTTTTCCCCGGCCCACTAAAGTTCCGTCCTCCTCATAGGCCCGGTCCGCAAACACCTCCAGGGCAGTGCGAAGCCCCATATCCTGAGCCGCACGGGCCAGCTGTCCGCCGCTTAGAGCCAGCACAATCAGGTTCCTGTCAAATTCCGCAACAGCCTCACAGATTCCCTTGGATATCTCGTAATCCTTTGCCGCCATATTATACAATGCCCCGTGAGGCTTTACATGCTGCATGCAGATTCCAACAGACCGGCAAAAGCCGGAAAGCGCCCCCAGCTGATACAGCACATAGGCCTTTGCCTCTTTTGGAGTCACTGCCATGTTCCTCCGTCCGAATCCCATCAGATCCGGAAAACCCGGATGAGCGCCCACCCGGACTTTGGCCTCCTTTGCCATGGCCACAGTCTTTGTCATCACCACCGGGTCTGAAGCATGATAGCCGCAGGCCACATTGGCAGAGGTGATCAGAGGAATCACCCGCTCATCCATGCCCAGCGTATATCTTCCAAAGCTTTCTCCCAAATCACTGTTTAAATCTACACGATACATAACGTTTCCTCCTGGTATCATAAGATAGCGCCCTCCTCACATCCGTTCGGCGGCATGTCGTCGGAAGGCATTCTGAAAATGCTTTGCATTTGCCTTCCTCCTAAACCTCTGGCACATCGGGCATTGGCTGCTTCAGATTCATAAACTTCTCGATAAATCCTGTGTCTGCCTTTCCCTCCCGAAAAACCTTGCTTCGTATGATCTGGAACTGGAAATCCAGATTCGTATCCACTCCGGTAATCACCATCTCATCCAGGGCTGTCAGCATCCTGCGGATCGCCGCCGGACGGTCCGGGGCATGGACAATCACCTTGGCAATCATGGAATCGTACTCTGCCGGAATCCGATAGCCTGCATACAGTGCCGTATCCACCCGCACTCCGTTGCCAGCCGGAAGGTGAATATTCTGGACCACTCCGGGGCTGGGCATAAAGTTAAGTCCCGGCACCTCCGCATTGATCCGGCATTCAATGGCATGGCCGCGCAGGCAGATGTCCTCCTGCGAAAAGCTTAACTGCTCGCCCATGGCTACCCGGATCTGTTCGATAATCAGATCCGTCCCGGTCACCATCTCCGTGACCCCGTGTTCCACCTGAATCCGGGTATTCATCTCCATAAAATAGAACTCGCCCGCAGGACTCACAATGTATTCAATCGTTCCCGCATTGGTATAGCCCACGGTCCTTGCCGCCAGCACGGCAAACTCATTCATCCTCTGGCGGGTACTGTCGTCAATGGCCGGGGAAGGGGATTCCTCTATCAGCTTCTGATGATTTCTCTGAACCGAACAGTCACGATCTCCCAGAGCCACCACATTGCCGTGAACATCCGCCATAATCTGAATCTCCACATGGCGGGGATTCTCAATAAAACGTTCCAGATACATGGTATCATCCCCAAAAGCATTGGCAGACTCCCGCTGAGCCAGGTTGAACTGGAATTCAAACTCCTCCTCGCTTGCACACACCCGCATTCCCTTGCCTCCTCCGCCAGAGGAGGCCTTGATCATAATGGGATATCCGATCATTTCCGCCAGTTTCTTGCCCTTCTCCGCGTCATAGACCGGCTCTCTGGTGCCCGGAACCACCGGGACTCCGGCATCCATCATGGTCTGCCTGGCCTGGGACTTGTTCCCCATCCGGTCAATCACATCCGGATCCGGCCCGATAAAGATCAGCTCATTCTCCCGGCATTTCCTCGCAAAGGCACTGTTCTCTGAGAGAAATCCAAAGCCCGGATGGATCGCATCCGCGTCTACATTCAGAGCCGCGCTGATAATCCGATCCATATTGAGGTAGCTGTCCCTGGCCGGTCCCTCCCCGATACAGATCCTCTGATCCGCCAGCTGGGTATGCAGACCGTTCTCATCCTCCTTGGAATAGATGGCCACGCTCAAAATCCCCATATTCCGGCAGGCACGGATAATACGCACGGCGATCTCACCGCGGTTGGCAATCAAAACCTTTTTAATCATCACTCCAACCTCCTGCCTTTTAAATTCTCTTTACACGGAACAAGGGCTGACCATACTCCACCTTCTGTTCATTGCTGACCAAAACAGCTTCAATCTCACAGTCATACTCGCACTGAATCTCATTCATCAGTTTCATCGCCTCCAGAATACAGACCGTCTGCCCCTCTTTCACCCGGTCACCCACCCGGACAAAAGCAGGCACATCCGGAGCCGCCGCCGAATAGAAAGTTCCCACAATCGGTGACGTGATGAAAAGGGACTCATCCTCTCCCTCCTCCGCCGTCACCTGCACTGGCGCGGCTGAAGGCGTCATGCCCATAGCCGGCATGGAGGGAACCCCTGCCGCCACAATCGGCGGGTGCTCCCGCTTGCTCATGGTGATCTTAATCTCACCCTCTTTATAACTGAACTCCTTTAAAGCGGAATCTTCAATGATCTTTACCAAGCCTGCAATTTTTTCCAAATCCATAGTATTCGCTTCCTTTCCTGTCATTATTCCAGCCAGAGCCATACCCCCTGCCGCAATCCGACAGAGCCGTCTGAACTGTTACGATTCTGCCGTGTACACACGCAGAATCCGCCTCACAAAAACCAAGCCTGTTCTTCTAGAACAGTCTCCGGATCCTCCGGGACACCTGGCGGCATTCCAGCACCTCCTTACAGGGCTGATGAATCTTCTTTCTCATACGATTCAGCTCCTCCGACTCCTCCAGATAAAGCCTCTGAGCCTCCTCCACGCTGATCGCCTTAAACCGTACCTTATGATCCGTCTTTCTCTGAACCAGCCAGGGAATATCCACAGAGGCCACTGTGGCGATCTTCGGATATCCTCCCGTGGTCTGACGATCCGCCAGAAGGATAATCGGCTTGCCATGGGACGGCACCTGAATCGAACCAAAGGCAATTCCGTCAGAAATCATATCCGTAGTTTCCTTCCTGGCGATAAAAGGTCCCTCCAGCCTGCAGCCCATGCGGTCAAAATCACTGGTTACTGTATATTCACTGCTTAAAAATGTCTCAATCCCCTGCCTGCTGAATTTCTCATCCTGAGGCCCCAGCACAACCCTCAGAGTCACCTCATTCTGGTTAAACTCATCCAGCTCCAGAGTCCGGGAAAGAAAGAAGGGCAGATATCTCCGTTTGATCCGAAAGCCGATATAATCCCCGTCCTGCAGCTTTCTCCCCTTAAATCCCCCGATCGAACTCTTCATATTCGTACATCGGCTGCCCATCACCACCGAAATCTTCAGATAGCTGGAAAATGCAATATATCCTCTGCTGCCGGTCCGCGCGCTGCCGAATTTCAATACATCCCCTTTGTGGATATCGATCGCCGTATACATGGGTGCAGGTTCCCCGTTGATCGTAGGCTGAAAATCTCCGCCGGTAATGGCAATCAGGGTTCCTGCCGTAAATTCCAGGGTGGGCCCGATCAGAGCAAACTCCAGCACGGCCTCATTTTCCGGATTGTCCAAAAGAAGGTTGGCAATCTTAAACGAACGCACATCCATCACTCCGGCCACGGAAAAGCCCTGGCTCTGATAGCCGGTACGCCCCAGATCCTGCACCGTTGTCATCATACCGGCCTTTAAAATGCGAATTCCCATGCTACACCTCCTCGTGAATCACACACTGATAGCTGCCGTCTTCCACCTGCGCCTGAATCCTCTTATACTCCGCCTCGTCCACCGGCACAAACCGGATGTAATTTCCTGCCTCCACCAGAATCGGCACTTCCCGCTCCGGATCATAGGTCTTCACCGGAGTCATCCCCATCAGCTGCCATCCGCCTGGAGAATCCAAAGGATAGATCCCGGTCTGAGAACCGCCGATTCCCACGCTCCCCGCACGGATCTTCAGCCGGGGATTGGCAAGCCTGGGCGTATGAATCCGTTCATCCAGCCCGCCCAGATAACAGAATCCCGGCAAAAATCCCAGCATATAGATCAGATAATCCTGTGAACTGTGAATCTTTATCACTTCACCCTCGCTCAGCCCCGCATGCTCTGCGATACTTTCCAGGTCAGGACCATACTCTCCGCCGTACAGCACAGGAATCTCAAAAATCTTCCGTTTTCCTTCTCCTACCTTGATGTCCACCCGCAGAAGGCTTTCCATCCGCTTCCTCATCTTTTCATACCGGATCACTCTTGGGTCATAATTAACCAGCAGGGAGCAAAAAGCCGGAATCACATCCACCACTCCCTCAATATGCTGTTCCCGCATCAGTTCTACCACTGCCGCGATTTTGCGGTTGACCTCCGGACTGATCTCATTTCCAAACTCGATCAGCAAAGAAGAGTCTCCTGCTGTCAAAATTCTGATATTCTGCATAATATTTTCTCATTCAGCTCCTTTCCTTTTCCCATACCAAGCCCCAAAACCAGACAGCCGCTTTCTGCAGATAACCCTCGCACCTCTGTACGCGACAAGCTTCCCGGAAAAACCTTTTGCATCCCGTCCTCTCAGATACCCAAAAAGGCGCAATCATGGCTGTGATTACACCTTCGCTGGAAAACCGCTGGTTCTGCGGCTTTTTGTTTCTTTGTCATAACAGCTTTGCGTTTACCGCATTTTATTAAATAAGCTTCCCCATATTCGACACAAAGGTAGTGATTCCCAGATAAGCAGAGATAATCACTACGACAGCTCCCAATATCAAAAGAGCTGTCGGATGGGAATATTTCTCCCCCATGATAGACTTCTTCTTCGCCGCAATCAGGCAGATTCCCAAAGTAATCGGCAGAATCAGACCGTTAAGCGCACCTGCCAGAACCAGCAGCTTGGCCGGCTGTCCCAGAAGAATCATGATTACTGTGGATACGGCGATGAATCCGATAATCACCCAGTTCTCATTCTTATCAATCGCCGGATGGAAGGTCTTCAAAAACGACACCGAGGTATAAGCCGCCCCGATAATAGAGGTAATCGCCGCGCACAGAAGCACCAGACCTGCAAAACGGTAACCAAGCTCTCCTGCTCCCAGACGGAAGGCATCCGCCGCCGGATTCGAGGCATCCAGTGTCACACCCTCCGCCAGCTTCGTGACCACACCCAGCACTGCCAGAAACAGAAAAATCCGGACAATCGTTGCAATCCCCATGCCCATCAGCGAGCTTTTATTGATCTCCTTTAAATTCTCCTCCCCGGTTACGCCTCCGTCAATCAGGCGATGAGCTCCGGAAAAGGTAATATAGCCTCCCACGGTTCCACCAAGCAGTGTAATAATCGCCGGAACCAGATTCGGAACCCCTGCAGACGGTACAAAAGTGTTCTTCAGCGCATCTCCCATCGGTGGCCTGACTACAATAATAATGCCGAAAATAACCACGATCATGATGCCTCCCAGCACCTTGGCCAGGGTATCCATGGCAGTCTTGGCATTCTTTACCAGAAATACCGCGATGGCAATCACGCCTGCCAGAGCACAGCCGACCTGGGTAGGAATCCCCAACAGAGTGTTAAAGCCCAGCGCACCGCCACCCACGTTGCCGATATTAAACGCCAGTCCGCCCAAGGCTACCATGAATGCCACAAAGTATCCCAGTCCCGGAAGCACCTTGTTCGCCACATCCTGCCCGCGCATTCCAGACACACACAAAACCCGCCAGATATTCACCTGGGCGATCGCCGCCAGAATAATGGATACCAGAATCACGAAACCAAAGCTTCCCTTATGCGTACCTGTAAACTGAGCCGTCTGGGTCAGAAAGCCAGGTCCGATGGCTGATGTCGCCATCAGAAATGCCGCCCCCAGTAGTGCTCCTCCGCTCTTCTTCTCTTTCATAGGACAATCCTCCTTGTGTTCACATGTTTCGTGTTATTATACATGGAGGGAATCCAATTGTCAATCCTTTTCACAATTATTTTGCTGTCCTTTCAACAACTTTTTTATTGTAGCCTCATTTTTCTGCCAAATATTCCCACCGGCCATGGCAAAAATTGTCGATACAATTTAAAAGAATTTCCTGTTTATTTTCTTTTGCCATTAAATTTTATCCGGAATTCATCTGTTTTCTGACTTGATCGGCAAGTATTTTTATGCAAAAATCACATTATTTATACATACTATGCATTCCCGCCAATGCCATTTATTCTCAGTGAACAAATTTAACGGTCTGACATGAAATACTAATTCTGCATCCGGATTTGCTCCCGTCCAATCAACGGATAATGACACAGCCGGTTTCCCTCCAGATTCTCCCGGTGCATATCCACACCGGTAATCTGCCGGTTCCCATATGTGGTATAATAGTAAATTCCCCGCTGCGTATTACAGCAGGAAGTATAGATCGTTTTCTCGCATTCACCGTTCTCCAGCTCACAGCACCCGTCGATCTGCTCCACAGAACCAAGAATATGAAAAAACTGCCCTACACTCTCCTCCTCCGAATCCCCGGAGACCGAATTCATCCGCACAAACGCCGCCCTCACAAACCTGGATTGGGAAGACAGATCCCCCGGAAGCCCCAATGCTCCCATTCCCCGGCTGTAGACGTCCAGAGACAGTCCCCTGGCAAAAAGATTCTGTGGCGGCTTCACAGACAGATGCATATAATTGTTCAGCTGGAACATCTGTTCCGGAAATGTGGGATTATTGGCCAGCACCCCGACCGGATTCTCATAGATATGAATCCCATCCGTCACTGCCTCCAGAATAACCGTCTCCTCTTTATCCGCAATCATCCAGTGCAGCTGCGCCACCGGGAGACTGGCATCAAAAGGAATATCTGTGAGATTCACCCTTTTCAGCTTTTCTCTGCACTCCTTTACGGTAGCACAGCTTCCCAGAATCCACGGAATCAGTTCAAATACCGCTATATTCTCCCTGCCCTGCACCGGAGTCCGATAACAGGCATTCCCGACAAAGTTAAGTCCTGCCATGGCAAGGCCCTTCTCATTCACCCCGTCATAAAAAAGCGGATAATTCTGAGCAATATGAGCCATGCCAATGACCGCATAGTGCCGATCCCAATAGCCAGCCTCCCGAAAGGGAAGAGGATAGTTACGAGGCATTACCGTAACCTCCTCCCCGTAAGAATAATCGTAATCCAGTGTCCTTCCAAAATAAAAATCCCTGGTTTTATAAACCGCTGCCGTGCACATAACCGAATCCCTCCATATTTTCTGTTATTCGTCATATTAAGTATATCCGGAAGAGAGCAAAAAAAGCAGGCCGATAAGGCAAAAAGCAAAGATTAAAAGCTTCTGGAAGGTACACCAAGGAAAAGGATTTTACTTAAGTTTTCTTTTATGGTATGATAGAGGGCATAATCCCCGCAAGGTGTCTGCGTCCATAGGGCGAAGCTTGTATGGATCAGGAAAGGAGAACCCATGAACCGACCGATCACCCTGCCGGAAATGCTGGACGCCAGAGAGCGCCGTGCTCTCCGGCAGAAGCAGCTCCTGGCACGATATTCCATGCCCATGGTCTGTTTCACCATGAATATTGCCGGGCCTGTCAAAAACAGCCGCTTAATCCGAAAGGGCTTTGAAGCGGGCAAACTTTATCTGTCAGAGCGTCTGGATTCTCTGCATATTTTCTGCGCTCATTATGAAGAGATCAACGAAGCTACCGGGAACGAAGCCTGCTGGCTCATTGACGCGGATCCGCTTCTGATTAAGAAAATCACCTGTGACATCGAGGACGGTTCCGGGATCGGCAGGTTGTTTGATATGGATGTCTTAAGACCGGACGGAACCAAAATCGACCGCGCTGAGCTGGGCCTTCCCCCGCGCCTCTGCCTGATCTGCGGCGGCCCGGCCAGAGAATGCGCCCGCAGCCGCACCCATTCGGCAGAGCAGCTTCAGGCCAGGACCAAAGAGCTGTTGACCCAGGCCCTGGAAGAAGAGGATTCTATCCTGGTTGCCAGACTGGCATCTCAGGCCCTTTTATATGAGGTCTGCACCACTCCCAAGCCTGGGTTAGTGGATCGGGAGGGGAACGGCAGTCATAAGGACATGGATATTTTCACCTTTATGAACAGTGCCAGCGCTCTCTGGCCTTATTTTCAGGCCTGCTCCCGTATCGGGATGCAGACCGCCAGGCTTTCCCCGGAAAAGACTTTTCAGCAGATTCGCTTTCGGGGGCAAAGGGCAGAGGCTGACATGCTCGCGGCAACCAGGGGAATCAACACCCACAAGGGCGCCATTTTTTCCCTGGGAATCCTCTGCTCCGCCCTGGGACGTCTGCCCAAAGAGCTGTGGAAAATGCCGGACGCTGTTCTGAAGGAATGTGCTGCCATGACCGCCGGGCTGGTGGCTGCTGATTTTGCCGGGCTTACCAGGGAAAATGCTGTCACCACAGGGCAGAAGTTATATCTACAGCACCGGATCACCGGAGTGAGAGGACAGATGGAGGCCGGGCTGCCGGCCGTAAGAGATGTGGGCCTTCCCGCTTTAAAAGAAGGACTTGCCCGAGGGCTGGATCTCAACCGGGCAGGCTGCGGCGCTCTCCTCGCCTTGATTACTGCCGCGGTTGACACCAATCTGATTGCCCGAAGCAGCCTTGCCACCCAGCAGGAAACCGTCTCACAGCTAAAGGAGCTGCTCCTGCACGATCCTTATCCGGATCTGTCGACACTCCGCCATCTGAATTCCCGGTTCATCGAAAAGAACCTTTCTCCCGGCGGCAGCGCGGATCTGCTGGCCATATGTTACCTGTTATATTTCCTGGAAAATGAGGTGTAATGATGTCAGAATATACGATTTCTCAGGTTCGCCCCACCGACCGCCGGGCCCTTGCCCAGATCGATGCTCTCTTAAAGCAGGAGGGCATCTCCCGCGACGCTAATCTGGACTATACCTGTGCCATGTATGATGAGGATTATCAGATTGTCGCTACAGGTAGCTGTTTTGCCAATACCCTGCGCTGCTTTGCCGTCAGCAGCTCCCACCAGGGGGAAGGGCTGCTCAACCAGGTCATCACCCATCTGATGGATATCCAGTATCAAAGAGGCAATCTCCATCTCTTCCTCTATACCAAAATAAACTCTGCCAAATTTTTCCATGATCTGGGTTTTTATGAGATTGCCAGAGTAGACGATACCCTGGTTTTTATGGAAAACCGAAGAAATGGATTTGCCGGCTATCTGGCAGACCTCTCCCAAACAAAGAGAGAGGGAACCTCAGCCGCATTGGTCATGAATGCCAATCCCTTCACCCTAGGACACCAGTACCTGGCAAAGACAGCTGCCTCCCGGTGCGATACGCTCCACATCTTCATTGTCAGTGAGGACGCCAGCCTGGTTCCCTTCTCTGTGAGAAAAAGGCTGGTGCTTGCCGGAACCTCCCACCTGCCCAACGTTATCTGCCATGACAGCGGCCCCTATATCATCAGCAATGCCACCTTTCCCAGCTATTTCTTAAAGGACGAGGAAGCAGTCATCAAAAGCCATGCCCGGCTGGATCTGATCATCTTCTCCCGGATAGCCGAGGCGCTTTCTGTCACCTGCCGTTATGTGGGAGATGAGCCCTTCAGCCAGGTCACAGCCATCTATAATCAGATCATGGCCGATCAGCTCCCGGCCGCAGGCATTGACTGCGTCATCCTTCCCCGAAAGCAGTCCGGAGATAAGCCTATCAGCGCCTCTTGTGTACGCCAGCTTCTCCAAAAAAAGGATTTTGAGTCCCTGAAGCTTCTCGTTCCCGATTCCACCCTCGACTATTTTAAGAGTGAGGAGGCAAAGCCTGTCATGGACAGAATCTGTCAGACGGATAATGTGGTACATTATTAAGAACCTACCCGCAACCATTACGTTTTCCCCAAAGAGCACAATGTCTTACCATCAGCGCGGTGAACGTACAGACCTGGCTGAACCAATGCCATTTCATTTAAGCAAAGAGAAACTCAGCCATGGAAAAAGGAGCGGCAAGAGACCGGAAATGGTCTGCTGCTTTTGACTTTGCAGGGATTTAGAAGTCCTTAAATTCCCGGATTTTCGTTTCGCTTTTAGCAAAAATCGGGAATTTTAGGAATTCTTGATCCCGAAACCGGAAAAAGCAGCAGACCATTTCCGGTCTCTTGCCGCTCCTTTTTCCATGGCGTTCCTCTTGGAACGTCTTAACTTAAGAAAGAGAATGCCTGGACTTTGCATTCTCTTTCCCTTTTTATTCTTTTGGGCATCAGGAAAGTTGTTCCAATACCCACGCCACATCATCCGTGGTTTTCAACGTCTCCAGACGTGCCGGATCCTCCAGCAGGGTACACAGCTTACTTAACAGATCCAGATGCTCATCTCCGATTCCCGCAATACCAAATACCAGCTGGGCCTTTTCCGTTCCGAAATCCACTCCCTCCGGATACTGGAAGAACACGATACCAGTCTTCTTGACCGTGCCCTTAGCCTGTGTGGTACCATGAGGAATCGCCACCCCCATACCGATATAGGTGGAAACCAGCTTCTCCCTCTCCTGCATAGCGGCTATATAAGTCTCGTCGACATATCCCAGCTGTACCAGCATCTCTCCGGCTGCCTGGATTGCCTCTTCCTTACTCACCGGCTTCTGTCCCAAATGCACGCCCCCGGCAATAATCACCTGCTTTTTCACCGGAACCTCCGGAATCACGATATCCGTATTCTCGCCTGCCGGCGCCGCCGGTGCATCCCCTGTGGTCAGCTGTACGTACAAGGCATCCAGCGCCGGATCTGCCAGGAAATTGCCGATCGTAATCAACTGTGCCTGAGGCGCTGATTTCCGTGCACGGTCAGCAAGCGTGGTCTGAACCACCGCGATGTCACAGTCAGCCGGAATATTATCCACAGAAGTATTCGTCACCGTAATGTCAGGGCGGTTGGCCTTGATCCGATTGCGGAACTTGGTGGCTCCCATGGCAGAAGATCCCATGCCGGCATCACAGGCAAAAATAATCTTTTTGATCTCTGTAGCCTTTTCAATGGTTCCCGGCACTGCTGTGTCTCCCTTGGCCTGAGCCTTCATGGCTGCCATCTCACTCTGGGCCTCCTCAAGACTCTTGCCGCCGGCCATTTTCACCAGCACAGAAGCAATGGCAAAGGATACTCCCGCCGAGAGAATCACCCCGGCAATCACCTTCAGCATGTCGGGTCCCGGTGTCATCATCATATAAGCAATGATGGAGCCCGGTGACGCCGGCCCTACCAGACCGCAGCCGGTCATATTGAACCAGAAAATCCCCACAATGCTGCCCAGAATCGGAGCCGCAATCACCAGCGGATTCATCAGGATATACGGGAAATAAATCTCGTGAATTCCGCCCAAAAGATGGATAATCACTGCACCGGGAGCAGAATCCCTGGTGGTTTTGTCCTTGCAGAAGAACATATACGCCAGCAGTACGCCCAGGCCGGGACCAGGGTTGGGCTCCAGCATATACATGATAGATTTTCCAGCCTCGGCAGCCTGTGCCGTGGCAATCGGTGTGAAGATCCCATGGTTGATCGCATTATTGAGGAACAGCACCTTAGCCGGTTCAATAAAGACTGCAACCAGAGGCAGAAGTTCCTTTTCTACCAGAACATTGACACCTGCGGACATGACTCCCAGAATCCCGCTCATCACCGGGCCGATGACCAGATAGCCCAGCATGGCAAGCAGCATACCCATAATACCGGCAGAAAAGTTGTTGATCAGCATCTCAAATCCGGCTGGCATATGGCCATCCATGGCCTCGTCAAACTTCTTGATGCAAAAGCCTGCCAGTGGACCGATCACCATTGCTGCCATCAGCATGGTAATCGATGTATTGCTCATAATGGCGCCGATCACGGCGATCGCTCCTACTACCCGGCCACGGTCACCGCCGATCATCCGACCTCCGGTAGAAGCAATCAGCACCGGAATCAGGTAAGTAAGCATGGGGCCAACCATGCTGTTGAAGCCCTCATTTGGGATCCAGCCGGTATCAATAAACAGCGCGGCAAGAAAGCCAAAGGCAATCAGGGCGCCGATATTCGGCATTACCATTGCCGATAAAAATTTACCAAATTTCTGTACACTATTTTTCAAAGCATTCCCTCCTGGAACCTCTCTGCCCCCAGAGAGGTTTCTTATCATAGCAATACAGAACTGATCTTTGGAATGTCTATAAAACTGTCACCTGATGCCTGCGGCAAAGATCCAGAAAGCTCTCCGGAAGATTTCCATCTGAGACTACGACATCAATCTCCGACAGCTCACAGATGCGAAACGTGCTTATCATCCCGAACTTTGAGGAATCCATCAGCACGATGCTCTGCTCTGACTGACGGATAGCCGTCTGCTTTAAGATAGCCTCCTCATTGCTCCCGCAGGTAAAGCCGGTATCCGGGCTGTAGCTGGTCACCCCCAGAAAGGCCTGGCTGAAATTCACACGTTCCAGCTCCCTGACCGCCGAAATCCCATACACGCTCTGGCTGAAACGATTCAGCCTGCCGCCCGGCAGCATCACCGCCGGCCGGGATAGACCGGAGAATTCCGTGGCACAGCTCAGTCCTGTGGTGTAGATCAGATTCGACTGATCCGGAAACTGGCGGGCCAACAGGGTCGTCGTGCTTCCGGAATCCACAAAAACCGTCGTATCCGGCCGCAGCAAAGAAATCGCCTTTTCCGCGATTCTCTGCTTTTCCGGAATGCTGCGGACTGCACGTTTGCTTAAGTAATCATCGGTTCCCACTACCACCTGGACAGACTTTGCCCCTCCATGAACACGCACGATCCGCTTCGCTTCATCCAAAGCCTTCAGATCCGTGCGCAAAGTCATCTCTGATACATGGGAAAACACCTCTTTTATCAGAGAGAAACTGACAGTTCCATGCTCATTGATCAGTTCGACAATCGCATTTCTGCGTGTTTCCATTGAATCCAAAAGACACCTCCCGTCTGTGCCGGAAAGCCACAGACGGGATTCCGGCATCCGTTATTCTGTTATAAAGTTAGCCAGTAAGTATTCCTCTGCCTCCGGGCACCACAGTCCCTGATGGGCATCCACGATATCCGCCAATGCAATCAGACGGGAATCCTTGTTCGCCTCACCTCTGGCACGCAGATCCGTCAATGCCGTCAGCGGCATGGAGAGCCAGGTGTAGATCAGCTTCTTGCCTCCCGGGATCTTCGGCAGATTCAGGGTGGTCTCTGCCACAGCGTCGAGACCGCCGATATGGGTCACCATCACGGCCGGATTGATCCTCTTTGCTGCTGTCAGCTCAAGAGACTCAATCATATCCGCGGTATTTCCGCCGGTTGTACCCATGACATGAGTGGAATTATAGTGTACATCATAAAAATTCATGGTCGCGCTGAACTGATTATCTGTCGGGCCGGCAAAGAAATTCAGACAGCCGTCACGTCCAAGAATGGCGCTGGACTGTGTCACGACAGCAGCCACCGGTGCATAGCAGAGTACATCGTCATACCCGGTGCCGCCGGATATTCTCATCAGCTCCGCCACCGGATCCTCGAACTTTCCGGTATTCACAAAGTGTACCTCAATACCCTCCTTGGCATACTCCTCCGGCGGGAACAGCTGCTCCGCCCGATCCAGACGATCCTGTGCCAGGTCTGTCACCACTACCAGAGACGGACGCACATCCCGGTGCAGTGCATAAGTCAATGCTCCCAGTCCCATCGGGCCGGCTCCTGCCATAATCGCCAGTTTGCCGTTCTCCTTGATTCCCATCTCATGGGTGTACACGCCCATCTGCGTATGATAAGCGGCATTAAAAGCACCAATGCTGCAGGACATCGGCTCTGCCAGAGATGCCTCATAATAGGCACGTCCCTTGTACTCCAAAAGGCATCCCAGCTCCATCACCTCAGCCGGAATCACGCAGTAAGTGGTATCTCCTCCGAAAAATTCATAAGAATATCCCGGACTCCACATGGTTCCCTTATAGTTCAGCGCCGGCTGCAGGGTAAACTTCATGCCGGGCCTGAAGGTATCCTGATGATTCTTGCCCACTTTGACGATATCTCCGGCAAACTCATGGCCCATGATCGCCGGATGCTCTGCCACATCATCGTGAACCCTCTTATGCTTCTCACCGAGAATCGCACATTTATAGGTGGACATACAGATGCTGTCCGAAACCACCTTCACCAGAATCTCGTCATCCGTGATCTCCGGCAGTTCAAACTCTTCCAGTCTCAGATCATTCGCTCCATGCAGTCTAACGCCTCTTGCTTTCATAATAAAAGCTCCTTTCTTATCATAGCGGAATCTTTCTGTTATTACAACAGTAAAATTCCTTTCTTTTTATCAATCTTCTCTATTCAAAAAATCTCTATTAAAAAAACTCCCACTCAACTTTTTACCACCTTTTTACAGGTTGTGAAATACCACCTTCGGAATCAGTCCCTCAATCACCTCATACTCTGCTGCCTGCGTGCCGCTGCACATAACATTCGCCGCACCGGTCGCTGTGGACAGCCGGACTGCCTCCTCTAAGCTCATGCCTGCCTCTTCTGCCACTGCCAGCGCTGCCACCACACTGTCTCCGGCCCCCACGGTGCTCCCCACCGGTACCTTCAGACCTTCGGCGTAGACTGTCGCATCCCCTGTCACATACAAGGCCCCTTCTCCTCCCATGGATACCACAATCTTGGCAATGCCGTACTGATCCATCAGGCTGCGGGCTGCCCGCTCCAGCTCCTTCGGCGTCTCCAGCTTCTCTCCCAAAAGCCCGGACAACTCATGATTATTCGGCTTAATCAGATACGGCCCTGCCTCCAGACCTGCCTTCAGCAGTTCTCCGTCCGCATCCAGAATCACCTTAGCCTTCGTCTCCCGGCAGGCCTTTACCCAGGTATAGTAAGTATTCTTTGGTGCTCCCTTAGGCAGGCTGCCCGACAGAACCACAATATCCTCCCCGCCCAGCTTTGCCAGCAGCTCGTTCAAAAGATTGTTCAAAAGATCCTCGGAAACCGTAAGCCCCGGCTCATTGATATCCGTATTGGTATGGCAGGCCGGATCTACCACCTTCAGATTCGTGCGGGTCTCCCCCTCCGCAAAATGGAAGCTGGACTCCAGTCCCATATTTTCCAGTGCCGACTGAATCGCCCTCCCGGTCGCCCCGCCGAGAATACCGGTAGCAATGCTTTTGCTGCCCAGCTTGCCGATCACCTTGGAGACATTGATTCCCTTTCCTCCCGGATCCGTACGCATCTGTGTAATGCGGTTCACACTGTCAACGGTAAAAGACAAAATCTCCACCGTCTTATCCAGCGCCGGGTTGAGGGTCACTGTGTAAATCATGTACCTTCTCCTCCTTTTTGTTGATTCAACAACTATTTATTTTCGTTTCAACAACGTAATGTTATAATAACAACAATTTCTAAATTTGTCAACTGTTATTTCAAAAATTAATTAGCAAATTACAAACAAGAAAACCGGCAGCGCTGCAGGACGCTGCCGGTTTTTTATGCCTCAGGAGCATTTTCTTTATGAACGATATCCAAATAAATATATAAGGTGAACCGGGATATATTCAATTATTCATATACCCTCTCAGCAGAATGAGTGATAAAAAAAGCACCTCAAGCACTTCAGAATACATCGTTGGTAAATATTTGACCGTTGGAAAGGGCTTCATTGCTCTTGGATCCGTTATCTTCTCAAAAGGGAATCCTCTGGGCTTGATCGGAATCACTCTTGTATTCGGACTGGCAGAAGCTATTTCCAATAAAGTGCAGCTGTTAAAACTCCCTTCCGAACTGGTTTTGATGCTCCCCTATGTTGTGGTCGTGCTCCTCACCCTGGTTTGCTGTGACCTCAGAAAGACAACCAGAAAAACAGATAGTAATTAAAATTAATAATCATAAAAAACAAAAGGAGAAAATCTACAATGAAAAAAAGAATCTTAACCACAACCACTCTTTTACTTTCAGCTGCCCTGTTAGCTGGCTGTCAGTCAAATACCACCCGGGAATCCGGCCAGACTCCCGCTCAGACCTCATCAGAAGCTCAGACCACTGCAGAAACATCTTCATCAAATTCGGCAGGCTCAGAAGCAGAAGATGATAAAATTCCTTTAAAAGCAGCTATGATCACTCCGCAAAAGCTGGGTGATAATGGCCCCATCGATGCCTGCTATCAGGGACTTCAGGAGGGAGCGGCTGATTTCGGATATGATATCAAAGTCCTGGAACCAGAATCTGGAGAGTATGAGGACAGTATCCGAGCCATGTGTGACGACGGATATACTTTGATCTTTTGCATATTTTCACAAATGCAAGACGCTGTTTCCCGCGTAGCTTTGGAATACCCGGAGATCCATTTTGTTCAAATACTGGGAGATCTTAAAATGGATAATGTAAAAACACTGAACTTCAAAGACCAGGAAGGCGGTTTTCTCACCGGTGTAGCCGCTGCCCATATGACACAGTCCGGAAAAGTAGCTGTAATCGCCGGGGCTGAGGTAGGAGACAACATACGGAACATAGCTGGTTTCGAAGCCGGTGTCAGAGCCACTGGAAAGGACGTGGAATATACCCATGTTTATGTGGGTTCCTTCGAAGACCCTACAAAAGGCAAGGAACTTGCCAATACTCTGATCCAGGAAGGCTATGACATGCTTCTGGAGGTTTGCGCCGCCTCTTCCATGGGCATCCGCGAAGCAGTAAAGGAAGCCGGTACACCTGTCTGCATGATCGGCAACTGTGTAGATGAAAGCGAAGCCATCCCAGGGCAGGTTCCTTTCTCTACCTTTACCAACTATAGAAATTTCTTCTACAGCTGCATGGAAGAGGTAGCCCAGGGCCAATTTGAGACCGGAGTGATCTTTCGGGGATTAAAGGAAGGGGACGTAGACTGCGTCTTTGCCAAAGATGAAACTATGAAAGTTCCCCAGGAAGTAAAAGATGCTGTCCAGGAGTTCAAACAAAAAATCATTGACGGGGAGATCGAACCTCCCATGGAAATTCAATAAAATTTTTCGTGTATTTAGAAAAAATTCCCATCCGAAGAAAATTTATGATATAATAATAAACATACAGAAATGCGAACAGGCCAGTACCCCTCACGGGTGGTGGCCTGCCATAAGATCACTGACCGGAGCAAGGCAGATTCAGTATCTGTTTTGTGTCCCTCTCTCCAAACAGACACTCAAAAAGCAAAGAACAGGAATTGCAACCATGCCAATCGATGAAAAAAAGCGACTTCTCCAAACCGGCGTTTTCAAAAATGAAAGTGACACCATCCTTTTCCTTTTAGTAAAACTTATCAACAGCAAAAACGGTCCCGTAGGCTCCTGGACCTTGAAAGAAGATTTCGAAAAGCTCGGTATCCTCTATGGCACAGCCACTATCGGAAGGTATCTGAAAATGCTTGATTCCAAGGGCTTTACTATTCAGAAGAGTAATCAGGGACGTATTCTCACCGAGGGGGGATCCAATGGCTGTCAAAGCTTGAAGACAGCCTTGCCCGTGCCGAAGTCCAGAGCCAGTCTGCTCAGGCATTTAAAATTGATAAATACTCTGACCTGATCGATCTGATGAAAGCCAGAAGGGCTATTGAGATAGAAACCGTAAGACTTGCTGCCTTAAATGCCTCGGAAGATGAGATCCGCCAACTCAGAAAAACCATCAATATATATTACCGCTATATTGCCCAAAAAAAGGACTTTGTGGAACCTGCCCTGGATTTCCACAGCATCATCGCTGACATGAGCCACAACCGCTTTATGAAAGCTATACTTGAAATGCTGTTCTTCGAGGAAAAACGAATGGAAGATAGCATGGAACAGCTGGAGACAAGAGAACGAGGAAATACCTACGTGATTGAACATGATGATATCACCAGAGCCATTGAAGACCGGGACACCGATCTGGCTGCCCGGTTAATGGCAAAACACATGGATGGGATTTTGGAGGCAGTGGAATATCAGGTAAAAAAGATGGAGAAAAGCACCCCAAACTGAAGCAATAAAAATTTCCATGTGCCAATCGCTATGAAATGGTATAATCAGCTTAACACTTCAACAATATGTGACTCCTTTCATAGTCTGTAGTGATGTACAACTACAGGGCAGCACATCCCGAATCACAATCCGTCCCGCCTTTACCGGAATCTGAATCATCTCAGCCGGAATGGTCTTGGGCATTTTCTTTTCCAAAATCACTTTTTCTTCCTGGCTTAAACAGACAATGGCATTTCTGATCGGTTTTCTCGTCCGCAGAGACATCTTGAAGTCCTGGCTGCCGCTGATTCTCTGGAAAATGGTGTGTATCACGTTGCCATCCGTTTTCACCTCCAGTCCGCGCTTTTCAGGCTGTCCCTCTGTCAGATAGCGGACTACCGAATCCGCCAGGCTCTCTGTCTCCCTCTGCGACGCCACCCTTGCCCAGGATTTCAGGCTGTGGAAAGGGGAAAAACCGCAAACCGCTGATCATCCAAGGCGCCCGCCAGGCAGGGAAGACATGGCTGATGAAAGAGTTCGGGCAGAAGGTCTATCAAGATTATATTTATATTAATTTTGATTCCAACTCCAGAATGTCAGAACTTTTTTCTTCTGACTTAAATCCACAACGCCTGATTCTTGGCCTGGAACTGTATTCAGGCAAAAAAACCTTCCCTCGGACGCTCTCATCATTTTCGATGAAGTCCGGGAGGTTCCAAGAGCCCTTTCCAGCCTGAAGTATTTTGCGAGAATGCACCTCAATACCATATCATCAGTGCCGGATCTCTCCTTGGAATCGCGCTTCACCAAGGCACTTCTTTTCCGGCAGGAAAAACAGATTTTCTAAAGCTGTACCCTCTTTCCTGTCAGGAATTTCTGATGACTCTGGAACAGGGACAATATGCTGAAGTTCTATTATTTTGTAGGCGGAATGCCGGAATCCGTCTTTCGCTTTTCCGAAAACAGGGATTTCCATGAAGTTCGCAATGTGCAGCACCGGATTCTTGATGCCTATGAGCAGGATTTGTCATCCCCAGAAAGTCCGGAAGCTGAAGCTGGCCGATCATCAGCGCCAGCCCGATATACACAGACACGATACAGGGATGGGCTGCCACCTTTTTGACCACCTCCCGCGGGCTGCCGCTCTCCGTAAAGCAGGCGATTCCCGCCGTCCACATGACGATGCGCTGAGGCACCAGATAAATGGACGCATATATCAGCCCCTGGGCGCCGAACACCCCCTCCGCATTGGGATTCCCCATAAATCCCGCATTGGATACCAGAGTGGCATGCTGGAAAACCTTTTTCCGCCCCGTCTCCTCCCTGTTATATAAAATCCGGCTCAAAACCATGCACAGCACCTGAATCATCACTGCCGCCACAATCAAAACCAGCACGGTTTTGATCACTCCCAGATCAAATTCCATGCGAAAGGAATGGATAATATTGCAGGGAAGGACAAGGTAAAGAATTAAATCTGTCAGGATATCCTTTGCCGCCGGTGGCAGGATCCCCTTCTTTCTAATCATCGCCCCGGCAGCCACCTGTAATATCCCGCCAAATTCCATACCAAATTTCCTGATTTCTGATGCTCTTTTGTCAAAACTCCCGGCTTTTAATCTCCATGCCGATCCGGATCATCCGAAACATCCGCTCTGCCGCATCCGCATACAATTCCTCCGCCCGGTCGCAGGCCTCCTTGATGTCCATGGCCCCGTTAATGGTGGGAAAAATACTTTCAATGCCAAATTCAAAAATCTTTTCTGCCTCCTGGCCCATGCCGCCCACAAGTGCCACTGCCGGAATCCCCCTTGCCTTACAGCGCTGGCCGATGCCGCTGGGCACCTTTCCGAAGGCCGACTGCCAGTCTATGCGCCCCTCGCCGGTGACTACCAGATCCGTGCCCTCCAAAAGCCTGTCAAAGTCAATCAGATCCAGCACCGTATCAATGCCGGATTTTAATGTGGCATGTAAAAATCCGCACAGCGCCGCACCCAAACCTCCGGCAGCTCCGGCCCCCGGTTGATTCTCCACATCAATCCCCAGCCTGTCCTGCATTACTGCCGCATAATTCTTCATCCCCGTTTCCAGTTCATCCAGGATCTCCGGCGTGCCCCCCTTCTGCTTTCCAAAAGTATAGGTTGCCCCATCCGGCCCTGTCAGGGGATTGGTCACGTCACACATTACTGTAATCTGTGCTTCCTTTACTGCGGGATTCAGGCCGCTGACATCAATATCCGCCACCTTTGCCAGATCCGAGCCAACCCCCATCAGTTCCTTCCCCTCTGCATCCAAAAAACGGATTCCCAGAGCACGCATGGCTCCCATGCCGCCGTCATTGGTGGCACTGCCCCCAATGGCAATGGAAAGCTTACGAAGCCCCTGTTCCAGTGCGTCCCGAATCAGTTCCCCCGTGCCATAGGTAGTAGTGTGCAGCGGGTTCCTCTTTTCTGCCGGCACCATGGGAAGCCCCGAGGCCGCAGCCATCTCAATCACCGCGGAATCTCCGTGAAACACCCCGTAGAAGCCTTCCGCTTCCTCCATCAACGGCCCATGGACCATCAGCCTGCGCCAGCTTCCTCTGGTGGCCTCTACCACCGCCTCCACAGTTCCTTCCCCACCGTCAGCTACCGGCACACCGGCAGTCTCACATCCTGGGAAAACCTTATTGGCCGCCTCTGTCAGCAGCCGGATGCTCTGTTCCGAAGTAATCGTTCCCTTAAAAGAATCCGAAGCAAATAAAAACCTCATGCCAATCCTCTCCTCTTCATTATACAGCTTTTGGTTTTTTTTCATTATACCATAGATAACAAGCCGACAGCAAGTTATTGTTCTCAGGCAATAGACTTACGAACATTGCCCGTAAACCATAACGCCATCGCAGAAAAAACTTGCCATATTTCATTTTTCCTATATAATGTAAGAGAACAACAAGGCGCACTTCGAATATCACGATAAACGAATACATGACAAGGAGGAATTACTTATGCCGCAGCGAACAGATATCCATAAGGTTCTCATCATCGGCTCCGGGCCTATTATCATCGGACAAGCGTGCGAGTTTGACTACTCCGGCACCCAGGCCTGCAAGGCGTTAAAAAAGCTTGGCTATGAGATCGTGCTGGTCAATTCCAATCCCGCCACGATTATGACGGATCCGGAGACTGCCGATGTCACCTACATCGAACCGCTGAATGTACAGCGTCTGGAGCAGATCATCGCCAAGGAACGCCCCGATGCATTGCTGCCAAACCTTGGCGGGCAATCCGGACTGAACCTCTGCGCGGAGCTTTATAAAGAAGGGATTTTGGACAAATATCAGGTAAAGGTAATCGGAGTCCAGGTGGACGCCATTGAACGGGGTGAGGATCGGATCGAATTCAAGAAGGCCATGAATGCCCTGGGCATCGAGATGGCACGCAGTGAGGTGGCTTACACCGTTGAGGAAGCCCTGGGCATCGCAGACAGTCTGGGATATCCTGTGGTGCTCCGCCCGGCCTATACCATGGGAGGAGCCGGGGGCGGACTGGTCTACAACCGTGACGAACTGAAGACTGTCTGTGCCCGCGGACTGCAGGCCAGCCTGGTCGGGCAGGTACTGGTGGAGGAATCCATCCTCGGCTGGGAGGAACTCGAGCTGGAGGTCGTTCGCGACAAGGACGGCAACATGATTACCGTCTGCTTCATTGAAAATATTGATCCTCTGGGCGTACACACCGGTGATTCCTTCTGCTCCGCTCCCATGCTGACCATTTCTGAGGAATGCCAGAAGCGTCTGCAGGAGCAGGCCTACCGGATCGTGGAATCCGTTCAGGTCATCGGCGGCACCAATGTCCAGTTTGCCCATGATCCGGTTTCGGACCGGGTTGTAGTCATTGAGATCAATCCTCGAACCTCCCGCTCCTCTGCCCTGGCTTCCAAAGCCACCGGCTTCCCGATTGCCCTGGTATCCGCCATGCTGGCCACCGGACTGACCTTAAAGGATATTCCCTGCGGCAAATACGGCACTCTGGACAAATATGTGCCGGACGGAGATTATGTGGTCATCAAGTTTGCCCGCTGGGCCTTTGAAAAATTCAAGGGCGTGGAGGACAAGCTGGGCACCCAGATGCGTGCCGTGGGTGAAGTCATGAGCATCGGCAAGACCTATAAAGAAGCCTTCCAGAAGGCCATCCGCAGCCTGGAGACCGGACGCTACGGTCTGGGCTTTGCCAAAGATTTTCATACCAAAAGCAGGGAACAGCTGCTCCAAATGCTGATCACGCCTTCCAGCGAACGCCACTTTATCATGTATGAGGCGCTTCGCAAGGGAGCCACGGTGGAGGAGATCCACGAGATCACCAAGGTAAAGCACTGGTTTATCCGGCAGATGAAGGAGCTGGTGGAAGAGGAAGAGGCATTGCTGGCTCACAAAGGTTCCCTGCCTGCCGACAATCAGCTGATTGCTGCCAAGAAAGACGGCTTTTCTGATAAATACTTAAGCCAGCTTCTGGAGCTTCCTGAGGATAGTATCCGCAACCGCCGCATCGAATTGGGTGTGGAAGAGGCCTGGGAGGGTGTCCATGTCAGCGGTACAAAGGACAATGCTTACTATTACTCCACCTACAATGCCCCGGACAAGAACCCGGTCAATACCGACAAACCCAAGGTAATGATTCTGGGCGGTGGCCCCAACCGCATCGGGCAGGGAATTGAATTTGACTACTGCTGCGTCCATGCCTCCCTTGCCTTAAAAAAGCTGGGCTTTGAGACCATTATCGTCAACTGCAACCCGGAGACTGTGTCCACGGACTATGATACCTCTGATAAATTATATTTTGAACCTCTGACCCTGGAAGATGTGTTAAGCATTTACAAGAAGGAAAAGCCTCTGGGGGTCATTGCTCAGTTCGGCGGACAGACCCCTCTCAACCTGGCAGCGGATCTGGAAAAGAACGGCGTCCGCATCCTCGGCACTTCTCCGTCTGTCATCGACCTGGCGGAAGACCGCGATCTCTTCCGGGCCATGATGGAAAAGCTGGAGATCCCCATGCCTGAATCCGGCATGGCAACTACCGTTAAAGAGGCTCTTGCAATCGCCGGCAAGATCGGTTATCCGGTGATGGTGCGCCCCTCCTACGTACTGGGCGGCCGCGGCATGGAGGTTGTGTATGATGATGAAAGCATGACCGGCTATATGCAGGCAGCTGTCGGCGTGACTCCCGACCGGCCGATCCTCATTGACCGTTTCCTGAATCACGCTATGGAATGTGAGGCCGATGCCATCAGTGACGGCACCCATGCGTTCGTTCCTGCCGTGATGGAGCATATCGAGCTGGCAGGTGTCCACTCCGGAGACTCAGCCTGTATCATCCCCTCCCTTCACATCTCCGCTGAAAATGTGGAGACCATCAAGGAATATACCCGCAAGATCGCGGAGGAGATGCATGTGCGCGGCCTGATGAATATGCAGTATGCGATTGAGAACGGCAAGGTGTATGTGCTGGAAGCCAATCCCCGTGCCTCGCGGACCGTACCCCTGGTATCCAAGGTATGCAACATCCGCATGGTTCCTCTTGCCACGGACATTATCACCGCAGAGCTGACCGGCCGCCCCTCTCCGGTGCCCGGCTTAAAGGAACAGGTGATTCCCAACTACGGAGTCAAGGAAGCCGTCTTCCCGTTCAACATGTTCCAGGAGGTTGATCCGGTATTAGGGCCGGAGATGCGCTCCACCGGTGAGGTGCTGGGGCTTTCCCGCTCCTATGGCGAGGCCTTCTATAAGGCCCAGGAGGCAACCCAGTCCCGTCTTCCCTTAGAGGGCACGGTGCTGATCTCTGTCAACCGCAAGGATAAGCCAGAGGTCTTGGAAGTGGCAAGAAGCTTTGCGCAGGATGGCTTTACCATCCTCGCTACCGGCACTACCTATGATCTCATCCACGAGGCCGGCATTCCTGCCAAAAAGGTCAAGAAACTCTACGAGGGACGCCCCAACATTCTGGATATGATTACCAACGGAGACATCCAGCTGATCGTCAATTCCCCCTCCGGCAAGGAAAGTGTGCATGACGACAGTTATCTGCGCAAGGCTGCCATCAAGGCCAAGGTGCCCTATATGACCACGATTGCCGCCGCCAGGGCCACAGCCAGCGGCATCCACTATGTGAAAACGCACGGAAACGGTGAAGTGCGGTCACTGCAATTGCTGCACAGTGAAATCCACGACAAGGAATAAGTCGATTCTTGCAATACTGAGATTTTCTGTAAAACTGTGCAGCAGCCCTGTCCGGGGTGGTTGGCAACAGCCCCGGACAGGGCTGCTCTTTTCAGTCAATCATCCGCAGAAAGGATAACTGTCTTATGAAAATCCTTCTCACAGCATTCGGCCCTTTTGACAAGGAGCCCGTCAATCCTTCCCTGGAGGCAGTGAAACTGCTTCCGGAACAGTTTGATGATATCAAGATTGTCAGACTCACAGTGCCCACGGTATTCGGCAAATCCATTGATGCGGTCAATGCCGCGATCGACAAAGAACAGCCTGATGCTGTTCTTTGTATCGGTCAGGCCGGCGGTCAGTATGATCTGACTCCAGAGCGGGTTGCCATCAATATTGACGACGCCAGAATCCCGGATAACGAAGGCAATCAGCCCATTGATCAGGTAATCCGTCCGGACGGCGCACCGGCCTACTTTTCGACCCTTCCTGTCAAGGCCATGGTGCAAAATATCCGCGCCGCCGGCATCCCTGCCAGCGTATCCAATTCCGCTGGTACTTTTGTCTGCAATCACCTGATGTACGGCGTACTCTACACACTTGCCAACCACTACCCCCATATCCGGGGCGGCTTTCTGCATGTCCCGTTTATTCCCCGCCAGGTAGTCCATCTTCCCTCCCCCACTCCCTGCTTAAGCCTGCCGGACATCGTCACCGGTATCGAGGCGGCAATCCGGGCCATCGCGGAGAATGAACAGGATATCCGGACTGTGGAAGGGAAGATATGCTAACGATTATTTTCTCAAAAGAAACAGGCACGTTACTGTTCAATCCATGACGAATCACTCCGCTGCCTTGTTCACGCAGCTTACCGCATTCAGGCTGCGGGGATAGCCAATATAGGGCAGACACTGCGATACCACCCGAATCAGAAAATCCTTATCATTTCCCAGGTTCATGTTTCCTCTCGCATGGGCTGTCAGCTGCGGTTCACAGCCTCCCTGGGCCGCCAGAAAACAGAATGTGATCAGTTCCCTCTGCTTCAGATCCAAGCCTCCCCTTGTGTAATAATCGCCAAAGCAGTTTGCTGCCAGCCACCGGTTAATATGCCCCGCTTTCCACGCTTCTTTCATATGTTCTCCGAAAATCTCTGCCTGCGCTTCCGCCCCCTTTTCCAGCCTGTTCTCCATGTCTGTCGTTGCCTGTGCAGGCAACGGCAAATGGACTCCCCGTGCGGTCAAAATATCATTCGTAGCAGACAGAAACGGCATAACCCTGCCGATTCCAAGATAATCCACTGCCTGATAAACCATCTCCTTCACCATAACAGGTGTCAGACCGGCATCCAGCGCTTTCGGCAGCATATCTTTATAAACATCGAGTCCCTGACATCCTAACAATGCAGCAAGAATTGCCAGATAACGTGTCTTTTCCGGCAGTTCCTGACCGGGTTCCTTCACCACTTCCTCCCCTGTAAAATGCTCCATAATCTTCATAAATTCCGGATCTGTCTCATGATAATCCCTCATCTCTGATACCTCCAATTCATTAATCGTAAACTTTTTATTCTCCGTATTTTGCGTTGCTGGCGCATTTTCCTGTGCGCTTAGGCGAAAAACGAAACGAAAATTCACAAACTCGCTCCGCTCAGACAGTGTGAATTTTCGTTTCAACGCAAAACTCAGAAATTCAAGGACTTCTAAATCTCTGCAAAGTCAAAATCTGCAGACCCTTTCCGATGGCTGCTCTCCCCGTTTCCCTGGCTGTGTTTCGCGAACCCTTAACTTACTGACATCGGGTATGAAAGCTATTATAATTCCACTTTCCTGAAATGTCTGATACCTATATTGCATTTTAAAAAATATCAGTCAAAACTGTCCCGCTTCATGGTCTCCTTTCTACTACTGTGTCCGGCAGACACTAATAGCGATACCTCTTACGATATTTCAGGAACAGAAACACAGATAATGCCAGCGCCATCAGTTCCGCCGCCGGAGTAGCCAGCCAGATGCCGTTCACACCCAGGAGGGCAGGGAGTACCAGCATGGTCACCAGCATGAAAACAAAAGAACGGGAAAAGGCGAGGATCGCGGAGACAATCCCATTAGACAATGCCGTAAACATTCCGCTGGCAAAGATGTTGAATCCAATAAAGAACAGCGCCAGCGTGCAGATTCGGTTTCCTGTCACGGCCAGACCGTACACCGGATTATCCGGGCGGGCAAAAATGGCAACAAGCGGCTTTGTCGCAGCAAAGGAAACAACCACAGTCACAACGGAAATGACGGCGATTACTTTGCTTCCGTCAGCAGCCAGAACCTTGGATAGGAGGTGCCGGACATGAAATATGACTGTACTCTGAAGCATGGCTCCCATCGGGAGACATGGACAGGGGAACTCATCCTGCTGGGCATGGGGGATGGATGGTAGGAAGCTGAGATCAATGGGCGGGGGACTTACTTCCACATCCTCGCCGGATGGCATAGATATGGGAATTACCTGTGCATCCCCAACCACGACGTAGGATGCGAACTCTCTGATTTCTCCGATATCTTCTGGAATGAAGAAAGGATCGGTTCCCTGATGTGGAAGGCGGATGCGGTGACTGTCGCCACCGGGCCGGTCCATCTGCCTGCCATGGCTTCCGGGCGGCTGAAAAACCAAATGCTTCGTATGGCTGTGTGGCTCATGATGGGATCCATGGCCTTTTATCTTTCAGGGGGGAAATCCATGCTGACAACAGTGCGCCGCATCTGCGGCAAAATCATGCATCCACAGACGGCACTACACAGTCAATGGAATAAAGGTTGGAAAAACAATTCGCAGTTTGCGTCTCTCAATTCGCCGTCCGACACTCGACAAATACCAGAAAGCCTTGAATGAGTGGAAGAAAATTTCAATCCACAAGGCCCTCACGGGCCTCGACAGGCGAGCAAACTGCTGGGCCACCCGCACCGATTCATTTCAATCCACAAGGCCCTCACGGGCCTCGACTTACAATCTCCACAATCCGCTCCGGTACCCGGATATTTCAATCCACAAGGCCCTCACGGGCCTCGACTGTATCTTCGTTGTTAGACGATTTCCTGGATGCATTTCAATCCACAAGGCCCTCACGGGCCTCGACGGCATGGAATACCGGAATTTTGTTTTAGCTGCTGTTATTTCAATCCACAAGGCCCTCACGGGCCTCGACTTGCGGAAATATACCCTATAGCAACCCACGGTTGCATTTCAATCCACAAGGCCCTCACGGGCCTCGACGTATAGGCCGGAAAAGTGACCACCGAAACCTCGTATTTCAATCCACAAGGCCCTCACGGGCCTCGACTCTATTCCGTCAATCTTAATGACAATATCTTCTATTTCAATCCACAAGGCCCTCACGGGCCTCGACTCCAAGAATCGGTATCCAGCGTCCATGATGTAATATTTCAATCCACAAGGCCCTCACGGGCCTCGACCGGGAAGAAAGCAGCCCCCGCCTCCATTACAGCATTTCAATCCACAAGGCCCTCACGGGCCTCGACGAGCAGCACAACCTATGGGTTGTTTAAGGTCATATTTCAATCCACAAGGCCCTCACGGGCCTCGACGACAGTCTTTGTTTGAGTCTCTGACACTTCCCAAATTTCAATCCACAAGGCCCTCACGGGCCTCGACTTGAAATCTTTTGAGGGGTTCATGGGACACGACATATTTCAATCCACAAGGCCCTCACGGGCCTCGACATGGGAAGACGCTGAAGGATGCGATTGATAGCACATTTCAATCCACAAGGCCCTCACGGGCCTCGACCGAGGGTGACATTGCAGGGGCGGTTGAGTTTGTATTTCAATCCACAAGGCCCTCACGGGCCTCGACTCTGCGGAACCGGAAGAGATTGGGGAAACACACATTTCAATCCACAAGGCCCTCACGGGCCTCGACTGGTGAGGGACTGACAGATGCAGCCAGCGCTGGAATTTCAATCCACAAGGCCCTCACGGGCCTCGACACCATAACAAGCCTTTTTATTTTGGGATCCGTATTTCAATCCACAAGGCCCTCACGGGCCTCGACTTGATACCGGACGCATAATGCTGTAATACTTGTATTTCAATCCACAAGGCCCTCACGGGCCTCGACAGCAATTTTCACCAATTTCTTCCAGCTTTTCTTCAGTTTTCTAAGCATAATGCTTCATTTTTCTCATTCAACTCCCCTCCCTATCCAAAAAGCCCCTATTTTCTATGCCCTCTTTCCCGCTTTTTCAAGTGCGAATATTCCAACCTTTCCATGTCCACTTCACATCCGCACTAAAAAATCAACGGTTCTGCCACATCAAATCCAGGCTTTGCCCCTATATGCTCCACCTTATTTTTATATTGGTTTCCCAGATTATAAAATCTCAGGCTGTCTTTATCTTTATCAATAAGCCCTTCTAAAATTGCTTTTACCTGTCTGTATTTTGCTGCGTCCAGATTGCATTCAAATACAGAATTTTGCACACGCTGTCCATAATTTACACACTGTTTCGCCACCTTTCGCAAACGTGCTTTACCTGCCGCCGTCTCTGTATTCACATCATAGGTAATCAAAACCAGCATTCTCACCACCTACTTCCATAAAAACGAAGGATATTCATCCAGATCTCCGCGTAAAAACCTGGACAGCAAAAGCGCCTGGACATAAGGAACCATTCCCCATTCCATCTTTTCATCTAAGAACGGATGTTTTATCGTTTCTGCCTTTTTTTCCTGCCAGAAAGCCAGAAATTGTTTTCTGGTATCATCCTTCATAAGCACAGCGCCGTCTTCTTTTTTTAAAAAGCCCTCTGCTCTGACCATTCGCTTATTGATCATCGTCAATACAAAGCGATCCGCCATGACGGCACGCAGCTCCTCCATCAAATCCAGTGCCAATGACATTCTCCCCGGCCGATCGGTATGAAAGAATCCCACATATGGGTCGAGTCCGACTGCCTCTAAAGCGCCGCCGCACATTCCCGCCAGCAATGTATATGCAAAAGAAAGCATCGCATTTGTCAAATCCATGGGCGGCCGTTTACTTCTTCCATGAAAATAAAAATCCTGCTTCTGCTGAAGGATCAAATCATCAAATACGGAAAAATAGACAGAGGCGGCCTCCCCTTCCAGTCCTAACAGCTCTTCTGCCGAATGACTCCCGCGAATTTTGGGTATACTGGCCGCCAGAAAAGAAGACTTCTTTTTTAATTTTTCTGAATCCAGTCTCAAAGGATAATCTCTGGCCGCCCGCTCCAGCACCCAACGGGAATTGTATACTTTCGCCGCAATAAAATTCCTCGCGATCCCCAGGGACTGCTCTTGATTGTCACTGACCCGATACTGCTCTTTTCTCAGCGTGACGTTTCCTCTGACTTCCCCGGAAACTCTGGCCAGAAAGCGGCCGCCGGGTGAAAGGAAGGATAAGTCAATGCCTCTTTTGGCACAGGCGCCCATCAATGCAGGGCTGGCTCCCGGATATCCAAAACTCACAATCGCTTCCAGATTATGCAGAGGAACCCGGCCGATTTCTTCGTCCTGATTCTTAACCACAACATTTTCGCCATCCAACGACAAATATCGGTCCTGTGCCGTCACATAAAGTGTGTTGAGCAGCCTTTTCATGACTCTCCCTCCTCCTTTGCCGCCAGCGTCCGTTCCATATAGGCTTTGGCCGATTTTTTCTTTCCCAGTACAGGAAGGCAGACATCCCGCAGAGAACACGCATTGCAGCTTTTGGTCCATTTCACACGGGGTGTATGGCGGCGGCTGTAATACTCATGCATTTCCAAAAACATTGCCTTTACTTTATCACGCAATTCTTTGCTGATCTCCACCTTTGTTCTGCGTCTTGTCTCACCATAGTAAAGATATCCCCAGGGAATCTGACAGCAAAGCATTTCTTCCAGGCACAAAACCTGTGCTGTCAACTGCAGCGTATCCACATCTGTAACCTTGGGCCTCCCTCTCTTATATTCAACCGGCACCACCTGATACAAACCGCTCCTCCCGGTCAGGGAAATTCCCTCATCGCTGCGGTGAAATTCTACAATATCACACTCTCCGCTGATTCCCAATTCCCTGGAGCGCACGGGCATCGCCCTGCTGATGATACAGTCGCCCCGTTTTTCCACTGCCGAAGCATCATGCGCCTTCAGATGCATCAGTTTTCCTTCCACGGTTCTTACATTTTCCTGCCACTGCAGTTCAATATAGGCCAACGCCCACTGTCTCCGGCAAAACGCAAAATGCTGTATACCGGAAAGCTGGAGAAAATCCTCCTCTTTATACAAGATCATACACCTCTGGTTTCACACAAGGCAGATCTGCCAGATGAATCTCATAATCAGCAAACGATTCCGGCCTGTCCTTCTTTTCCTTAATCTGAATGCTTCTATGTATTTTTGCGGTGGATACTGCCGGCGTCTTTTCCTCATGCTGCCACCAGTACAGACGGCATACCTCCATACTCCCCTCCGGCCGCGCCGATGAAGCGTCATTTTCAAACAGGGTTTTCAGTGCTTCCTTCAGAAGCTCTGCGTCCTCCTGAGAAAATCCCGTCTTTTCTGCCAGTTGAACATTTACACTTCCTTTTATTACATAAAGGCCAAAACCGACCCGATGTTTTGTCCCCATGGTATCCGATGCCTTTCCGTCTTTTCCGTCCTCACTGTTCACGCTTTTTGTAATCTGCATACTGACGATATCCACCGGAGACACGCTGACCGCCTGCTGAACCGATACCGGGCCCCGGACCCCTACGGATACATTTACCCCCTTAAACGCAAACACCTGCCCGAAGGCTCTCACATCAATCCATTCCCTGCATGCAGCCTGGCTGAACTGATCCCGATCCGGATTTTTATTCTTGCTTAAGATTGCTTTCAGCTCCGCGCACCCTTCTGCACGAGCCTTCAGACTGGTAAATCCGTCATCGGCTCGATCATCTGACTGGACAAATACACGCGCTCCCAAATCCTGAAACCGGTTTCTGATTTTCCGCTTAATGCACACATCGGATATCTCTCCATACCCGTCAAAATTTTCTCTGGGACGGTTTCCATTCAGGGGATCTCCATTGGGGTTTGCGTTGGTTGCGGATATCAGCACTGCAAAATCAATTTTCCCTTTTAAATTCGTCATACTCTCACTCCTCTTCTTTCTGTTCATTTGCCGGTTTCTGCTTCAGCGCCAATGCCTGACTGTGAAATCCCAATAAATACAGACCGCTCAGGCTCTCGTCTTTTTCATACGCCTCAACCGTAAAATTATCAAAAATTTCGTCAATCAATTTTTTATACACCATACGCTCGCCCGGTTTTAGTTTCCCCCAGTAAGGCTGCAGTTTCTCTTCCAGCACCTTCCAGGTACGCATAGGCTTCTGAGCAAACACCGCCATATACCGCTGCGCATTTGTCTCACGCCAATCATCCTTATCATAGGTACGGTACTCCACCCGATCCGCCACCGCCAGCAATCGCCCAAACAGATAATCCCGTTTCTCACACCCTGTATCCAAAGCCACCTTCCATACCTCCTTTGCATAGTACTCATATCGCTGTTTCTTGACGAGCGAACATGCTACTGCCAAAATTCGTTCCCAGTTATACCGTTCTTTAAAAGTCATTGGCGAAGAAGCTCTCTCCACGGCCAGCCTCACCAGATCCAACGGAATTTTCCGCCGCTCTGAAATACACGGCAAAAGCCTCTTTAACACCTCTTTGTACAGGTGCTGATTGTTTTTTCCCGTAATCGTCAGCCTGCCTTTTTGCTCTGTGCCATACAAAGCTTCTGCAATTTCATCAACCCCAACCATCCCCTGAAAGGTAAACGGCCCGCCGTTTTTATATTTTACATGCTGCCATTCACAGCTCATATGCCAGTACGAAATATTTTCCAGATAGGTACTTGACTCAAACTGCTTGCATTCTGTCATGGCCAGACGCCCAGGGGTTGCGGAATCCAATGCCAGCAGTACGGTTCTGGATGCCTGGCCCAGACACGTTCCATATCCCCGCATCGCCGCGGCAAACTTAGAAGCCCCGATCTCATCTGTTCCCAGATATTCTGTTTGTTGTTCTTCTTCATCTCCCCAACCTTCATACTCCTCACATGTCTCACATATCTCATCTGTGTCTGCGTGCAAACCCGGCAAAGGTTTCATATCCGATTCCCAGATCACCACATACAGGCTGTCCCAGCTGTACCCCTGCTTGCGGATAATCCACTTCAAAGCATTATGTGCCTTTTGAGAGTCCTCATATCCTATGGAAAACGCCTGGGATTTATCAGAAAACCGGCCGCGAAACGTAAAGTTCTTCTCATCGTTGGATGAAATCAATTTTGCTCCGTCTCCTTCATTCCGAATTTTTTTCGGCTGAAGAAACGACAGCGCTTCCACCTTTCCGGACAAATAAGACAACCCCTTTTCTGCCGGAAGAGAACGGTAATATTCTGTAAAACATTGCTGAAGCGTCCTGTCTCTCCAACATTCCGCACAGCTGTTTCCCCACCTGTCCGCCAGCGCCGCCTCATCCAGTTCTTCAGGCCGCCAGACCCGAAACCTCACAAACGCGTCTTCCTGGGCAACCGCCTGTATTTTTTCTTTCTGTGCGATCTTTCCACGGTCATCCAGGCGGATCACTCCGGCATCAGCCAGATCCTGGATCAGGCTCCCTTTTCTCAGATACCGATAGATACTGGTTACCTTCTCATGGCTGTATTCCGATTCGCTCCAACGCTGCAGCGCTTCTAAGTACATCTGATAATTCTCTGAAAAATCCTTCTCTTTCCCATCTTTGCCGCCGCCATAATAATCCATATAATCTCCGGCCAGGTACTTCAGATTATCACACAGCGGATGAGGCGCTTTGCCTGCTGTGCGGCTTCCGGATTCTGCCGTAACCGGAATGATCGTTAGTTTGTCCTCCTCTGCCACAGGCTCCGCAGAGATAAAATTGCCGTCAGCGTCAATGGTAACCGTAATCTGCGCCGTTACCGTTGTATGAGAAATCGGAAGCAGCACCAGACTCGTCTTTTCAATTCCTTTTCTGGTCTTTCTGTCAACCGTTTGGATTTCACCGGCAAGATCCTGATTTTTTTCATACAGATCATAAAGCTCGTTCAGCCAGTTCACAGCCCCGCCTCCTCGTCACTAAATTCTTCCGCGCCGCAAAAGTTTTCCTGGCAGAATATCTTCATTTCCATTTCTTTAATGTGCCGTTTTTCCACGCACTGTTCCGGACGTAGAAATTTAACCTCTCCTCCTCTTGTCATCCTGGGATGCCAAAAACGCACGGTCAGTTTCCCTTTATCCTCCGGCAAAACCGCTTCATCTGCATAGGTAATTCCATGATACAGAAAGCCGTAAGCAATTTCTCCGTCCAGATCGTCATAAGCACTTTCTCCTTCCCCGAACACACACGGCTCCACATATCCCTGACATTCCCTGGTCCCGAGAAACACATCCCGCCTTCCTCCGCGGGCAATCATCCGTCTGGCAATATTATGATGCTTATGTTCATTCCTGTCCGCTTCCAACTCCGGCCGGTTTTCATTCCATTCAAAATGAGCACGCACCTGATAACAGACATTTCTCAGATACGTGTAGTAAGCCAGCTCATTTCCTCCGTTATAGCAAATCGGCCGGATTCCCTTGGTCTCTGTCCGAATCGGATTCATGACACGCACGGCATCAATGATCCATACAAACGTGGGTTTCCAGTAAACGCTCTGCAAGATTCCCTTCAGCGCCTCATAGGTGGGAATATGGTAAGTACATTTTTCACCTCCCACCCTGGTGACAGGATCCGAAAACAACGCATAATCCCCGCTCACCTGAAACTCAACCGTATTTCGATACTTCAAATTGATTCACCTCCCCGCATATTACATACTTAGCAGCTTCATGCCAACCGGCTCTGTGCTGACTCCGGTCTGCTTGCTGTAATAGCTCATGCTCAAAACATTGACAAGCCCTCCGCACACAGGCGTAATGGCCCTGCCCAGTTCATTTTTCATCTGTTCCGAGATTCCAACTGACGCCAGCTGCAGCCTGCGCAGAATCTCCTTTTGCCGTCTGTAAAGAATATAGGGATTCTGAAGTTCCTCCAACATAGAAACAATCTCCTCGTCATACTCCACCACCACATTCCTCTTCCCTTCTTCGGAAATGACCTCAAACTGATCGCCGGCGGTTCTAAAGGACTGCTTCATCATGCTTTTCAAAGGTTTCCCCATATGGCGCCTGTACTGGCGCTTTGCTGTCTCATTCTCTGAAAGCAAGTCCACCAGAGTCGTATCCGCACCGTGTACATTGACGCAAAACTCCGTCTGCCTCGTCTGATCCCTCAGATATCTGAGATAGTACTGCTCTTTTGCTTTTGCCGACAGCAAATCCCTGCCAACTGTTTCCGGAGCCTCCTTATAGCAGCGCAAAATTTCCTCCATGGCAGTTTGTGCGGTTTTAATCTCTGTAAGGCGGGAAACGCGTTCTGCCTCATCTGACATTTTTACAAGATAGACATTTCCGTTGGCCCATGCTCCATGGCGGTTGCACCGCCCCGCAGCCTGTATCAGATTGTCCAGTCCGGCAAGAGAACGGATCACACATCGAAACGATAAATCCACCCCCGCCTCGATTAACTGAGTGCTGACGCATATCACCGGCTTTGGGTGATCCTCTGTCTCCAGACACTCTTTAAGTCTGTCCAGGACTTCCCTGCGATTCAGTGCACACATATTTGTACTCAAATGAAACAGCTCTCCCGCCCGGTCAGAATGCTTTTTCAAATAGAGATAAAGATTCCTGGCGCATGTCTTGGTATTTACAATTACCAGGATCTGCTTTTCCACAGCAAACTGCTCCAGGACAAAATCCCCCAGTTCCTCCACGGTCAGGCCGCCCGGTTTTATCTCTGTCCGGTCAATCAGCGTAACCCGCCGGAATGCTTCATCATAGCGGACATAATCTTCCACCAGCTCCTTAGGGGGAAGCAGTCGATTCTTCGGAAGTTTGTCAAAGACCGGCTGGGTGGCGGAACATAAAACAACCGTTGTATCACAGAAGGTCGTGAGATAATTTACGGCTAAATTAAACAGGCTGATGGTGCGGACAGGAAGCGCCTGTATCTCATCAAACAGAATCATGCTGCCGCATAAACTGTGCATACGGCGGACGCTCCCTGTTTTTGCTGAAAATAGCGTATTCAAAAACTGCACCGCCGTCGTGGCGATCACCGGACTCATCCAGTTTTCTGTCAACCGCCCATATCGCTCCTGTGCCTCTTCTGTGTCAGAAATCACATTGCAGTGATGTTCCAGAACAAGCTCCGCCTGTCCGACGGCCTGACGGATCGTTTCCGAATTTTGCTCCAAAATGCTTGTAAAGGGAGCCACATAGATGATTCGCTGCTTACCAAATTTTTTTGCATGATGAAGGGCAAAACGCAGACCGCTCAGGGTCTTTCCCGAACCGGTAGGCAATGTCAAACGATAAAGCCGTGTCTTTTCAGATGCGGCGCCAAGGCATGCGTCCGATATTTCTCTCCGAAACTCATCAATTTTTGTTTTAACCGGAAATCTTGATATGTAGTCTTCAAAATGAACAATGCACTGCTGCCAGAGCTGAGCTGTGGCTTCCTCTGTCTGCGGTTCTCTCTTCGGCGCGCCGTTCATAAACTCCCGCGTATTGCTGCGGTCCGCATCGATCAGAAGAGACAGCAGCAGCCGCTCATGCATCCCCATATAAAAGTCCCTGCTCCCGTAAACCCCCGCCGGAGTCTGCTCCATGAATTTTTTTATTTGCCCCATCACTGTTTTCATGGATTCACGGGCCTTGCTGCACACTGCATTCAGCAGTTCCTTATCCGTGTACTGATAAAACCGCTGTCTTACGGGGTCTATTTCAATCTTTTCATGTTCCTGATACTCCTTGCTCTGACGTCTCTCAATCAACCAACTGCCTGTCCCCAAATCAACCGCATCCTGGAGCCCATGGTGCGAATAAATCACGATTTGAATGATCTCTGAAAGGCTGGTCTTCGGCGCCAGCTCTTCCATGAGTATCCCGCCTGCCGTCGAATGATTGACTTCGCCCCTCCGGAAAAGAGAGGCCTCCCCCTGGCGGATATATTCCTGGAAACGGTCGCTGTATTTACCGCAGTCGTGAAGCACGGCTGCCAGATAGCTGATGGCAGTCAACGCTTCCACCGTGCAATAGGACTGAGCCAGCTGTGCGGTTTCCTGATTATGTGCAGAGACGGATTGGATCTCTTGCAAATCATCCTTGCAGTGTGCAATGTAAGGATCGTCCTCGGTGCGCTTTATTTCCATATAACTTTCTCCATTAACGGTTAATTTTCTTATAATTTAGCCGTATTTTGAATATAATTATAACATTCTATGTCATCATTTGTCATCTGTTTTTTATACTTTTCATGGAATCTGGTCCTCATCTCTTCCCCGTATATTGGAGACACAAAAAGCAAGACCTTCCAAACGTTCCCGTCTCATGGTCTTGCTCACAAGAAATCAGTTTTCAAACCATATAAAAAATCAGCTTATCTCTCCAACAATATATTCAGAAACATCGATTTCCGCCAGATCAGGCTTAGACAGAAGCATGGTCATTTTCCCTTCCGGATTCTTAAACAAAACAATATGGTAATGCCTTATATTGCCATTATCATCAATAGAAGTATTCATCCGATTCAAGTAGCTTTCAATAAATGATCTTGGGAACTTTATCACCGTTACCGTATCATTGCGGCAGCCAAGTACTATAGATTGCTCACTGCAATGCTCTATATCACTGAACCTGTTTTTCCTGTATCCAAACCAAAACTTCTCTTTATCTCCCTGGGGATACATTTTCGATGAGAGAATAAGGTACCCCTTTTTATTGTCCGCAGTTCTGAACACCCGTCTCCTTTTTATACATATGAGATCCTGCTCCTTGATCGCTATTTGAGCACATAAGTCTAACGCCGTTGTTTCCTCTATCGTATTCTCGTCGTCACTCCTGACTATATTCACATCCGGATATGGATAGATCTGGCATATTCTTTCTATCAATCCCTTTGTTCGCTCATCAATTTTGTTCAGATTCCACTTTTCAACAGAAAGAAGTTCCATATTAAGAGTTAAATGAGCCGTGCCTTTTAAAACCTCATTTTTATACTCCCATTTCAAATTGCTCATTCTGCTGTTATCAGGCCTGGCCGCGAGAGTAAGATTACCTAACCGATGCAAATTCTCCTGATAAAATTCTTCCCCGCAAACCTCCAATAACAGAACTCATTCTACCGATTATTATATCCCTTTATCGTTCTCATGACAATCATAATGTCAGGAACTATCCATGATCACCCTTATTTCAAGCTCGTCCAAATAAAACCCGGCCACAATACATGGCCTGAATCCGCCTCAGTCCTTTATCCGTTGTCCTGATTTCCGTTACGCATCCACCAGTCTGATGACTTCCTCTATGGATTATCATCTTACTATGCAAACACACCTACCTCACACCAAAAGGCATAAACGTACTTTCCCCACCCAAACTCACAATCTCCTGCTCCAGCTTCACATCCTTCTCCAGCATATACTGGGCCGTCTCCCGGTACTCTTCCCTGTCAAGAAGCGCCCCAAGCCTCTTTTTGTCATTTTCCGTCAACTCCTGTAAACAGCCAGAGAACCGTTCATCCTCAAGTTCCTTCACCGACATTCGATCCAGCTCAAACGGAATCTCCGTCACCCGGCACAAATGCTCATGAATATAGAATCCCCCCGCGTCAATATCACCAAAATGCAGATACCGGACCTTGGGATTGTCCTGGTAAACCTTTTTCAAAAAATCCCTCTGAAACCGGGTCGCATAGCCGCCCAGATAAAAGAACGAAGCACACGCTCTTCCACATCGGAAGTAAGCGGTCCGGTTTTCCACCGTCACAAAATCAGCTGTGCACACTCTGACAGATTCCAGCTTTTCAAGCCCGTCAGCAAAAAATTCGATCCCATCTTCCAGCGCGCCGACTTCCAGCACCTTCCCGGCGATTTGGATCGTGATGTCCCCTTTCAGGCATATTTTCTGCTTTTCTCTGGTAATATGGTACTCCTCCAAAATCTCATCGAAAAATTCCTCTTCTCCCCACGGCCGGTTCCAATGTGCACGTAAAAGACGGCACACGCTTTCCAAAGTATGCTCCTCCAGATATTTGGAACTTCCATAAATCAACATGGAGGCCTCCCGCAGATACAAATCCCGCTCATTGTTCTCAATAAATACCAGCGCTTTTAAGATCTCCTCCGTCTGAAGATAATCTTTGGGCACCCCGTTCCGATCCAGTATCCGTTTAAGTTTCTCACACCTCCGCCGGCCACCGGCGATTTCCCACCGTAGGTTTCAATCATCCGTTCCACATATTGCCGTTTCACATATTTGGGTTCGTACTGATAATGCTCTGCCAGATACTGCTCCACCTCACTGATTTTCTCATCCACCAGATAGATTTTCATAATTTCACTGCTGAATCCATTCATCTCATAGGTAAGAAAGCCTTTTTTCCTGCATTCTTCTGCCGCCTGGTTGACCGCCTCGATCTGTTCCAAATCCGCATCATTTCGATTATAATTTTTATAAAGCTCCGATGGCTTTGCCTGGGTCCGCCTGGAAATCATGCCGGTTTTGTTGTCCTTTTTACTTTTCCTGTATTTTTCTGCCAGCAAAACCAGCAGTTTTTCCTCATACTGATTCATTTGCCTTCTCCTTATGGAACTGTACAATTCCAAACAGCATACTGTCCGCCCGCACACGCAGAACCGGAAGAATGACCTCACACTCATTTCCGATGGATTCTGTCTTGTCCGGCGAACAGAAAATCACCTGCATTTTCTGTTTCTTCATGAAATCCAGCATCAAATATACTTTCCAAAGTACCAGCAGCAAATGGTACTGAAGCGTTGTAAAGGTGACCACATTGGCACGCTTTAATCCCACAGTCTCCGAGTCCTCTTCGCTGGCAATCAGCATCCCCACACCGGTCTTTTCATCCACCAGAATATCAAACCCGATCATCCGCAGATATTCGGAAATATCCTGCCGGTTTGATTCCCAGGATATAAATGAAAACAACTTTTCATCCCGATCTCGCAAAATAAAGGTAGCATCCAGAAGCTTCCGGATGCACCGCTTAAATAAATGACTGCTTTCTTCTTTGATTGTAAGCTGCAAACTGATATCACTCATGCTGTTTCCTCTTTATCTGTATTCTGCTAATGGCGGCCGCCTCTGTCTCCACCATTCCGCTTTCAAACTCCACCTCATAGGGAAATCCAGCCGTGCCGGAATAAATCATGCTGGCGGCAATCATCATCGCATCGTCTCTCGTATGCACTCCGCACTCCTCCACCGACAGCCTGCCCTTATCAAACGTCATCTGGTCAAAATATTCTTTTACATTGTCCATGCTGTACCGGTCCGGAATTTCCGTCAGCAGTTCCTCCGTCAGCCGCCGTTTTTCCTCCTCCGAGAGGTTTCCGGCAGACAGGCCTGCATGTTCCATGTTGGGATTTGGCCGCTGACGCCGCTCTATGGATTTCCGGCCAATGTAACCGACAGACTGCAGACGGTGGGCCTGCCCAATTTCCCCAAGCGCCAGTTCCCGGTCTTCCTCATCCATATCTTTTAACAGCAAAAGCAGATGGTTCAGTTCACTTTCCAGGTTTGTCCCATTGCTCAGTACCATCAGCATGCGGGTGGAATACAGATTATAATAAGTGTTGATTTTCCGGTCAATATAGCCGATCTCCTGGTCATATTCCAGATTAATAAAGCTGTCCAACTCGTCAAACTGCCGGTCGATCCGCTCCCTGGCCTGCGCTTCATCCGCATTTTTTATTTTCCTGTATTCTTTAATCATCTGGCCATACAGTTCTGAATTTCTCAGCTTTATCAGCATCCGGTCAATACCCGCAATGTAGGATGGGATCAGGCCGCTTTTTTTGATAAAAAAATAGTCGCTGAAAAACCGGTTCAGCAACTCATCCTTAATTAAAAACTGTCCAAAACTGTTGGCACTGTCTATTTTTATCACTGTCCGCATAATCTCGCGGATGCTGTCCTTTAAAACCAGGAGCTCATTTTTTAAGTCACATTCATTTTCAATCAGCGGCACCAAAATATTGGAATATGGACGAATAGCACGGGCACTGTCCCTGGCAAGGGCCGCTTTCAAGATCTCATAAATCGAAAAAATATGATTTGTGATCGCGCTGTTGACATCCGTATCAAAAATTTTGTGTACCGCATCAATCAGGCGCCGGCAGTAGGCGGACACGGAAGCGATATTATCGCCGCTCCGCCCGATTTCCTGGGGCGTAATCCACCCGCACATCCGGAAATAGCGGAGAATGGAGGAAGCATTCTCCTGCGGCGAGCGCCCGCTGCTCACCTCCTCCCCGATATTCTCCGTCTCGATGGAATACCGGCAGTTCTGCAGATACAGAATCAGACAGCTCCTCGCATCCGTTTCATAAAGGACCGGAATTTCCTTTGATTTCTCAATCAGAAGACTGATGCACTCAAAATAGACTTCCCGGTTCCTGCAGCAGAAGGGGTTAAAAAATTTATCATTGACGTTTTCAAAAAATGGCATAATACCGTTTCCTCTTACCTGTTCGCCGGCAGCTGCTCCAAAAACAGAAACCGCCTGCTGGATCTCGCTTTTGTCAATCTATTATACCCCATAATGCTTCATTCGTCATTCTATTTCTTCATGTAATGCGGAAATCATTTGAATGATTATATAAAAATTGATATTATACCAACAACTTCCATTACATTTTTAGTCTATATTTTCTGTTTCTATTGGTTCCCAACGCTTCCACATCATTCATATCAGAAAGTACAACTCTGGCTCTAGCCACACTCAATCCAAGCAATTCTGCAATATCTCTTGTTTTTGCTGTTTCGTGTTCTTGCAGATACAATCTGATTTTTTCCATATTTTTGTCAGTTTTATTCGCTTGTTTTTTATCGCTTGTTTTTTATCGCTTGTTTTTTATCGCTTGTTTTTTATCGCTTGTTTTTTATCGCTTGTTTTTATCGCTTGTTTTTTAACAAATCTTAATGTCAATGACGTTCTGTCCGGATCAAAGCTTTCCTCTATTACAGGTTCTTCCCATCCCTCATCCTCCCATACGTTAAAAATATTAGGTACTCCACTTCCGGCGTGTTCGCCGATATCTATTAAATTAAACATTTTCATCAGGCTCTTATTCCTTGGATCAGATTTCCCTCCTCTTCGCATCTGCTCCTTTCCAAGTCTGATATATCCAGGATTTTCCAGTGTAAGCTTATCATCCTCTTTGATTATAGTAACACCGAATTTACCATAAAAGTCTGTATTGATAATACAATTCGCTAACGCTTCTCTCAATGCTCTGTGGACAGATGTATCATCAATCCGAAAACCGCCCTCTATTTTAAATGGCACCTTAATATCTTTAATGATTTTATTGTATACACGGAAATAAAAATCAAATAAATTCCCGGACCATTCACCCGATGAAGACTGAAGCCTGTCTGTCCATCTGATAACCGTATCCGGATTTTCCCTATAATCCAAGAAATACTCTGGGAAATATCTCACAATATCATACTCATTTCCAAACATAAGCATTCCGGCGGCAGTCGGATGAAGCCTTTTATCCTCTTTCGAAATGCCTGCCGCTCCAATTACTCTCAAATACTCACTGTCATCTAATCTTTCAAATGGATGTCCTGGCTTAAAAGATTTGTGACTATTACGGTAACCACGAACAGAAATATCCTGTTCCCGCAGGCGGTTTTTATTACCATCCTTCACATATCCCTTCCCTGCGTCAATCATAAAAATACCGGCTCGATTATCGGCACCCTCCTTATCGATTACCATAATGCAAGCAGGAATCCCGGTTCCATAAAATAGATTCGCAGGCAGGCTTATAATCCCCTTAATCCATCCTTTATCAACAATTGTCTTTCTTATGGTTCCTTTCGCATTTCCCCGAAACAGAACACCGTGAGGTAAAATGACTGCTGCCTTTCCGGTAGATTTCAATGTTTTCAGGATATGCATCAACCATGCGTAATCCCCATTCTTTTCCGGCGGCCTATCCCCAAAGCCGGTAAAGCGTCCATACTCCTTCAGTCCATCAGACCAGTTTTTGAGAGAAAAAGGAGGATTCGCGACTATGTAGTCAAACCGCTCCAGTTCAGAAGCGTCCTCTGTTTTCAAAAACTGCGGATCTGAAAATGTATTGCCGGACATGATTCTGATTGTCGGTTTATTGTGCAGCACTGCATTCATTTTTGCCAGACCAGCAGTCGAACTCTCCTTTTCTTGCCCGTATCCTGCGATTTCAAACGGAGCCTCCGTCAATGCCCTGATGAGCAGCGAGCCACTGCCACAGGCCGGGTCGCATATTGTCGCATCTCTGTCCTTACACTTATCAATACCAATCACCTGGGCAAGGATACGGGATACCTCTGCCGGTGTATAGAACTGTCCCTTGCTTTTTCCGCTTCTGTAGCAAAATTCCGCATTAGGTATTCATAAGCATCGCCAATGATATCGTCGCCTTCGGCTCTGTTTTTTGAGAAATCCAGTTCCGGTCTCTGGAAAATCGCAATCAGCTTTGTAAGCTTATCCACCATTTCCTGACCCTTGCCAATTTTAGCTTCATCATTAAAATGGGCAATGTCTATAACCCCTTTCAAGCTGTCATTTTCCTAGGCCAGACGGGCAATCACCTTATCAATTCCATCCCCAATGTTCTTTTTATTTTTCAACGCGATAAAATCGTCAAAAGAACATCCTGTTCGTTTATCCGGATCCCTGTTCGTATCGTGGGCTTTGTCAAAAACTTTTATATCTGCATATTTTTGTCCTTTATACTTGTCCGTTACGTATTTCATGAACAACAAGGTGAGCACATAATCTTTATATTGTGAAGCATCCATGCCTCCGCGCAACGCATCACAGCTCGCCCATAGGGAACTGTATAATTCTGTCTTTTTGACCGCCATCTTATGTTTTCTCCTGTAGCTTATTACCTGTTCCAAAATATAAGCTACTTTACAATTTATTCATATTATAATCAAAAAAACCTATAAGTACAATATAAAACAGGCTAGCAAATCATTTCATTCGCTAGCCTGCTCACGTCAAAACTCTGCTTCTATATCTTTTCTGTAACTATCCTCAAAGTACCCCAACCATCTTCCCAATCCAATAAATCACTCCAAGCACCCAGCTTGCCAATATCCCATACAAAATCACCGGCCCAGCAATCGTAAAAATCTTACACCCAATTCCAAATACCTGCCCCTCCGCCTTATACTCAATCGCCGGCGCCACCACCGAGTTGGCGAACCCGGTAATCGGCACCAAAGCCCCGGCGCCGCCCCACTTCACAATCTTGGGATACACATTCATCCCGGTCAAAATCACGCTTAGCAGGATCAGCTCCAGCTGCATCCAGGTCATGGCGGTGTCCTTTTCCATTCCCCACAGTGTCATCATACTCGTCACCGAAATCTGTCCCAGAAGGCAGATCGTCCCGCCGGTCACAAATGCCCGCAGCATATCCGTGCCCAGGGAATGGGACGGTGTAATCTGTTTTACATATTTATCATACTCCTGTTTGTTCAATTCCATAATCATCTCTCCTGGTAATTTTATTGTCTCATTCCAGACTTTACTGAACGTAAAGCCTGATGTAACAGTTCAGATAACCCTTGAACTGTTACAACCTGATTCCCAATGCAGTCTTCTCACATACAAAGTCCCTTGACAAAATACACCAGCGATCCTGCCAGCTTCCCCAGCGCCACTGCCAGAATCACATACTGCAGCCCGACTGCCATTCCGATTCGGCGGCTTATCACTGGTAAAGCTTTCAGTGTCTCTGCCAGAGACATGACCAGACAGCCCACGAAAATTCCGGATGTCATGCCAAAGATTCCCAGTGTCAGATTCCCTCCCAGATGAATCGGAAGCTCATAGATATCGGATACATTACCCAGAATTCCTCCCAGGACAATCAGGGTTTCATAGAGAAAAATGTGCTTTGTCTTTGTTCTGCCCATCAGGCGCGGAAATACTCCGATGATGGCCAAAAAAGCAAATACACCTGCCGCAACCACACCTCCGGCGCTCAGCCCCAAAAGACCTAAGACCAGTGTCTGCCACCACGACAGTCCAGAGAGTCCGGCAATCACCAGTACTCCTTTTGTCCATTCACCGAATATCAATCCCCTGCTCCTTCCTTCCGTCATTCTGAATCAGAGTCTTGCTGATATTGTCCTCATACAGGCGCATTTCCACCTCCAGCGGCGTGGGATCTGTATTCAGCTTCCATTTTGCAAAATGATTGAAGAACACAAGAATTCCCAATGCCAGGCCAATGGAATACGTCAGATCCAGAATCGTTGTCCCGGCAGCCTCCTTTCCGGTGATCAGCCGGTAAAGCTCCTGGAACACATCGCGCACATTGGCATCATTATTAAAGGTCATGATGGCAAATGCTGCCCCGCAGAAGCAGACAATGCAGACAAAGACTGTCTTTGCCCATTGCCATAGGGTGTGAGGCTGTCTGGGCGGCTGATAATCAATGATGTACTCCACCTTCCCCACATTATTGACCTGAATGGAGCTATCCAGCTTCTCCAGCATTGCAATCACATCCAGGGCATTTTCCACATACCGCCGGCTTTTATTCTCCGTAATATGTTTTATCTTCAGGCATTCGCATTTATTCTGAATATGCGTATCACCGCAGTATACCTTAGCCACATCCTTAAGAAATACATCCTGAGAGTGAACCTCTGTGATCTCGCTCAGATTCAGGTAGACAGTTTTGGAGGTGCTGCTCACAGCATCACCTCCCATGCCTGATTCACCAGGGTGCCCCCCGGCTCCATCTCTCTTACCTTTCCGAACAGACAGTACCAGACGATCAGTGCTGCCACTGCCAGACATAAAAATATGGTTACCAGTCCGATTAACTGCCTCAAAAAATCCATCGCATCACATCCTTTTTCCTTATTCATTTCTTCCGTGGATAGTATGTGTGATTCCTTCCGCTCCTATTCGCGTGTTTTTGATTCCGGTGATCTGCGATTTTCTATCTCCTTGTTTTGCCGTCCTGTTTTAGCCTTCTTGTTCTGCCGTCCTGTTTACTGTTCTGTTTTAGCCTTCTTGTTTTGCCGTCCTGTTTGCTGTCCCTTTTTATTCTTCTTGTTTTGCCGTCCTGTTTGCTGTTCTGTTTTAGCCTTCTTGTTTTGCCGTCCTGTTTGCTGTCCCTTTTTCTGCCTGTTTTGCTGTCCCGTTTTCCCTGTCTTTCCATCCGAGATCTTTCTCCCTCTCGCATCCTGCTTATCGGCTCAGACATTCCCGCATCTGACGAAGAATCCTTTTCTCCAGTCTTGACACCTGCACCTGGGATATATTCAGCTCCGCGGCAATCTGGCTCTGCGTCTGATTATCAAAATAGCGTTTGATGATGATTTCCCGGTCTTTTTCGTTCAATTGCTTTAAAAGCTGTCCCAGCACCATACTGTTTAACAGCTCCTCCTGCATTTCCCTCTCATCCGGCAGCTTGTCGAGCAGGCAAAGATTCTGATCCTCTCCGGAACCCACGGTCTTGTAGATGGATTCCACCTCTGTGGCTGCCTCCATGGACGCTGCCACTTCCTCACAGCTGACTCCCACCCGGGCAGCCAGCTCCTCAAGGCCCGGCTCCCGTCCCAGCTCCCAGACCATCTGTTCACGGGTGCTGCTGACCCGCATTCCCAGCTCCTTTAAAGAACGGCTCACCTTAATCATGCCGTCATCCCGCAGAAACCGTTTGATTTCTCCGGTAATCATGGGCACGGCATAAGTGGAAAATTTTACGTCAAATTCCAGATTGAACTTGTCAATCGCCTTAATCAGCCCGATACAGCCGATCTGGTACAGATCCTCCAGCTCATGCCCCCTTCCGGCAAACCGGCGCACGATGCTCCAAACCAGCCCCACATTATCCATGACCAGCTGATCTCTGGCCTTCTGATCCCCCTCATGGGCAAGGCGGATCAATCTTGTGGTTTCCTCCATGCTCCCTCACCTGCCGATTTTCTTTTTCATAGTTATCAGGGTTCCCCGACCAGGCTCAGACTCTACCTCTACCTGATCCATAAATGCTTCCATGAAGGAAAAGCCCATGCCAGAGCGTTCTCCCGACGGATCACTCGTGTACATCGGTTCCATTGCCTGCTTCACGTCCCGGATTCCCACTCCCAGGTCTCTTACCAGAACCGTCAGCTGCTTATCCTCTGCCTGCAGCTCTATGTAAATGATTCCCTCTCCTTCCTGATAGCCATGAATCACCGCATTGGTCACAGCCTCGGATACTGCCGTTTTGACATCATCCAGCTCCTCGAGCGTCGGATCCAAACGGCTCATAAACACTGCCGTCACCACCCGGGCCAGCTCCTCATTTTTCGATAAGCTTTCTATTTCCATCCGAAATCGTTCCATTTTCCCCTCCTGTGCCGTTCTTTTCCACGGCATCCTGTTCTCTCGTTTTACAAATGCTTCGTACCTTCCTGCCGTTTCCGGCAGTATCTCTGCTTGCCGGATCCTGTGGGCAATAACCGTTTTATCCCGTCACCGCCGCCTCCCGGTTCTCAAACTGCTCCATCAGCCGGCTGATCCCGCCGATCGTAAGAATCCTCTGCACCCGGGCATTCACCCCGCACAGCGCCACCCTGCCTCCGTTGGCTGCCATCTGCTTATAACGGTTCAAAAGGACTCCGATTCCGGAAGAATCCATAAATTCCGTTCCGGAAAAATCAAACACGATCCGGTTGATATAATTCTCCGACAAAAGCAGATCTGTCTCGTATTTCAGATTCCGGCAATTATGATGATCCAGCTCCTTTGGCAGGTGGATGATCAACACCTGCCCTCTGGCCTCATAGCTGAATGTCTGCTGCATAGCTGTTTCCTCCTCGATCCAGGTTCTGTCATAAACTCAAAAAAACAAAATTTCGAACTAAAGTCAAATGTTCGTCAAGCACGGCACTTGGGCCTTCACTCCGTTTCGGTCCGCCCTAAACAAGCGCCACTGGCGCTTAGGTACATTGCCTGCGGAAATAAAAAAGACACAACAAGAAGTCATCCTCCTGTTGTATCTTTTGTCCTCTTCTCCTGTAAATCTTCCGTTTCCTAAAAGAATCCCGGCTCAATACCCTCTCTGTTCCTTCGCCTGTGCCGCATATTCCGAATTCGCATGATTCATAATGATCTCTCCGAAATATTCATTCGCTGTATCCGTATCGCCCGCCCCTTTATAGGCCAGTCCGATTTTATAGATCGCTCCGATATTATCCCCTTTAATCTGCAGGCTTTTCTGGAAATAATCCACTGCCTCAGCCGTGCTTCCCCGGGCCGCTGCCTCATCCCCCAGCTGCTCCAGCACCTGATAGCCATTCTGTGCCATATCCTGCTGCAGCCATGCTACCGTGCTGTCCAGAATCCCGTCATTTAAGACCGAAAGATCGGTCTCGACATAGAGCTTTACCGCCGTCCTCATGTCATCTGCCCGGTAAGCCTCAAGAATCTGAACCAGATGCTGGTATTGGCTGATAACCCCGCCGCTGTCGCTGACCATGGTTGCCAGGCTGTCCTCCGCCTCCTGCTGTGCGCGGCTGGCCTCCTCCATCTGACGATTCAGCTCGTCAATCTGAAGGCTTTTCTGGTTCACCAGCTCCAGCCCCTGCCGAATCTCCTCTTCATATCTGCTGGTAATCGAGTCCCGGATCGTGGGCGTTACCAGAAAAAACATCGCCACCACCCCCAGAACCAGACCTGCCAGAATATTCAGCACTGACTGCAGTCCTGTGTTCTCCTTATAGCTGGGCGGCAGGATAATATCGTCATCCTGCATCTGCCGATGGGAGAAGGCATTTTTCAGCTTCCGCTTCTCCACCTCTGCCCGTCCCGTATTCTGCTTGGCAACTGCCATATAGCGCTGTGTCAGCGGATTATAGCGATCTACCTTCAGTGCCTGAAACAGGCAGCGCCCCGCCTTCGTGTAGTCCTCATGATGAAGATACAGCAAAGCCAGAAGCTGCTGCGCCTTGACAAAATTCGGCATTTCCTCCACCATGTTCATCAAGAGCAGAACTGCCAGATCCTCATTATCACTGCATGCATATTGCAGCGACTGATTATACTTCTTCGCTGCCTGATCCGCCATACTCAGATATCCTGGCGCATCCTGAAGCGCCTGCAGGTATTCCTCCGCCGGATTCCCAGTCTCCTGGAAATTCTGACTGATAATCCATTGTGCCAGCGCTGCCCCCACTTCACCGATCTCATGATAAATCAATCCCAGAAGATTGCGGGCATCTGTCTGATACTTATTGAACCGAAGACTTTTTTTCAGCGCATCTGCTGCACCGGTTAGATCCCTTTCCTTCGCCTTCTCCAGCCCGATATTATAATAGGCATTGGCAATCTGGCGACTTCTCACTTCTGCACTCATTCCTTGTCTCCGTCTAATTTCTCTTGTCGTTCAACAGTTCCACCATCAGATCCGTCATGTCTGTCAGATCTTCCTTTCCGATGGCATCCTCCACATTCCCGATCTCCAGGCTGGGTCGGAAACGCTTTAACTCCTCTTCAAAATCCAGCAACCTCCATCCCTCCTCGTCTTGTATTTTGGCAGTCCGTTCCTTTTTCCCGGGTTCTGCTTCTCTCAAGGATTCCCTGCTCTCAGGTCTTCCTCCCTCTCAAGGGTTCCCTGACTCTCAGCAGCTCCTTGATCTCTCCGATCAAATACAGAGAACCCACCACATAAAGCCTGTCCCCTTCTCTTCTGTGAGCAAGAGCCGTCTCCAGAGCCTGTCTGACAGTCTCACAGGCCTCCACTTCCGGACAGCCTGATTGTTCAAACTGTTCCGCCAGAACCTGTTCTCTCAATCCCCGCTCACTCCTTAAGTGTACCACAGTTACCCGGGTTATGGGAAGAGAATCGCACAATAAACGGATCATTTCCCTGTAATCCTTATCCGATACTGCCGCAAACAAAATCTGAACCCGCCTGGCCTCTCTTGCCAGCTGTGCTTCTGCAGCTTCGATAAATGCCCGGATTCCGCCTGGATTGTGCGCACCATCCAGCCAGACCTCCGGCGCAGCCTCCTCCATCCGTCCCTGCCAGCAAACCTCCTTCAGCAAACGCTCACACAGCCGCCTATTCACTCCCGGTATCTGCAATACCTCCAGCGCCCGCTTTACCAGCGCCGCATTCCTTGCCTGATAGGGAGCGGCAAAGCTTGCATATTCTGCCGCTGCAATCTCTTCCTTTCGAACCGCATACGCCGGTGCATCAACCTCCATTGCTCTCTGACCGATCACCCTGGAAGCCGCCGGCTCATTGTCATCATAGATCACCGGCACCCCGGCCTTGATGATTCCCGCCTTTTCCGCCGCAATCTCAGGAATCGTATCTCCCAGATACTGCGTATGGTCAAGGCTAATGGAAGTAATGATGCAGGCTATGGGACGGGCAATCACATTGGTGGTATCCAGCCGCCCGCCCATGCCAGTCTCCAGCACCACATAATCGGTCTTTTCCCGGGCAAACAAGACCATTGCCATCAGAAATACAAATTCAAAAAAAGCAGGATGGCAATAGCCCTGCCCGGCCATCTGCCGAACCACGGAGAGAACCCTCTGGAAACAGTCCCCAAAAGCCTCCTCCCCCACAAGTTCCCCATTGATCAGAAAACGCTCCCGGATATCCACCAGATGCGGCGACACAAAGGTCCCCACCCGGTATCCGGCCTCCTTCAGAACAGCCGTCAGATCCGCACAGACCGAGCCCTTACCGTTGGTTCCGGCCACATGGATCACGGCCAGCCCCTCCTGGGGGTTGCCTAACTGCTCCAGGATATGCCTGGTCTGTTCCAGGGTGTTTTTCTCCTTGGCCCAGAATGGTATTTTCAATAAATAATCTTTCGCCTGTTCATACATAACTATAATATATGTGAAATTTTCCTGTTTATGAATAAAACTTGTTACTGTTCAGAAGCAATGCCAGTTAGTTAAGGAACCGGGAAACACAGCCAAGAGAACGGGGAGAGAGGCCACCGGAAATCGTCTGCAGATTTTGACTTTGCAGAGATTTAGAAGTCCTTAAATCCCTGAGTTTTGCGTTGAAGCGAAAATCCACACTGTCTGAGCGAAGCGAGTTTGTGGATTTTCGTTTCGTTTTTAGCAAAAATCAGGAATTTTAGGAATTCTTAATCTCGAAACCGGAAAAATCCGCAGACGATTTCCGGTGGCCTCTCTCCCCGTTTCCTTGGCGTACCTTTGAGAACGGCTTAACTTACTGGCATTGGGTGTGAACTAAAATTTCAGCTGCCCCAGACGCTCCTCCACCTGAGCCATCATCTGCCTGTACTTCTCCCGCTTGGCCTTCTCCTCGTTAATCTTGGCTTCCGGCGCCTTGCTGACAAACCGCTCGTTGGAGAGCATCCCGTCCACCCGGGCAAGTTCCTTTATCAGCCGTTCCTTTTCCTTAACCAGCCGCCCGATCTCCTTTTCCACATCCACCAGTTCCGCAAAAGGCATGTAAATGGTAGCCTGGGAAATCACTGCCGACACCGCGTCCTCGTCAATCCCCTTCTTATCCGGCCGGATCGTCACCTCACTGGCAAAGCCCAGGGCGGCAAAGAACACCTTGCTGTGCTCAAAGATTTTCCGAACCTTCTCCTCCTGGGACACCACATACACCTTAGCCTTGCGGCTGGGAGGCACGTTCATGGAGGTGCGGACATTGCGGATGGCGCGGACTGCATCCTTGATCAGTTCCACCTCCTGCTCCTCAGCAGCAAAGTTTAAGTCCTCCCGGTACTCCGGCCAGGAAGAAATCATGACAGACTCCTCCTCATCCTGCAGATTGCAGAAAATCTCCTCCGTCACAAAGGGCATATAGGGATGGAGAAGCTTTAAGGACTGGATAAGCACGGTCTTAAGAGTCCAGAGGGCAGCCCCCCGGGTCTCATCCTCCTCGTTCCACAGCCGGGGCTTCACCATCTCAATATACCAGTCACAGAACTCCTCCCAGATAAAGTCATACACCTTCTGGAGGGCAATTCCCAACTCATACTTATCCAGGTTCTCCGTCATCTCCCGGGCCAGGCCGTTGACCTTGGAGAGGATCCACTTGTCCGGCATCATAAACGCCAGGCCTCTGTCCCGGTCATTTTCTCCAGGATTTCCGCCCTTAGCTTCTGCCGCCTGCCGGTCTGCCCCCTTGCCGCAGGCCAACTCATATTTCCTCAGCTCCTCCAGGGGAGCCTTTTCCATATTCATCATAATGAAACGGGAGGCGTTCCACACCTTGTTGGCAAAATTCCGGCTGTTCTCCACCCGCTCCCAGTAGAAACGCATGTCATTGCCCGGTGCATTTCCCGTGATCAATGTCATGCGCAGGGCATCTGCGCCGTACTTGTCAATCACCTCCAGGGGATCAATGCCGTTGCCTAAAGACTTGCTCATCTTGCGCCCCTGGCTGTCCCGCACCAGCCCGTGAATCAGCACGGTGTGGAAGGGGCATTTCCCCGTCTGCTCAAGCCCGGAGAACACCATGCGGATGACCCAGAAGAAAATGATGTCATAGCCGGTCACCAGCACATCCGTGGGATAGAAATATTCCAGTTCCTCCGTCTTCTCCGGCCAGCCCAGAGTAGAGAAAGGCCACAGGGCGGAGGAAAACCAGGTATCCAGTGTATCCTCATCCTGAACAAAATGAGAACCGCCGCATTTGGGGCATTTCTCCGGCATGGCCCTGGCCACGATCAGTTCCCCGCAGTCTTTACAGGTATAGGCCGGAATCCGGTGCCCCCACCACAGCTGCCGGGAAATGCACCAGTCCCGGATGCCCTCCAGCCAGTGGAGGTAGGTCTTGGAAAAACTCTCCGGCACAATCCTTAAATCACCGGTTTTTATGGCCTCGATAGCCGGCTTTGCCATCTCCTCCATGCGCACAAACCACTGGGGCTTCACCATAGGTTCCACCGTGGTCTTGCAGCGGTCATGGGTGCCCACATTATGGGAATGGGGAACCACCTTCACCAAAAGACCCAGCTTTTTCAAATCCTCCACAATGGCCTTTCTTGCCTCATACCGGTCCATGCCGTCATAGGGGCTGCCGGGAAAGTCGATGGTGGCATCGTCATGCATAATGCAGATCTCCTCTAAGCCGTGGCGCCTGCCCACCTCAAAGTCATTGGGATCATGGGCCGGGGTGATCTTCACACAGCCGGTCCCAAACTCCTTATCCACATACTCGTCCGCTATCACCGGGATCTGCCTGCCGGTGAGAGGCAGCTTTAGCATTTTCCCGATCAGATCCTGATACCGCTCATCCTCCGGGTTCACTGCCACCGCAGTATCCCCCAGGAGAGTCTCCGGGCGGGTGGTGGCGATCTCCACATACCGCCCCTCCTCCCCCGCAATGGGGTAATTAATATGCCAGAAAAAGCCGTTCTGCTCCTCATGCTCCACCTCGGCATCCGAGATAGAAGTCTTACAGACCGGACACCAGTTGATGATGCGGGAGCCCTTGTAGATATAGCCCTTTTCATATAATTTGACAAATACCTCCAGCACGGCATCCGAGCAGCCCTCATCCATGGTAAACCGCTCTCTGTCCCAGTCAGCAGAGGATCCTAATTTGTAAAGCTGGTTGATGATCCGGGCGCCGTACTCCTTTTTCCAGTCCCAGCACTTCTCCAGAAATCCCGCCCGGCCCAAATCCTGCTTGTCAATGCCCTCGGATTTCAGCTTGTCGATCACCTTCACCTCTGTGGCTATTGCCGCATGGTCGGTTCCCGGCTGCCACAGCGCTTCATAGCCCTGCATCCTCTTATAGCGGGTCAAAATATCCTGCATGGTATTGTCCAGGGCATGTCCCATATGCAGCTGCCCGGTGATATTAGGCGGCGGCATCACAATGGTAAAGGGCTTCTTCCCTTCCCGTTTTCCACGGCTGGCATCCGCGTGGAAATACTTGTTGTCCAGCCATTTCCGGTACAGTTTCTCCTCGATCTGGGATGGGTTGTAGTTTTTCTCCAATTCTTTCATAATGTTTGTCTGACCTCCTGGGTTTTCTGTTTGGTTTTGCGGCAGCCGGTAAAACAAAACAGAAAACAAAAACGTCCTCTATTCGGCCAGCTGCCGGATAAAGGACGAAATAAAATTCCGCGGTACCACCTTTCTTATGCCGTTTCAGCCAGCCTTCTGTCCTCCTGCAAAAAGAATCCTGCTTCACAGGATTCTCCGCCTGCGGCGGGTCGTGCTGTCCGTTCAAACGGCATCTCTCCCTCAATCCTTAACGCGGACAAGACGGGGGATCTTACTCCATGGGCTTCCTGTCCCGGCCTGCATAAAGCATATCCCGCACATTCCGCCCTGTTCAGACTCCCGGCTCCCAGGCTACCTTCCAATGGCTTCCCCCAAACCGCCTTTCAGCCGGTGAGCGGTTCTCTCTGACGGGTATCCCACTGTACTCCTCCTGTTCCCTGCCTTTTGTCTAATCTTTATCATAGGGGATTTTGGGTGGATTGTCAAGCAGGAAAATCATCTCCATACGTCCCACAGGCCTTTACCGCCATGGCGATCCTCCCATAATCCAGATCCGGGGGCAGGGTACAGTCACTTCCCAGAATAAACCGCCCCGGCTCCATCTGACGGATAATCCTATGGATTTCCTGCTCCAGCTGTTCATAATCCCCCGCAATCAATGCCCCATGCCGGTTATTTAGACCACCCAAAACCACCTTTCCCGGAAACAGTTCCTGCCCCTCAGGCAGAGACACTCCGCTCTCCTCGATCCCCCAGTTCACCACATCGCAAGGATAACCAAGAAAGCGCTCCAGCTTTACCTTTGGCTTGCACATATGTAAAATCACGAATTTTGCCCCTGCCTCGTAGGCTGCCTCAATCACCATCCGATCCTGCTTTGCAATATACTCCGCATGCTCCTCATCCGTGAATCCGTCCCACTCCCCGCCCAGGGCCGCATAATAAATGCCATCCGCCCCGGCCTTTACGGATGCCTCTGTAACCGCGCACAGAGTAAAAGCAATCTTCTCATAGGCATCCTTCATGACCTGAGGGGAGGTTCGAAGATGGTACAGCTGGGCAAAGCGCCCGATGGTATCATACCTGGGGATGCCTAAAAGAGTGTGGGACGCAGAAGCCACCACTCCGTGAATTGTGGCCACGGCAACTCCCTCGGGACATTGCTCCACCACCTGGCTGACCACGTCCGCCTGCCTGACAATAAAATCCGCCTCCCTCCCGTACACTTTTACCTGCCTCCAGTCCGATGCTGCCTGGATATTATGCTCACAGGGATAGGTACACTCATTCATGATCTTGCAGATATCTGTCCGTGTCTCCCGGAAGTACTTCATATGCATGGCCACTGCTTCTTCTCCGTAAAAAGCCCTGGGCGGAAAATGCATCCAAAAGCCCACAGGAACCCGATCCGGCTTTTCTCCCGCCAGGACGGCTAAAACACGCTCTCTTCCATTCATTCTCAATCACCTCGTTATTTTTTATCCGAGGCCTCAGCCTCCCAGATAAGAATCAAGGATCTCCTGACTCTCCAAAAGCTCCTTTCCTGTACCGCTGCCTGTGATATGCCCCACCTTGAGCACATATCCCCGGTTGGCAACGGACAAGGCAGATACCGCGTTCTGTTCTACCAGAAGAATAGTGGTTCCCTGGTTCCGGATTTCCAATATCAACTCAAAAATCTTTTCCGTCAAAAGAGGAGACAGCCCCAGGGAAGGCTCATCCAGCATCAAAAGCCTGGGGCTGCTCATCAGGGCTCTGCCGATGGCCAACATCTGCTGTTCCCCTCCGGATAAGGTTCCTGCCGGCTGGCTCCTTCGCTCCTTCAAACGGTCAAACAAGCTGTAAACCCGGTCATATCCGGCGGAAAGCTCCCCCTTTTTGCGGGTATAGCCCCCCATCTTCAGATTCTCCTCCACAGTCATCCGGGGGAAAATATGGCGTCCCTCCGGGCAGAGAGTCATCCCCATCTTCACCATCATACTGGCCTTGCGCCCATATCCCGGCCCGAAGCTTTTTCCGTCATAGACCATGCTTCCCCGCTCCATGGGAATACTTCCCGCAATCGTTTTTAGCAAGGTGCTTTTCCCCGCTCCATTGCTTCCTATCAGTGCCACAACCTCCCTTTCCTCAACCTGAATATCGATATCCCAGATTGCATGAAGATTTCCGTAAAAGGTGTTCATCCCCTTAACCTCCAGCAACATAGCTTTTGCCCCCTTTTCCTATATAGGCCTCAATCACCTGGGGATTTTTCTGTACCTCTCCCGGAATCCCCTGCGCAATCTTTTTTCCGTAATCCATCACATAGATGTAATCCGAGATGTTCATGACCAGGCTCATATCATGCTCAATCAGCAAAATGCTGTAGCCCTTCCCCGGAAGTCGCTGAATAAATGATGCCAGCTGATCTGTCTCCTGCGGATTTAATCCCGCTGCAGGCTCGTCCAGTAACAAAAGCTTTGGCCCGCTGACCATAGCTCTGGCAATCTCCAGCTGCTTCTGTACTCCGTAGGGAAGATTCATGCACCGGTCTTTGGCATAACCGTCCATCTCAATATCCCGTAATATCTCCATGGCCCGCTCCCTGGCTTTCTGCTCTGCCTGCCGTTTCTTCCTTGTATGAAAGACAGCATCCAGCCTTCCGTAGGAGATACACGACTGATAACCGATCAGTACATTTTCCAATACCGTCATTGCCGGAAAAAGCTTCAGATTCTGGAAAGTCCGGGTCAGCCCTCTCTCAACATAGGTATAGGGGGGCAAATTAGATATCTCCTCTCCGTCAAAGAGAATACTTCCCTCATCGCAGGTATAAAAGCCGGTCAAAAGGTTAAAAACCGTGGTCTTTCCTGCCCCATTCGGGCCGATGATGCTGACAATCTGCCCCGTCTCCACCTCAAAGCTCATATGAGACACGGCTGCCAGACCTCCAAAAGACTTGCTGACATCAGACACTGTCAATAAACTCATACTTTACCGTCCCCTTCCTTAAGCCCCCTTCTTTGACGTATCTTCCCCCAAATCCCTGCTCCCCATCTGCCTAAGGCCGTGGTCTCCCAGGACACATTCTTCCCCAGCATCAGACCGATCAGCAAAAACCCATAGATCAGCATCCGGTATTTGTCAAGCCCCCGAAGTGTCTCCGGAATCACAGTCAGAAGGGTGGCCGCAATCACGCTGCCAGGCATAAATCCCATGCCTCCTAACACCACCATACTGAGAATATTGGTGGAAAAATCCCCCACAAAAATCGTAGGTGAAATGAAAAGCATATAGTGAGCCAACAGAGAACCTGCGGCTCCTGCCATAGCAGCTGCAATGGCAAACGCAATCACCTTTTCCCGGTGAACATGGATCCCCATGGTTTCTGCCGCAATCTCATCCTCCCGGATCGCCTTTAGATTCCTTCCGTACTTGGAGTTGAGAATATTGTGGAGAATCAGATAGATCAAAAGGAACAGGGTCAGTGCCACCACCATATACTGGCTTCCGCTTTTGATTGTCACCCCAAAAAGCACCGGTCTTGGGATATTGACTAATCCCATAGGCCCTCTGGTCAGGGACACCCAGTTTAAAAGAATCAGCCTCACAAGCTCCCCAAAGCCCACTGTGCAGATAACCAGATAGCCGCCGGAAAGCTTTAAGGCCGGTATCCCGATCAGCACCCCGATCACACCTGCTGCGATTGCCGCCGCGATTACACAGACCACCCAGTTGATTCCAAAATGGATGGCCACCAGGGCAGATGCATAGGCCCCGATGCCGTAAAAAGCCGCATGACCCATGGACACCTGGCCACAGACACCGGAGATCAGATTCAGACTGCAGGCCAAAATGGAATAGATGCACACATAGACCCCGATCCGAAGCATATACTGATTTTTCACACAAAACGGTATCCCATACAGGGCTGCTATCAGCAATACAGGCAGGATTCCTTTTTTTACTTTCTGTATTTTCATAAATGGCCACCTCCGAAAAGTCTATACCTTTTTGATCACCTTTTTGCCCAGCAATCCTGAAGGCTTTAAAAACAGCACCAGAATCAAAATAATGAAGGCGGTAATATTGCGGTAATTGGATCCGATATATGCTGCAGTATACACCTCCGTCAGGCCAATAATCAGACCTCCCAGAACCCCTCCTAAAAACACGCCGATACCACCCAGAACCGTGGAGGCAAAGGTCTTTGTCCCGATTGCCGCCCCGATCGAACAGTCCACACTCCGGTAGGACATACAGCCCATAATTCCCGCCACCGCTGCCAGCGCCGACCCGATAAAAAATGTCATGGAAACCACCTGGTCAACCGAAACCCCCATCAGCTCCGTGGCCTCTGTATCCTGGGCACAGGCCCGCATGGCCATCCCCAGTTTTGTCCGGTTAATAAAGAAGGTAAAGGCCGCCAAAAGAAGCACTGTGGAAACTACAATAACGATCTGAACCACAGTCACATGAAAGCCCAGCACGGCAATGCTCTGATTTTCCGCAATGGCAGGATATTGTTTTGTCTCGGATCCCATAAGAAGGAAAAAAACATTCTGCAGTACAATCGATGTACCGATAGTACAAATGAGCATCGCAAACTTGGGACGGTTTTTCGCCCGCAGCGGCCGGATGGTAAGCCGCTCATTCAGTGCCCCCACTGCCCCTGTGGCCAGTATGGTAAAAATGAAGGAAAGAGGCATGGGGATATGCAGCAAGGTCACAAATATATAGAACAGATAGGCCCCCACCATGTAAATCGTGCTATGTGTAAAATTCACCAGTTCCAATATGCCGTAAACCATGGAATAACCGATGGCTGTCAGGGCATAAGTACTTCCCAGAACCAGTCCGTTGATCGTATATGCAAGAAAACTCTCCATACCTCATTCCTTTCTGTGGGTGTGCTTCCCTTTTGCGTCCGCAGGCAAATATCGTCCCCGGACCCAGACTCCCTTTAAAGTGTCCCGGTAAGCCGAGAGATTTTCCAATGGATTTTCTCCCAGAAGAATCAAATCCGCGTCTTTTCCCCTGGCAATCGTTCCCGTCTCATCCAGGATCCCCAGCAGATCCGCCGCGTTTTCTGTGGCGCTGCGGATAATATCCGCCTTTGCGATTCCTGCCTGCTCCATGTAAAGCATCTCCTCCACAAAATCCCCCTGATCCATCAGAAAGCCGCCGCTGTCCCGGCCAAATGCCAGCTTCACCCCCTGGCAGTAAGCCTCATAAAGCCTCTCCTTCTTCTCCTCCACGATTCCTCTTGCCGCCAGCACCGTATCCATCAGTTGTCCGTGTTTTTCTCCCAGAAGCGCATAGTTCATATAAGGCTCAAAGGTAGGAACCACATAGATCCCTCTTTCTATGATCTTTTGATTGATCTCCGGATCCAGATAGGTGCTGTGTTCAATGGAAGCTGCGCCAGCATGGACCAGAAGCTCCATTCCCTCCCGGCTGTGGCAGTGGCAGGCCACCTTTCTTCCATGTCTGGCCGCCTCTGACACAATAGCATCTAATTCCTCCTGCTCCATCTCCACCCTTCCAGGCTTCTCCCCGGGCTTTCCCAGCCCTCCGGTCACCATAACCTTGATAAAATCTACTCCCAGATGAACCATCTCCCTTACCCTTGCCCGGGCTTCATATGGTCCGGTTATATCCGTCCCCGGCTCATGTCCGCCGATTACCTTGATGGGAGTACCCGAGCAAAGCATACGGGGACCGGTCAGCTTTCCTGCCTGAATAGAATCCCGCACCGCCAGAGTCTCCATCCAACGCCCGCCACAGTCCCGGATGGACGTGATGCCGCACCGGGCCATCTTCTCTGCATGGATCACACTGTTGATGGTCAGCATCGATTCATTAGCGGCAAAAAATTCCGGCATATGCCTGGTCCCGCACACCATGGTACTGTGGGCATGGCAGTCAATCACTCCCGGAAGCAGGTATTTTCCCCTGCCGTCAATGACCAGATCCATGTCTGCCTCCCTGGATCCTTCTCCCAGGGAAGCAATCTTCTGGCCGATTAAAACCACATCGTTTCTCTCAAAAATCCCCGACTGCCATACATTTACCGATTGAATCAGAGTTTTCATTCTTATACCTTTTCCTTTCCTTCGTGTTAAGGAATTGTTGCTATTCGTCTTTTAACATTTCCCACAGGCCCTCTCCCTTATACTGGAGAATCAGATATTCTTCCTCTGACTGACGGTTCATCCACTTATTTCCACCGGTCTTACCGTCCCAGTAATCCATGGAGGTCATGGCTGTATAAAGCTCCTGCCTGGTGGCTGCCCCATCCTTTAAGCACTGGGCAATCATGGCTGCACACTCATAAGAGTTCCTCTGATAGGCATTCGGAATATTCCCGTCAATGGCCTTGCACTGACTGATAAACTCCTGGACCCCTTCGTCCGGATTGTCTGCATAAAAGCCTGTGCTGACGTAAAAGCCAACCCCTGCATCTCCCACCAGATTGGTAAAATCCTCTGTGTACATAGACTGATTCCCCAGCCATTTCACATCTGTAAGTCCGGCCTGCTTTGCCTGGTTTAAAATGGCGGCACACTCCACATAGCCCATATTTACCACAATCACATCCGGCTTTGCTTCCTTGATCTTTAATACCATGGCGCTGTAGTCCCGAACCTCCCCCTCATTGAAGGTCTCCGATGCCACCGTCTCACAGTCTGTGCCAGACGCTTTCAGATTCTCAATCGCGCCGGACGCAAATTCCATAAACTGAAGGCCGGCATCATTGTTCAGAGCAATAAAGGCAATGCGCTTTCCGTCCAGCTTTTCCACTGCATAGCGGGCCATCAGTGCAGACTCAATGGGAATCGTCATCCCCCGCTGGAAGGTATAGTTATATTCTGTGGCAATCGCGCTGTTCCCTGCACAGGGAACCATTACCGGCATCCGGGCCTCATCAAAAATCGGTCCGAAGGCCAGGGTACAGGTGCTGGAATAGCTGCCAATGGCTGCAATGTATTTGTCGTCCTCTGTGACAATCTGAGCCATGTTGGTGCTCTGAGCCGCATCTGCCCCGTCATCGAAAACTTCAAACCTGAGCTCTGTCCCATGGATTCCTCCCGCCGCATTGACCTCATCGCACAGGGCTGTTACTCCGGTTTTAAAGGCATTGCCGTATTGAGCATTATCGCCCGTGAAGGGAGCAATCAGGGCAATCGTGTAAGCTTCTCCCTTCTGCCCGGACGCAGATTCACTCTCTGGTGCTGAACTTTGCTCCGCCGAGTCGGTGGATGCCTGGGGCACAGCCGGCTTTTCTCCTCCGGAGCAGGCGCTTAAAAATGTAGCTGCCAATAAGGTTCCCAATACCATCCTTTTCTTCATCTCGTTCCCTCCGTTTTCTTGCAATGTGCTTGTGACCGATAGTTCCCCTTTTTATATACATCAATTTTTATTTTTAATAATTGATGTATACATTATGAATTATAACAACTATAAAGAGTTTTGTCAATTCATTTTTCGGTGTTTTACATGATTTATTCCATATTATTGGTTCTGTTTAAGACAATTATGACAATCCGATTTGTAATTGTTTCCCCGCTTGTTTCATCCTATATATTTTTTCATCGCATAACTTTTGGCATTTTTTATGTGCTCGTGCATGTGTTTTGCCGCAGCTGCATAATCGTTTTTCAGCAGCTCTTCTATAATCCTGATATGCTCCCGAATCCCTTCCCGCACCCGCTCATCATTGCTTTTGTATACACGGTTTCGGTGATCCATTCCTTCAACCATTCGCAGTACCTCCCGCAGATATCGGTTATCACAGGTCTGGTATAGCAGCTCGTGAAATTCTTCGTCCAGATGGATCTGCTTTTGTGTATCGATTTCTTCCCGGCAACGGTGAAGGTAGTCTTTTAGAAAGCTTTTGCTGATCTGCTGGCCGTATATTTGTATAATCTGTGGCTCGATTATTGCTCTGGCGTCAAATACTTCTGCGATGTCGTCAATGGTGATTCCTCGGACAATGATACATTTTTTGGGGATTATGGTAACTAAATTTTCTTGTTCTAATTTGTTAAGAGCTTCTCGTATAGGGGTTCTGCTGGCTCCGATCTCTTTGATTAACTCGGCTTCGTTTAGTATGCTCCCAGGGGCATATTCACATTCTATGATTTTTTGTCTGATGATCTCGTATGCTTTGTCTTTCAGGTATTTGCCTGGCATTCTTGTTCTCCTTTCGATTGGAATGTTGGGTGTTATTAAAATTAGTCATTGTTGTATATATGTGTCGCTAAAATAGATTATATCAGATGTTCGGAATACCCACAATAGCTTAGAATAACTTCCCCCAAAAACCATTTGTTGTATTTCTCGCGAACCGCTTGAGTATGCAAGGCTGTTGGATAAAGTGGCGGGCAACGATTAGATACATTCAGAAAAACCTTCCCTTGTAAAATGCCCATAAGGGCAAAAACAAGGGAAAATACATAGCAATTCACTGTATGAGGATTGAAATACCTTGAAAAGTTCCAACAAAACCATTTTTCAAAATTTGATAGTCTTATCTGTCAAACTCTGTTTATCTGCTGTCTGAATCAAACCGATCGCATCCTGAGCGTTCTTGGCTGCCTGGTTCTGGCCGTTGATCTGGGATCTCATGCTCTCGGAAATCGCCAGGCCTGCCGCATCGCCACCGGCACGGTTGATCTTGTAACCGGATGACAGCTTCTCTAAGTTCTCTCCCCCAAATGGGCCCTCTCTTTTTCCGCACTGCTCATGCCTACGCCATGTTTCGATACTCTGTTTTCCATTGGTAGACCAGGTCGGCTTCACCTTTTTGTCTTTTGATGGGATCTTGTCGGAACAGGGCTTCCAGTTCTTTTGCTTTTTCGGATCCTCTTGCTTTTTCTTTTGCTTTTTTCAGGCGTTTTTCCCAGATTGCTTCTTTTTCTTTGGTAATTTCGGCTGCCAAGTCTTCGCTTAGTGTCAGGGCCGGATCGACTCTGGTGAGGTCGTAGAGGCGTTCCAGGACAGCTTCCTGCCCGGCCTTGCGATATGCGTTCTGGAAGGCGTCGAATGCCTTGTCCAGCTGGAACATTCTTGCATAGCAGGATCCGAGATTATTCCAGATTCTTCCGAAAAAAGAATCGTCGGTGAATTCGCCTGACGGGTATTCCAGGATCTCCTGATAGATTTTTACGGCTCTGCCGTATTGATGCAGGGAAAAAAGCTCATCGGCTTTCATCCGCATGAAATCCGCCGGATGCTTTTTACGGAGTGCTGCTGCCATCTGGCGGAAGCGGCCCACCTCTGCCATGCTGTAATAGTCGCATTCCTGCAGAATGATCATCAGTGCCTCGTCCGGATTCTCTCCGCTTTTCAGCCATCTCTCCAGCTTCAAAGCCAGAAAGCCCTGATTCAGCTCCTCACGCAGAAAAGACAGAAGCCGTTCATCGACAAAGCCGTCCAGCACCAATGTCGGATGATTAAAGATTACATAGGAAAGCTCCTGAGACGAATACAGATGAATCCCCATAGATTCCATAAAATATGGTCTCTTTACATGCTCCTGTCTGCACAATAATAAACTCATAGCATAACCTCTTGTCTGATCTGGGCATCCGAAGCCGGGAACAGCTCTCCGAAGCCGCGGTCCTTTAACGTCACTTCCATAGTCTTTTCATCTAAAAACATCACACGGATCTGCACTCGTGTTGTCCGTTCCGGTCGCCTGGGGAATCCCTCCAATGGAATCGAAATGCGCTTTTTTTTCTTGGAATCTACTGCTGTAACGATAAAATCAACAGAACTCTGTCGATCCGGAATCACGTCAATCACGGATACCCGATCATACCAGCAGTCTCCTGCTGCTGCCACAGTGACCATGGTCTCCTGTCCCCGGTGGAGCACGTTCATGGAAACCGTCGTCTTCAGTCGCCCGTCACAGATACAGGTAAAGGCGGCACTCTCCTTTGATTCCTCTGCCGCCCGACAGGCCGCTCCCCTGGCAAACAGCCCTTCCTCCACAAACACCTTGCGCTTGGAACATAAAAACTTCATCAGTCCTTCCGCCCAATTCTGGCTGGCAAAGCCCCTGCCGGTCAGAAAGATCGCTGAATATGCCTTTCTTGCCATCAGCCGTTCCGCACAGGCCGTGAGAATCCGGTCTGCAAGGCGGCTGCCGGACGAGCTTTTTAAAATGTCCAGACTAAAACCTTCTTCCAGCTCCTCATATTCCGCCACCACGGTAACCTTTTTCATGCCACGCTGCACTTTCATCTCATAGTAGCGCAGCCCGACCTCCGACAAATCAAACATACCTACCGTATTATTCCAAATCTCTTTTTTCTGGCTCAGGGTATAATAGATATAGCTCTCGGAATGGCTGATTACCTGAACCCGGTCTGCCAAAATCCCCATCCTTACGGCAAGCTCCCGCAACATCCGATTCAGTTTTGGTTCCAGCTTCTTCACTGCTATCACCAGCTGTCCGATCTCCTGCTTCTGATATTCCTCCTTTGGAAGCCTCAGTACCCGCTCCAGAAAGAGAAACAAAAGCTCCTTCCCCTCATAGCGCACCTCCGCGGGAGTTGCTGTTCCGTCCCGCATGGCAAGATTCACCAGCTTATCCACGTTAATGCTGTCCCCTTTCAGCATATGTGCACAGGCTTCCTCGCCAACATACCATTCATCCACATTCTTATTACGGCAGATCACAGTAGGAATCGTCCACAGCTTTTCTTCCTCCGGGCAATGAATCTGCGTATATTCATCACACAAATCTATCCCTACCAAAAGTCCGTCCATCATCCATCCCCTTTCCCGGCCCATTGATCCCGGCCCGCTTCCCCGCAGCCGCAGCAAGCTGCTACAGTACCTGGAACAGTTCCTCCATCATTGCGCCGTCTTCCACATACCGGCGCATCTTCTCCTTCAGGGCTGTCTCCTCTTTTAATGCCAGGCAAAGTCCCATCTCATTCAGTGCTGCAAACCGGCTTTCTTTCTTTTTCTCCTGCCCCGGCTCCCAGGAAAGGCTCCCTTCCTTCACCAGGGTCAGCTTTTCCTCACGTTTCTCGAACACCTTAAATTCCAGGATCTCTCCCTCAAATAAGATCTTCTGCCGGATAAAAATGCCGGGATATACCCGCCGCATTTCCTCCCAGTGATACTCCTCTTCCTCTGGGAGGATCCGCACCTGCAAGGCTGGCCTGGCATCGCGCCTGCCCTGGTACTCCACCGTCACCTGCTCCATAACCGAATCCGGCATCGGAATCCATTTCCCCAAATCCTTGAACCAGGAGAATATCCGGCCTTCCGCCAGCAGATGGCTGGTAATCATCTGGCAGAGTTCCTTCCGTTCGCCTTCCAGCACCGGCAACGATGCATAATAGCGGGATAACGCCAGTAGATAGACCGTCGGAACCTTGTCATAATCCTTAATTCCCCGAATTGCTTCCTCCAGGTAAGCAAACACGCGATCCCCGGTTGGCTGTCCCTTGAGAAAATACTCCGAAGACTTCATGGTAAAATATGCTTTTACCAGATTCTCCCCTGTCTTCTTTCCTGCCACATACCAGTCAAAAACCTGATCCATCCGTTCCGTCTCTCCGGTAAACAGCATCTGCGCCAGCAGGCGTTCCGGCATATCGTATACCCGAATCTTTTCCCGGATTGCCTGATTGAGAATACGAAACATCTGTTTTCCGGATCCGTTGAAATTCTCACATAAAAAATCAAGCAGGATCCCGTCATATTTCCCTTCTGAGAACAGCCTGCATGCCAAAAGCAGCAGTATGTCTTCCTCTCCGGAGATCCGCTGCTGAAGCATCTGCGTACACAGCTTAAGAAGCCTCGTATTCCGGATATCCTCAAAACCATACTTACGGGCTCTCACCCAGGCCTCCTGAATATAATCCTGCTGAATCAAGGTCTCGCAGATACCGGCACGCTCCTTTCTGGTCAGCCGATCCATATTCAGGCCGATCAGATATCCGGCACCTCCCGCAGCAGCACTTCCCTCCTTCTCCGCACGCTTCTGATAGTATTGAATCATCCGCAAAAGAATCTTTTTCCGGTACATCGGCTTCAGCTTCAGATCTGCAGCAATCCGCTCCAATGTCATCACATCGACATCTCCGGAGATCCCCCGGTCAACGATCTCTCCGCATTCCTGTAATCGCAGCATCTCATGGCCGGGATACACGTCATAGCATCGTTCCTCCAGTTCCCGGATGTTCTCCTTTTCCATAGCTGGCTGCCTTTTATGCGGGATATTGGCATAGCGATTACCATAGCCATCCTGAAACAAAAGCACCGAATGCTCCCGGAACAACGGCACATACGCCATTCCGTCCTTTACCAGAAAAGCATCCTCTTCCTCCAGCTCTTCATAGCAGACCACCACGTATTTAATATCGGAATTATCAAGCTCTACCCTGCAGGAACGCAGAACCGCCGGCAGCACCCGTGCAACTCTCCGGTCAATCATCTCCTTGTAAATCATATGCCGGTACAATACCACCAGACGCCGGTTGACCCGTGCTCCCAGAAGCTGTTCCATAGTAAATTTCTCAATATCCCGTTCATACTGCTTGTACAGCTCGGTATCCGGCTTCATATATTTTAAAATATTCATATAGAGCAAGGAACGGCTGTATTCATCCAGAGATTTCTCATAGGAAAAATACAGCAGAACCTCCTTCGGAAGCAGATAAGGGTAGTCCTTCGGAAGCGAATACAGATAATATTCATACAGTCGGGTCAGGCTCACCCCTGCATCCAATGCCTTCTGATACCAGGAGAAATATCTCTCCTCCCGGCAATCACCCTTGATCAGCATGGCACATACCGCACTCAGAAACTCCTTTTGAGGATATCTCTCATACATGGCACTCAGCAGCCGATGGCAGGCTCTGCTGTAGTGCTTGACAAGCCCCGCCAACTCGACCGCACGCTCTGCCAGCTCCCGGCCCAGAAGCTCTCTGCGGACCGCAAAGCTCAGCACCTGAATTTCAAATTTGCCCAGGCGATGCATCAAAAGCGGAATCTTCTCCAGGATACGAAGGGCCCTTTCGTAGATAAACGGACTGCAGCAGCCCCGATCACATAATCTGCGCATCTGCTCTAAAAGCTCGGCCGGATTCTCCTCCAGTTCCGGTTCCAGCTTCAGCCACAGCAAAAACAGGTAGGAATGACGATTATCCTCCAGAAGGCACTTTCTGACCAGACGAATCAAAGTATCCCGCTGCCCTTCCTTTTTCATCAACACCTGCAGCAGGTATTGATAAAAACAATAGAGCTCCGGCATCTCATGGCGTTGATCAAGAAGCTCTCCCTGATGTCCCTCCAGCAGATCCTTTGCACGTTCTGTCTGTCCGTCCAGAATCAGAAGCTCTGCCTGCAAAAGCACATGAAAAGGCGTCTCACCGTTCTTCCGGCGCAGATTCTCCAGCTCCCGCCGCATCGGATCAATCAGATCCTTTGTCTCCCCCTGCCCGATCTCATACTCCAGACGCAGCTTAAGATAATGTCCCAGATTCTCTCGTTCTTTGTTGCGGGGAAGCTGCAGTTCCTCATCACCTCCCTGGGCCTCCACTCGCACCAGGACAGACTCCCGAATCGTGGCAATCAGAATAGCTCCCAGGTTTCGCCCCCCGTGCAGCCGGGCAGGATTCACTACATACATCACCTTACACACGCCGTCTTTAAAATCCTGAGGACCAAAAGACTTCTTGGGAAACTCCAGAAAATCCCCGTCAGCAGCCACCTGGAACTGCACATATCCCCAGGTGCTGGCCTGTACCGTAAGGATCTCCTTCTTCGGCTTGTCCAGCTTCTCGTAGCACAGATGATGGTTCTCTACTTCCAGGCGAACCGGATCCTTTGCCTTTAAGGCCACCAAAAATTCCTCCAGCAGATTCTGCCGGTTCCCTCTGCCCTTCAGTCCGTCATACAAAGCGCGGACATGGATATCCTGCATAAAAGGAGCTTCCACAAAATCCTGATATTCGAACAGCCGCAGAGCCGTCTCCTGATCTCTCCTGGCCAGCTCGGCAAAGTCCTTCGCCTTCTGCAGATTCTCCAATGTTCTCCCGGATGCCTCCACCTCTATGGAGAAAGAATACGGCACCTTCTGCTCCCCGGCGTTCGTCACAAGATAAAGGGCCCCCGTAATCACATCCTTTTGGGTCAGGTACATACTGTCGATCTCGAATGTGATGCGATTGCGGACGCCTCCAAATGCGTTATTGACAACGCGGACACGAAGATTGGAAGAGTAGACCAGGCCTTTAATAAAGCGGCCATCCTCATCTGCTACGGTAATTATCTTTCTGGTCACTTCTCCGGCATGAACCGTGTCCGTCAGTTCTGCCGGGGTGATAACCAGCCTTAATGCCTCAGGATCCAGGATCCCTCTGGCCAGCCGGTTGATTCTTTCTCTCATAGTATCACCTGTTCATATTTCTCATTACTGTTCACAGATAACCTGTGAACGTAACTGCATATGCCCATTCAAAATTGCCTGCAAAAGTCCTTAGCGCCAGTGGCGCTTGTCCAGGACTGTTCGAAACAGAGTAAAAACCGGACATATGCTTTGGCTCCATAAACTGTACCGGCTCATGACGAATCAGCGATGGGATTCGTCATGGTGTGAACAGTAACAATTTCTCGTCATTTCATTTTATCTTAGCATATTTTCACTTGATTTAAAAGGTTTAAATTGGTATGATAGAGAAAAAGTTCAGAGTTGTTACTGTTCACAGGTACCCTGTGAACGTAACGGCATATGCCCGTTTGAAATCGCCTGCGGCGATGGGGCATATGTTTTGGCTCCATAACCGTACTGGCCCATGGCTAATCAGAGGAATGATTAGCCATGGGGTGAACAGTAACTTAGAGTTTTCTGAGATAAAGAGAGGCGTGCTATGTTATCGGACCCCATGACACTTTACAAATTAATGAATCTATATATGCTCAAGCAGGTGAATTTTCCATTAACGAACGCCCAGCTGACTGAATTCTTTCTCCAGCACGAGTATACCAGCTATTTCACTCTCCAGCAAGCGCTGAACGAATTGCAGGAGTCCGGTCTGATCCGTGCCGAATCTTCTCACAACAGTACCCGATATGAGATTACTCGTGAAGGTGAGGATACCTTAAGCTTTTTCGGCGGCAATATCTCTCCTGCCATTGTGGAGGACATGGATCTCTATCTCAAGGAGAATCGCTTCCGCATGCGCAATGAGGTCAGCACCATTTCTGATTACTACAAATCCACCAACCAGGATTATATCGTCCACTGTGAAGTGCGGGAAGGACGCGGCTCTCTCATCAGTCTGGAACTTTCCGTCCCTGACAAAGATCAGGCTGAACTGATGTGCTCTCACTGGGAATCCCGCAGCCAGGAGATCTATGCCTTTGTGATGCGGACGCTGATGCGTGACGGAACCGAATAATCAGCTTATTTAAACTAAAGCCAGAGGGATTGGCTGCTATCGCGCTCCTCCCCCTGGCTTCTTTATATTCTCTGGCATACTTACTCATCATATCCGTTCGGATTGTTCTTCTGCCATCTCCAGGAATCTTCGCACATCTCCCGAATCCCGTACTTCGCCTTCCAGCCAAGCTCTTTCGCTGCCTTTGCCGGATCCGCATAGCATGACGGAATATCGCCGGCACGTCGATCCTTGAAGACATAATTGATCTTTAAATCATTGGCCTCCTCAAATGCATTGATTACATCCAGTACACTGTAGCCGGTGCCGGTGCCCAGGTTATAGATCCATACCCCGCCTTTCTCCCCGGCCATCTTGTCCAGAGCCTTCACATGCCCGTCAGCCAAATCCACAACATGGATGTAATCGCGTACACAGGTCCCATCCGGCGTATCGTAATCATTGCCGAATACCCCCAGACATACCAGCTTGCCAACTGCCACCTGCGTAATGTAGGGAAGCAGATTGTTGGGGATCCCTTTCGGATTCTCACCGATCCTGCCGCTCTTGTGTGCTCCGATCGGATTGAAGTAGCGCAGAAGCATAACCTTCCACTCCGGATCCGCGGTATGAAGATCCGTGAGAATCTGCTCCAGCATTCCTTTCGTACGTCCATATGGATTGGTAATATCTCCCTTGGGACACTCTTCAGTAATCGGAATAAATGCCGGATCGCCGTACACGGTGGCGGAGGAACTGAATACAATGCTCTTCACCCCGTGGTTTCTCATGGAATCGCAGAGTATCAGGGTCCCGGTAATATTGTTATGATAGTACTCCAGCGGCTTGTACACGGACTCTCCCACTGCCTTCAGACCTGCGAAATGAATCACCCCGTCGATCTTCTCATTGTCGAATACCCGGTCCAACGCCGGCTTATCCAGCAAATCCACTTCATAGAAGGTTATCTTCTTCCCGGTAATCTCCTCCACCCTCTTCAGTGATTCCTTACAGGAATTGCAGAGATTGTCCGCCACAACCACATCGTACCCTGCATTCAGAAGTTCCACACAGGTATGGCTGCCGATATAACCGGCTCCTCCCGTAACTAAAATCGTCGCCATGTCTCATCCTCCTTTTAAAACGGCCTTTCATGATTCCTCAAAGCCTTTCTTTATATTATAAACGGAATGACTTGATAAGACAATGACAAATTTATCACATTTCCTGTATTTTTATTAACACTCGCGGCAGTCGCCAAATGAGCATGCTTTATACCCCTTTGGTTCATTGCTTCACGCGAATAAAGGCAAAAGCACTTGACCCTTTGTGCTTGTATACGTTATAATAAATTCACCTAAAAATTTCTACTATATCATATATCATTCAGGAGGTATTTTTATGAGCGCATACCAATTAGGCAATTTGAGAGTCGTCGATCTGACCAAGGTTTTGGATCCGAAGACCGAGACTCGCCGTTGCGGCCTGACACGTTTCAACACCGGCGGCCCGATCCCGGATTTCCATACCATCATGGATCTGACCAGCCATTTGGGAACCCATTGCGAGTGCCCCTACCATCATGACGACAACTGGCCCAGCGTCGCTGACCTGCCTCTGACCACATTTCTGGGAAGAGCCATTTATGTGGACTTCAAAGACACGGTTGCTCCGCGCACTCACATCTCTGCTGCGGATCTGGATCGTGCCACTGCCGGTAAGCTTCAGGAGGGTGATATTGTTATCATCGATTCCTCTTACCGGATCCCGCCCTTTACCTCCAAGACCAACACGGACGAGGATCAGCGCCTGCTGGTAGGAGAAGAGAGCGCTGTCTGGTTCCGGGACCACAAGGTGAAATGTGTCGGCTTTGGCGACGGCGTATCCATCGAGAGCAACAATGATGATGTCAAGCCGTTCCATGATATTCTGATGGCCGAGAACATCGTATTCCTGGAGGTATTACAGAACTTGAATGAATTGAATACCGATGTATTCTTCATGTCCTACAGCCCGCTGCCGATCAAGGGACTGGATTCCTGCCCGATCCGCGCTTATGCTATCGAGGGACTGGCTGAATTTTCATAAAACAGGGAGCAGAATAGGATCTGTATTCCTGTGATGCGCGAATTGCTTCGCAGTAAAACCGGAAAGGAATGACAGTATGAGAATTGCAGTGATCGGCGCCGGAGCCATGGGCTCCATCTACGGCGGGCATTTATCTTTACACAACGATGTCTACCTGATTGACACCAATCAGGCTGTCGTTGACTACATCAACCAGAACGGACTGACTTTGCAGGAGGACGGCACAGATGTTGTCTACCATCCGACAGCTGTCACCTCCACCGAGGGTGTACAGCCAGTAGATCTGGTTATTCTGTTTGTGAAGTCCCTGTTCTCCAAAGCTGCCTTAAGCAGCAACCGAGGCATCATCGGCCCGGACACCTATCTGATGACTCTGCAGAACGGTTCCGGACATGAGGATATCTTAGGCGAATTCGCTCCGGAGAACCGTATTATCATCGGCACTACAGAAGACAATGGCGCTGTTCTCGGACTTGGCCATATCCGCCGCGGCGGCGTTGGCAAGACCAACATCGGTATGCTGACTGAGGATACCGGGAATTTCCTTCCCCGGCTTAAGGAATGTCTGGACTCCTGCGGATTCCAGGGCTATATCCATGAGAATATCCGTCAGCTGATCTGGAACAAGCTGTTTACCAATGTTTCCCTCAGCGCAGTGACTGGCGTTTTGCAGGTTCCCATGGGCTTTATCGCCGGTAATGAACATGCCTGGGCGATCACAAAGCAGCTGATTCATGAGGCCGTGGCTGTGGCTCATGGCCTGGGACTGAAAGCAGATGAAGAGGAGATTACCGAAAAGGTACGTCAGACCTCTCTGGGGTCTCCGGAAGGCATCACCTCGATCTGTGCGGATTTGCGTGACGGGCGCAAAACGGAGGTCAATACCATCAGTGGCTCCGTGGTCAGCGCCTCGAAAAAGTGCGGCGTGCCTGCTCCTACACATGAGATGATCGTAGAACTGGTGCATGCGATGGAAGAACGCGGCAAATAATATCTGAGGAGGGTTCCTGCCGTGCATAGCTTCAGCACCTGGCTCTCCTGGCATCTTATCACGGTTAATACAGAATCCTGCTCTGCAGGATTCTCCGCCTGCGGCGGGTCGCTTCAGCGACATGACTCCTTTCCGCCGCAGTGCGATCCTCGCGGAACGTTCGCTCTCTTACACAGCCACCTTCACTACTACCTTTTTCACCGATTCCGGCCCGTCCGCCTGGCATCTCGGCTTGTGGGCATCCTCGGGCGCTACCACGATCAGATCTCCTGCCTGCAGCAGGACTGTTCCGCAAAGAGCCGGCTCCTCGTAAAAGATCAGATCATTCTCTTCGATCCGTTCCTTCACCACCAGGCCATCCCGCTTGCAGAATCCGAACTGCTCCTTTCCGGACACAACATACTGAATATCGAAGAACTTCTCGTGAGTCTCAAAGGATCCTTCCGACGGCTGGATCGTTGTGTACTCTTGAATGTTTGCCACCACCTGGTCTCCTAAAATCGGGTAACTCCCCACGGGAAGAGCCGCGATATCTGTCTCCTCGAGCCATTTGTAAGCTGCCAGAAACTTCTCCTCCAAATAGTTATACTTCTTTGCGATTATGATGTTTGAGAAAAACATTTGGTATCCTCCTTCTTCTTGTGAAATGGGCTTTTCTGCCGGTTCTGCAGGCTTTGCCTCATTTTTCCATTGATATATAGAAAATAGCATATCAGAATCTGGTTTGCAACTGTTTTTTCCCCGTTCTGGTGCCGGATTGATCCTTGAACTTTTACTTTTCTGTCGTTTCTTGATTTTTTTCTGTTTCATGATACAATAAACAAAAAAGCTGCCGCATTACTAAAACAGCAGGAGGAGAATGCCCATGATTTACGGAAATGTACACAATGACATGATTGAACAGCAGATTGCCACACTCCCCAGGGTTCTTCAAAGTGCTATCCGCTTTTTAAAGGATACGGATCTCGCCGCCCATGCGCCAGGGAAATTCGACATTGAGCTGGACAAGATCCCCATGATCCTTCAGGTTTTAGACCTTTCCACCGCCCCCAGAGAGACCCTGCGGCCGGAGATCCACCGAAAAAATATCGATGTTCAGTTCTTAGCCGCCGGCGGTCCGGAACGGGCCGGATATTACAGCGATGACGGTACGAACCAGGCAGATGAGGATCTTCTGGATACTCCCCGTGATATCTTGTTCTATCACAATAATCCCGCTGTCCCGGAAGGAACCATTGAGATGACCGTTGGAACCTATGCCATCTATTTTCCGTGGGATGTACATATTCCCGCTGTCCAAGCTGGCGACAGTCCTGCGCCGATCCGGAAGATAGTGATAAAAGTGCCGGCGGATGCCGCTCTGAAGGGATAATCCTTACAGGCAAGGCAGCGGCGGACGTCTTTGTCCCTGCCGCTGCTTTTCTGGTGCATCCCTTAATGATCTTCACATACTCTTTTGTGGGACAAAGGCAATCACCTCTTCCACGGTATCCCGAAAAGCGCCTGTCCCGGTGATCCGGATGACCATGCGTATAGATAATCGTCTGCATCGGCTTATCCGTCTGCCCGGACAGTTCTGCCTTCAAGCCCTCTGTATAACCCGGACAGTCCAAAATATCAATCAGAATCACCGAAGTATCCCCCACTATGGCAACCGCATTACTGTGTCCATATCCCAGAAAATAATTATTCCATTACAACATCCATCAGGACCTCTATGATGATACACATTGAACGACTCTGGCTCTAATCTCACCAAATCTGTTTTTTCGGAAAAATGCAGCGGCCATTTTAATTCTTCAAAGCATGGTTGTGTTGCCGAAGAGAGGACAATCGTTGCCTTGCAATATTGCTGCAAAAAATTCATTGCCATATTAATCATCACTGTCATTTTTTAGGCAATGACTGTACTTCATCAATTATCAAAACGCTGTCACATAAGGCCTGCATTCTTCCTGCGGCAGAGATTTCACGAAAAACACAATATTCAATAATTGAACCATAGTGGAAACAACCACCGGATAATTCCGGCTTTCTCCTGAAAACTCTCCAAAATCCGCTTCTTCCTTTGCTGCCTTTGCCTGCTTTTCTTGTCTTTATTCATAATCATACCCTATATATCCTCCTAGTATAACCCGTTTTAAATACCTTTCTGTTTCGGCAAGGATACTTTTCCGAGAGTGCAGAGGGAAAAGCGGAGGCGTAGTGGGGCTACGTTGAGCACTTTCCCTCTGTGCTATCGGGAAAGCAGACTGGCGAAACGGAAGGTTATTTAAAACGGGTTATACTAGAGCAATATAAATGCAGTATCTGCTCATTTATGTTTCACCCTTCCTGCCGTCAGATATTCCATGAAGCATACATTTGATTACACGGTTACGTTATTCTCGCTTGATTTACGCACATAGATTACGGTTGACTTTTAGGGTGCATCATCAACCGCACCCCTTATGGACTTTCACTACAGAACGCGGGCATATCCGTTAGAAAAGTTCGCCGCCGGGCGCACTACCTAAAAAGGGGCTGTTGCACAGCCCCTTCCTTCTATTTAATAAAACTCACCTGCTTACAGATCTCCTCAATGGCCTTCTCCTTGCGCTCATTAAAAATCACCTTGTTCTCCTCGAAAAGATTCCGTCCCTCCGTGTCAATGGACACAATCAGCGGTCCGAATTCCCTTACCCGGCAATGCCACAAAGTCTCCGGCATACCCAGATCCCGCCACTGGGCGTCCACGATCTCCTCCACCTCCGTGGCCGCCACCACCGCATTTCCCGCGGGAAATACACAGTGGATGGCCTTATAATTCTTACAGGCATACTCCGTGTTCGGCCCCATGCCGCCCTTTCCGATGATCACCTTCACCCCGGTCTGCTCCACAAACTCCTTCTCAAATTTCTCCATCCGCATACTGGTGGTGGGTCCTACGGACACCATCTCAAATTTGTCATTTTCCAACGGACGGATAATGGGACCGGCGTGGAAAATTGCCGCATCCCGCACATCCACGGGAAGCTTCCGCCCGGCCTCTACCAGACGCCGGTGAGCTACATCCCGGCAGGTTGTCATGCTTCCGTTTAAGTACACGATATCTCCGATACGAATCTCCGCCAAATCCTCCGCAGATACGGGTGTTGTAAGAATTTTCTTTCCATCCTTGATTTCCAGCATTATAATGTCACCTCCGAATGTGTTGTAATCCTGTAGTTTAAATCCTTGTCAAAAATAATGTGCCCCCGCCGGTGGGACCAGCACCCCACATTGACAGCCACACCGATAGTGGATGGATGTCTGGCCGTATTTTCAACATGTACGCCCATGACGGAATATTTTCCTCCCATGCCCTGAGGTCCCAGGCCGATCGCATTGATCCCGTCCTCCAAAAGCTTTTCCATCAGGGCAGCCCGCTCATTTTCATTGCGGCTGCCTAAGGGGCGCATCAGCGCCTTTTTGGAAAGCAAGGCAGCCGTCTCCACAGAGGTAGCCACCCCCACCCCCACCAGGAGGGGCGGGCAGGCATTCAGCCCGTAGGAGGTCATCACATCCATGACAAACCGGGTCACTCCCTCATATCCGGCTCCCGGCATCAGCACCATGGCCTTTCCCGGCAGGGTACAGCCGCCGCCTGCCATATAGGTATAGATCTCGCACCCATTACTGTCCGGCACAATATCCCAGAACACGGTGGGCGTTCCCTTTCCCACATTTTTACCGGTATTGTACTCATCAAAGGTTTCCACACTGTTGTGGCGAAGAGGGGCCTGGAAGGTAGCCTTCACCACCGCTTCCTTTAAAAGTCCTTCCAGCTCCCCGATCAGCGGGAAGGAAGCCCCGCATTTTACCCAGAATTGCAGTACGCCTGTGTCCTGACAACTGGGTCGGTTCAGCTCCTTTGCCAGCTTCTGATTCCTCTTCATGGTACTGTAAATCACCCTGGAGAGAGGGCTGTCTTCCTTCTCTGCCAGCTCGTCCAGCTTTGCAATAATATCATCCGGCAGCACCTTTCCGATATGATCCACGAAATTGGCCATATATCTGGTAAGCTGCTCCGCCTGTTCTCTCTTATCCATTTTCTGCCTCCTATTTTTCATTGAATGTATCGAATCCTTACGGTAGGTCTGCGCGCTTGCCGCGCTGACCGTACAGCGCCAAAATGTCCGTTTTTGGCATTTTGTGTGCATCCCCCGGAGGGTTCATAGTAAACTGTCCGCCCATCACGTTCACGGGAAAAAGGGAAATGCTATGGGAAGAATCACCATGCTCACTACGGTTGCCAGGACAATCAGCGGAAAACCAGCCTTCACATAATCCATAAACCGATAACCACCGGCGCCCACAACCATGGTATTGGCCGGCATCCCAATGGGGGTTGCATAGGCACAGGAGCCTCCGATTACACAGGCCATCAATACCGCCCTGGGATCCGCTCCCATTCCCTGTGCAATCGACAGACAGATGGGAACCATCAAAGCTGTCGTGGCCGTATTGGACATAAAATTGGTCAACACAGCGCACAGCACAAACACCACAAAGGTCAGGACCATGGGAGAAGGATTCTCCCCCAAAGCACCGATAACCTGACTGGCAATCATTTCCCCTGCCCTGGTAGAGGAGAGGGCCGATGCCAGAGAAAGAGTTCCTCCAAACAGAAAGGGTAAATCATATGTATACATGCGCAAATTGTAATCAATTAGCCTGTGCCTCCGGCATCTCTAAGGAAGCGGCGGGTATCCCCGAGGAGAATAAGCTTCATCCCCATGAATTTGAAGCCATGTGCAATCCCATCGCACAGGCCGCTCTTCTCAACGAGCAGCAGACAGAGTTTAATATTGCCATTGGTCTCTGCGTGGGACATGATTCCTTGTTCTATCAATACTCAAAAGCTCCCGTCACCACTCTCATCGCCAAAGACCGGGTCTTGGCCCACAATCCCTGCGGAGCTATCTATTGCGCGGATGGGTATTTTAAAAACAAATTAGGGTAAAATGAAGGGCAGCCATTTCGGCTGCCCCCATTTTTCTTTACGGATATAATAAAACAACTCCCCTGTGACTTATCCCAGATTTTTTGCGCTTGCAATCAGATAATGCCTTGCATTGGCGGAGGTCATCTGCCTCGCCCGTCCAAGAAGAGCTTCTTTTTTCAGCTTTCTGCATTCCGTCTGCTCCCGGTCTTCCGCCTGTTTTTTACCCGCGTTACAAGCAGCCTGCTCTCCACCTCCTGCCTCCTCGTTACCTGCTATCTCCAACAGCTGCAGCGCCAGCTGATACTGCTCAGTCTCTATGCATGTCCGAATCTTCTCCATCAGCTTCTCCGTCCCAATCAGATCCCGCAGCACAGCCTGGTACTCCCTGTCACTGACCGGCATCAGGTTAGCGGCATTTCCGTCAAACCATCCTACATACCCGCAGTAAATGCCTTTTACCGACCATTCCACAGTGCCGTAATACTCTCCCAGATAATCCTTGTCCTGATATTTTTCCGGAAGCTTTACCCGCTCCACCGTTTCACTCATGGTCATTCCCTTGTCCATACAGTCCAGGGTTTCCAAAAGCACATATTCTATGGCGTCCCGGAAGGTCTTTATCTGTTCTCTTACCAGCTCTCTCCCGACCAATGGCTTGGTATGCCCTGGAAGCAGTGCCTCCGCCTCATAAGAAAGGATTGCATCCAATGTCTCCACCCAGGCGGCAATATCCCGGTACTGAGTTCCCCGGATGGCGTAAAGATTCGGCCAACATCCGTAGTAATTGTCGCCGGTACAGATCACCCTGTCATTCTCCAGCCACACAAAAATCTGATCGTCCGTCTCCCCCGGCGCGCTGACCATTTTTAGCTTCACCCCGTCAATGACCCGCTCCACCGCTTTCTCCCTGTAAAGAATCGTGGGCGGAATGGGGTCAAATCCCCCTTTTCCCACTGCGATTCCCTCACGGATACCGATTCCCTCACTGATGGCTTCCTCATCAGTCAGTTCATAACCAAACTGATACGTTCCTCTCTGATTCAATACATGATTCAAACGGTCATAGTATTGTAACATCGGCTTTTCCGGTGCAAAAGCAATGACCTCCTCCACAGTGTCCCTGAAAGCCCCTGCCCCGCCCCGATGGTCGGGATGTCCATGGGTATAGATAATTGTTTTCACCGGCTTGTCCGTCAGCTCTGCCAGCTCTCTCTTTAACTCTCTGGCATAATCCGGACAATCCAGAGCGTCAATCAGGATCACAGACGTATCCCCAATAACCGCTATGGAATTGCTGATCCCGTATCCCAGAAAATGATAAATATGATGGTTCACCTTTGTCAATGTTTTCTTATAGCTTGTCTCTGCAAATGCTTTCAGCCTCTGCTCTCCTGTCATTACGTCCATCCTCCTTAAAATCTGAAAATATCTCCTTCCTGTTCTGGCTTTCCCTCAGGGGGCCTGACTTACAGATATATCATACCTTAGATGGAAGGAACCGTAAAGTAGGCACTTCTCATCTCCAAAACCACAAACTGCCATCCTCTCAGGCAAACCTCGCCGTCTGCCTCCCCGTCCAGGCAATCCAGATTATTGATCAGCACCTTTTCATACGCACCCGGAAGCTTCACCCTCTGAGGCGTTTCCTGAAAATTCCCCATCACCAGCAGGGTCTGTGAATCACCTTTGCGCAGATACGCCATCAGATTCTTCTGCTTCCTCAGCCAGGGAATGCAAGCCCCATAAATCAGGCTGTCCTCATATTCCGGGTTCTTGCGCAGGGCAATCAGGCCGCGGTAGAACTGAAAGACAGAATCCTCCCGTTCCCGCTGCTCCTCCACATTAATCTGAAGATAGTTGGGATTTTCCCGGATCCACGGCGTCCCTTTTGTAAATCCTCCGTGACTTTGCCTGCTCCACTGCATAGGCGTTCTGGCATTGTCACGGCTGTAGCGCTTCACCGCCTCCATTGCCTTTTTCTCCGAAACCCCTGCCTCCAGGGCCGCCTTGTATTCTGCTTTTGAGGATATGTCATCCACCTGGTCAATGGACGTAAAGTCCACATTCTCCATGCCGATTTCCTGCCCCTGATAGATAAAAGGAATGCCCCGCAGCATAAAATACAGTCCGGCCAGCATTTTCTTTGACGCCTCGCACACCTGTCCCTCTGGCAGATAATGGCTGACTCCCCTGGGTTCGTCATGATTCTCAATGATATTGGAGTAGAATCCTATCCCGGCGCTTCTCTCCTGAGACTCAAAGCACGCTGCCTTATACTCCTCCCCTGTCACCGGCCGGTTGTCATACCATCCTTTCGGGCTGCTGCCCATGACCGTCTCGCGAAAATCAAACATGCTGGAAAAATATCCTTCGTCCCCGATAAAAGCGGCCAACTCCTCCGGCTTATCATTAAATACCTCTCCCACAGTGAAGGCATGGTGCTTCTTGAAAGTTTCCTCTTTCATTTCCTTCAAAAACGCGCCGATTCCCTCCGCATGGGCCAGCATCACTGACGCGTCCGCTAAGCCGTCCGGCCGGTCTGCCGGATAGTCCTTTACCGGCAAGGCCTTTTTGATATTGATGATAGCGTCCAGGCGGAATCCGGCCACGCCCTTTTCCAGCCAAAAGTTGATCATCTTGTAGATTTCCTGCCGCACCCTGGGATTTTCCCAGTTCAAATCCGGCTGCTTTTTGTGAAACATATGAAGGTACTGTTTATCCGTACCCGGCAGCGGTTCCCACACAGATCCTCCAAAATAGGAACGCCAGTTGCACGGCCTCCCGGCCTTCTGATCCGCCAGGTAAAAGAAATTCCCGTACTCCCCCTCCGGATCCGCCATGGCCTTCTGAAACCACACATGTTCATCCGAGCAATGGTTGATCACCAGATCCATCAGTATATACATCTGGCGCTTTTTTGCCTCCTCAATCAACGCTTCCATATCCTTCATGGTACCAAAGCGAGGATCAATCTCATAGTAATCGGAGATATCATATCCCTGGTCCGCCAACGGCGACTGGTACACCGGAGAAATCCAGAGAATATCCACTCCCAGATCCTTTAAATAATCTAATTTTTCCATAATGCCGGGAATATCCCCAATCCCGTCCCCATTAGAATCATAAAAGCTTTTCGGATAAATCTGATATGCAACCTTGTTATGCCACCATTGTCTCTCCATTGAAAATTATCTCCTTCACAAAAATATGCGTAACAGTCACTTTACCGCGCCGTTTACAACGCCGTTTAGAATCTGCTTCTGACAGAACAGATAGAAAATCAGAATCGGAATCAGCGCCAGCAGATAAGACGCAAAGGCAAGATTGTAATTGGTGCCGAACTGAGTCTAAAACGTCATCGGAGCCAGCTCAAACTCTTCATCCCTGTTCCCCCGTTCCTTTTATGAGATAAACCGTTGCTTCATATGGACGAATCCTGTCATCCTGCCTCATTAAGTAATTACTGATGACCACATCCGTATCCGGAAGAATCCGGTCCGATAATTGCTGCGGCACAGAAAGCTCTCTCTTGGTAAAATAGTGATTCAAAACTTCTTCACCATTTAAGCCGACCATCCATTTCTAAATTTATACCACCATTTTTCTCACATTTTTCTTCTCTATCCTACATCCTATACTATTGATTGAATAATTTTCATTTGTTTTTTATCAAAACAGTTTTTCCCTCAAATGCAAAACCATATTTCCGAATCCGTTCCAATGCAATCCCTCTGCTTTCTAAAGCTACCGCATACTTCTTCCTTTCAATCTGCAGCAAAGCCTCTGATGCCGTCTCTTCCAAGTTTTTCTCTTCCATAGGATCCCGCACCTTAAACTCCATGATAACAGCACAATCCTCCTGCCTTTTAGGCTCCATCACCACATCATATCTTCCAAAACCACTCTCCCGGTTGGAGGTAATGATGTAGCGGTCTGCCAGTTCCACGGCCAGCCCCAGCACAAAGCCGTGATAGAAGCGTTCCGGCTGTGTCTCCATAGACGGATTTTTTCCGCTGTCGAAATAACTGAACGTGGCCATGGCTACCCGGTTCATGTAGGCATTCATGGACTTTACATCATCCTGCAGCAGCGCCCTGATAAAGCCATTATAGACTGTTCCCGAACGGTTAAACCATTTTCGGATCATCTTTCGGAACATAATCTGTATTTCCTTGTTCGTCAGTGCCAGTTCATATGAATCTGCCCCCGTGTCTTCATTGAATTCGTAACTCTCCGCCTTCAGGTAACCGCTCGCCAGGAACAGACTCCAGATAGCGTTCTCATCTGCGTCTAATTGGTCGAAAATAATCTGCTCATCGACTTCCTTGTACAAATGTTCACCTTTCAGCAGGTTCTCCATGGAGATTTTTATGTCTGCGCTCCCCTCCCGTATCAGCTTATCCACCAGCCCGTTGCTGCTGGTGTTGGCCCAGTAGGTGGAAAGCCTTTTTTTATCCAGATAATTGATAATTGACCATGGATTATAGATATCTTTCCTTTTTCCGAATGTGAAGCCGTCATACCAGTCTTTTACAGCCAGCCGGTTTTCGTACAGACCACATTCCTGCAATGCCGCCCATACCTCTTCCTCTGTAAAACCAAAGCTGTCTTCATATTTCTCCGATGTAGTAGTCACTACTTCCAGATTATTTAAGTCAGAAAAAATCGACTCTTTGCTGACTCTTGTAATTCCGGTCATGACCGCCCGCTCCAGATAGGGATTTGTCTTGAACGTGGAATTGAACAAACTTCTGATAAATTCTGCCATCTCTTTCCAATAGCCATACACCCAGGCTTCCTGGAGCGGCGTGTCATATTCGTCCACCAAAATAACAACTTTTTTTCCATAATAACCTGATAAATAACCAGACAGATTTTTGAGAGAATACGCAGCCTCAGAATCCGTCATTTCTACCAAAACCTTGCGGAAACGTTCTGCTTCCCCTTCCTTTAGACTCCCTCCTGTCAGCAGGAAATCATATCTGCGGTACACTTCTTCGATAAGCATACAAATCTTTTCCCTTGCCAAGGCAAAGGTATTGGCCTTTACGTCCGCAAAGCTTAAATAGATTACGGGCATACTTCCCTGCAATTTACGGTATTTCTCATTCTTCCATATGGATAAACCCTCAAACACCTCTCCCTGCCCTGCATATTGTACAGATAAGAATCTCTCCAACATGTTCATATTCAGAGTCTTGCCAAATCTGCGGGGACGGGTAATCAATGTCACATCGTCTCTGTTTTCCCACCACTGCCTGATAAAATCTGTTTTATCAATATAAAAGCTGTTTTCTGTTATCAGCTTCTCAAAACTCTGAATTCCTATCCCTACGGTTCTCGCCATGGCGATTATCCTCCATATCGCTCAAAATTACGGAAAGATATCAATCACTGCTAATTCTCTATCCTTACTGATCTTATTATACATGCTCCTCATATAACTCACAAGAACATTACGTCAAATTTCCGAAATAACCATACAGCCTACCAGACATAATAGGAAGATAACGCTTGCAAAAAGTTCGCTGTAATACTAAATCATTCTCAAAAAAAGAGATAGTGTCTCCGCTTTCTATCGTAAAGCTGACTCTATCCCCTTTTCCAAAAATCTTTCTTTTTCTCAGTTTCACCCCTGCTCGAACTTCTCCCTTAGCTTCCCCAGCGCCTTCTTCTCAATCCTCGACACATAGGACCGGGAAATCCCCAAAGACACCGCGATCTCCCGCTGCGTCCGCGGCTTTTTCCCAAACAGTCCGTACCGCATGCCGATCACCTCCTGTTCCTGGCCTTTGAGACAGGACTGGTATGCCTCATAGAGTTCTTTGATATCCTGATCCAGGATCAGATCCTCCAGCACCTCCTTATTCTCCATCTCAATCACATCCACCAGACTGACCGCTTCCCCGTCCTTGTCTACTCCGATGGGTTCATACAGAGACACTTCTTTGGTATACTTTTTGCTGGCCCTAAGCAACATCAGGATCTCATTCTCAATGCATTTTGCCGCATAAGTAGCGAGCCGTGAACCGCGATCTATGTGGAAACTGTTGACCGCCTTAATTAGTCCGATGGTTCCCACTGACAGAAGATCTTCCATATCATAATCCGTATTCTGGTATTTTTTTGCCACATGGGCCACCAGTCTCATATTTCGTTCTATCAGGATATTACGCGCTTCCTGGTCGCCCTCCCGGCATCGTTCCAGCCAGATTTTCTCCTCCGCGGGCGACAGGGGCTTCGGAAATGTCTTCAAAGAAAGCCACCTCAAAGCTTACTTATTATCAATGTATGCTTTGGCGGCTTGCCTCGTGTCGTGACGGAATTTGTACTTATTTTTTCTTTTTTTCCCAATGAGGTTTTCTTTTTCCTGGTTCCGTCGATATAATAACTAATAAAAGTTCACAGAATTCTCACAATCAAAAGGAGGTCGGGTCGTGAAAGTCACTGCAAGAAGCTGGCCGGCAGATGCTGACAGCAAAATCTATTCCTCTGCATCGTCTCTAAAGACAGGCAAGGCAAAAGAAGATAGGTCTTCCGATAAAGAAGCGCTCAGTTCAGAGAAAGACCGGGAAGCAGAACGGCTGCTCGATTCCCTGAAAGCGCTCTCGGCATCCTCCTCCAAAGAATCCGGCAGTAATTTCAAAATGAAGGCTTCCAAGCCAGAAGACTCCGTCGGTCAGCTTGCTGCCATGCTGGCAAGGGCTGAGACGCGGATCGATGTCCAGCAGGTTGCCTCCCGGGCCATACGTGCTCTGACCAGCCTCAAGATGACTCAGGCTGCCAGTCAGGGCAGTGATGCCAAGAAGATTGCCCAGATGATCAAACGCATGGAAAAGCTGATCAAAAGGATCCAGAAAAAGCTGCAGCATTTGTCCAAGGAGGAGCAGCTGGAGAATCAAAGGAAACGGGCGGAAAAGAAGAATGAGATCCAAAGAGCCAAGGAAATCCAGGAAGAATTAAATACCCGGCGCAAGAAACGCCGCCGGGATGAGAAAAATTACGCCAACAAAGAGATGGCTGAAGATGCCAAAAATTCTGCCGCTGAGCTGAACTCAGAATTAGCCAATGCCATCTCTCCCGGCTCCTCCGGCGGCAGCCCGGCTGCTTCTGTTTCTGACATGTCCGGCTTTTCCGCGGATATGTCTGTGGGAGAGGGTGTCTCCATTGATATCTCCGTCTGAGCCGATCATACGGTTTTGCCGTAACAGTTCAGATAACAATGTCATGATGTTAGGGTCAAAAGGTTTTTTGACTCCTCTGAGACCAGAAATGGTCTGCTTCTTTTGACCTTGCAGGGATTTAGAAGTCCTTAATTTCCCGAATTTTGCGTTGAAACGAAAATCCCCACTGTTTGAGCAAAGCAAGTTTGGGGATTTTCGTTTCGCTTTTTGCAAAAATCGGGAATTTTAGGAATGCTTCCTGCGGTATGCAACCAATACCGTTTTCGGCAAAAGTCTTTCCTCAGAGCACAGCATTCGATTGCAGAGGAGGATCTTCCGGCGCATTCCGTCTTGCGATTACCCGAACTGCACGACCTCTGCAATCTCTCCTGCGGGAACTACCTGCTCCGCATAGAGTACAGGGCCCTCGCCGTGATAATCCTTCCAGTATTCCAGAGCCACCCGGGCACGTACCTTTACCCACTGCCTGGTCTCTAAGTTACGTGCCTCTCTCGCTTTACAGATATAGCCCAGAAAGGTCATATCCTCCGCACAGCAGGTCATGGCCATCCGCCCGGGCACAAAGTAATTCTTGGGAAATTCCGGCGATTTCAACACCATTGCCGTGAATTCCACTACCTTACCCACATAACGTTCCGGCTTATCCATGCAGTCAATATACCAGATCCCGTATGCATCCGGGCCAATCTCTACCACATCGGCATTTAAATCATAGGGAAGGTCTTCCTCGGAAATCTCGTCAATCTCCCCGTTCTCGTCCTCAAAGACAATCTCGCACTTGGTATTCATGGATTTCAGCATCCGCTTATAGCGTTCCAAGTCCTCGATGCCGTCACAGCGATTGCAGATAATCAGCTCGGAGTTACGTACCATAGCCGCCAAAAGTGACTTCATATTCTTCACATACAGTTCAAAGGTCGACATATCTATAATCGTAATCTGCTGATAGATCGTCCAGTCCTCTGGCAGCTTTAAATCATCCTGATTCCACATTCCGTTCCACTCGATCAGAACCCGCTCCGGATTATACAAAAGCTCCAGCTCTGTCAGCCGTTCCGGCGATATCTGTTCGAAATCCTCTACATAGACTACCGAGGTCCGGGTCGCATCCAACAGCTCCTGTTCATACTCTGTCTCTCCCTCTTCACAGACAATCAGAAGCGTTTTCCCCTCTGTCTGGAAATACTCCTGTTCCATGGTAAAGGTTAAAAACTCCGTCTTTCCCGCCTCCAGAAAGCCATTGATCAAAAATACCGGGGTGATATCATCTTCAATCATTGGTCCCATATCTTTCCACGACCTTTCCGAATTAATTCCCAAATGCCTGACTCAGCTCTTCCTCTTTTAGATTGGCACCGATTACGCATACCTTTCCTGTATAATCCGGCGCCCCGGTACGAATCTCATATTCTTCCGGCACCAGGTCAAAATAATACCACTCTCCCGGATTCTCTCCGGGCACCATTCCCTTTGCCCGCAACACATCTCCGTAATGGTTACCATAGGCCAGCTCCTCCAGGATCTCCTCCAGAGCCTTTCTCTCACGGGCGGCAACATTTTCCAGTCCCCAGCTGGTAAACACTTCGTCTGCATGATGATCATGATGGTGATGGCCGTGCTCATGGCCTTCATGCTCATGATCGTGGCTATGCTCATGGCCTTCATGCTCATGATCGTGACTATGCTCATGGCTGTGACCATGCTCATGGCCTTCATGATCATGATCGTGACCATGCTCATGGCCTTCATGATCATGGCCTTCATGCTCGTGGCCGTGACAACCGCAATCACAATGCTCATCATGATGATGGTGATGATGTTCATAATCCGCCTTTGCCTGGGCCAGCAGATCCTCCATCATCGTATCCGGCTTCTCGATCAGTTCAAGCAGCTGCGCCCCTCCCAGCTGCCCGATCGGGGTCGTCACAATCGTCGCCGCGACATTATGCTCCCGCAGCATCTCAGCCGCCTTCCTTACCTTACCTTTCTCTGTCACATCCGTGCGGCTCAGCACAATCGTCCCTGCATTCTCTACCTGATTATTAAAAAACTCTCCGAAATTCTTCATGTACATCCGGCACTTATTAGCATCCACTACAGTCACGGCACTGTTCAAACGAACCTCCAGATCTTTGGCCACATTGCGCACCGCATTCATCACATCCGAAAGCTTGCCCACACCGGACGGTTCGATAATCACCCGATCCGGGCGATATTTCGTCAGCACCTCCTCCAGAGATTTTCCAAAATCTCCTACCAGCGAGCAGCAGATACAGCCGGAATTCATTTCCCGGATCTCAATCCCCGAATCCTTCAGAAAGCCGCCGTCAATCCCAATCTCTCCGAACTCATTCTCAATCAGAACCACCTGCTCTCCGGCAATGGCCTCCTTGAGAAGCTTTTTAATAAAGGTCGTCTTACCTGCTCCTAAAAATCCAGAAATAATATCAATTTTCGTCATAATCGCTATCCTCTTTTCTGTCCATCCTTCCATCAATCATTAATTCTGTCACAAAAGGAGCAGAAAGTCAACCAAATCTGCCCGGCTTTTTATGAATCCTCCTCTGACAGCGTCCTTCCTGCATCAGACGTTGATGAAAAGCTCTCCCGCTCCTCCATGAATCTGCTAATCCCTTCCACCACCTCCTGATCCAGAATATGTTCCATCCGGCAGGCATTCTCTTCTGCCATCCGTTCCGGCACCCTGGCTACCTCCTTTAGAAATATCGTCAGAAGGCAGTGCCTCCGATATATCTCACCTGCCTTTGCCTTTCCACTGTCTGTCAGATGAATCTCCCCCGACGGTTCCATGATAATATATCCGCTCTCCCTTAAGATCCCCATCGCACGGCTGACACTGGGCTTGCTGAAATTCAGTTCTCTGGCAATGTCAATCGAACGCACGGATCCTTTCCTCTCCTTCAGCATTAATATCGTCTCCAGATAATTCTCACCCGATTCGTGCATAACCCCTCCTGACTGTACTCCTGTCCCCGCCAAAATCATTTATCTTTATCATATACGAAATTTACTCTTCCGTCCAGTCCTTTCTCGGGTAAAAAATATCGGCAGAATGACTTCCGGCTGCTGCTCTCCCTCTTTCCCGGGCTGTGATTCCGGTAAGATTCCAAGAAAGATACGAGCCGAAAAACAGGTTTCCCCGCATCAGGCAAATGCAATCCGGGAAAACCTGTTTCTAAAGCTGAATATTTCTTTGTCTGAACGGGCATTTTTATACACACTCTAACTGACATTGCCCGTGAAAAGCAGCATTTCCCGCTGTCAGAATTTCTTCGTCAATCCGGTACATATTCTTCCGGTGAATCAAGCCTGCCTCCTCCAGCGTCTTTACCAGCCGGTATACGGTTGCCATGCCGATCGAGGGATCCGCCTTGCTGGCCAGATAATAAATCTCTTTACAGCTGCTGCACTCATCCTTCAGGATAATATCAATCAGCAGCTGGCGCTGGTTGGTAATCCGGCATCCGTTCCTCCTCAGCTCCTCCATAATATACCCCTTCTTGCATTCTAAAGACATAAGCAAACTCTCCTCCCCTGCCGGGGAGCACCTTCCCATGCAACGGCTCTCCCCAGGCAGCAATCAAACAAATTTCTTCTGGCTGCTTTTAAAAAATCACATTTCCTACTACATTAATCAACAACGCCACCACATATGCTGTCAGCATCTGAAAGCCGACTGCCCGCAAGGTCCATTTCCAGGATCCCATCTCTCTCCGGATAGCGCCCACGGCTGCGAAACATGGCATGCACAGCAGGTTAAACGCCATGTAAGAATAAGCGGAAACCTGATTAAACACCTCTCCGATTGCTGGCAGGGCCTCTTCTCCGGCCATTACCGCTTCCACCATCTCATCACTGACGCCGCCGAACAGCTGCCCAAAGGTTGCTACGATATTCTCCTTGGCAATCCAGCCGGTCACGACTCCCACGGAAGCCCGCCAGTCGGCCCAGCCAAGCGGAGCAAAGATCCACTTGATTGCATTTCCCACGGAGGCCAGCAGGCTATCCTCCATATCACACATCCCGTTAAAATTGAAGCTGGACAAAAACCAGATCAGTACGGTAGAGGCAAAAATCACCGTACCTGCCTTCACAGCAAAGCCCTTTACCTTCTCCCAGGCATGAATCAGCACACTTTTCAGTGTCGGCACCCGGTACTGCGGCAGCTCCATAATAAAGTTTGAGGTATCACTCTTAAAAGCAAACTTATTTAAAATCAATGCACTCAGAATTGCCACCACGATTCCCAGCATATAGACAGAAAATACAATCGCCGTCTGGTTAGCATCGGCAAACAGCGTGGCCGCAAACATTGCATAGATCGGCAGTTTGGCGCCGCAGGACATAAACGGAGTAATCATCATCGTGATTTTCCGATCCTTGTCACTTTCCAATGTCCGGGAAGCCATCAGGGCCGGGACTGAACAGCCAAAGCCCATCAGCATAGGAATAAAGGAACGTCCGCTCAATCCGAAGTGACGGAAGATCCGATCCATCACAAAGGCCACACGTGCCATATACCCGCTGTCCTCCAGAAAGGACAAAAGCAAAAACAACACCAGCACCAGCGGCAGGAACCCGGCCACTGCTCCGATTCCGTCCAGACAACTCGCCACCAGGCCGGCTGCCCACTCAGAAGCGCCCATATTTTCCACAACACTTACTACGGTTTCTGCAAGCAGTCCCCAAACCTCCTCTACAATTCCGGCCAGCCACACTCCCGGGCTGGGCAGTCCCTCGACAAAAAGGAAATTCTCGCTGAAGGTGCAGGCAAACATGAGATACATGACCGCGGCAAAGATCGGAAGCGCCAGGATTCGGTTGGTAAGGATCTTGTCCAGTTTGTCGGATTTTGTCTCTACATGGCCCTTATGTGCCTTCCTGACACAATTCTTTACCACCTTTCCTATGTACTGGTAACGGGCATCCGCAATCTTCGCTTCCGCGTCTCCGTCCGCGTTTTTGTCAGCCACAGCCACAAGCTCTTTTACCGAGGCCATGCGGGCCGGATCCAGGGCAGCCGCTGCCACCTCGTCCTTCTCCACCAGCTTGAGTGCCTTCCACCACTTCTCATCCGGATCCCTGCCGTCCAGAAGATCGGCTACTGCATCAATCACATCCTTCAGTTCCTCGTCAAACCACCTTGCCTGTTCGGATTCCCGACGCTTTCCGGCCACCTCGATGACGGTATCCATCAGTTCCTTTAAACCCTTGCCGCTTCTGGCCACAATCGGCACCACGGGCACCCCCAGCTCCTCTGACAGCTTTGCACAGTCAATCCTGTCTCCCCGCGCTTCCACTTCGTCCATCATATTCAGCGCAATGACCATCGGAACCCTGGTCTCCATAATCTGCAGCGACAGATACAGATTTCTCTCAATGCTGGTGCCGTCCACAATATCAATCACTGCATCCGGCCTGTCCTTAACCAGATAATCCCGCGCCACAATCTCCTCTGCCGAGTACGGGGACAGGGAATAGGTGCCGGGAAGATCCAGAATCACGACTTCCTTATTCTTTTTATAAATGCCATCCTTTTTATCTACCGTAACACCAGGCCAGTTCCCCACATGCTGCTTCGAGCCGGTCAGCTCATTAAATAATGTCGTCTTTCCACAGTTTGGATTTCCTGCCAGTGCAATTGTCATACTCATAGGTCATTTTCTCCTCTTACTTTTTATCCCCGTCAACACAAAACACCCCTTCTCCTGAGACATCGGTATCTTCGCGGATTAGCTGTTGCTAACCTTCGGCCACTGCAAACTGCAAGCAACAGCTGACTCACCGGCGAAATACTCCTATTTCATCTCAATCTGCTGTGCTTCTTCTTTCCGGAGGCTCAATTCATAGCCTCTGACATTCACCTCAACCGGATCCCCCAACGGAGCTACCTTGATCACCAGAATCTCGACCCCTGGCGTAATCCCCATGTCCATGATCCTCCGCTTCATGGAACCGGCCGTACGGATTGCGGTCACGACTCCCTGCTGTCCTGGCTTTAAATCTCTCAGTGTCATCTCGTTCCTCCCTAATTAATAAGGTTTCGGCACGCGTCGCTTCGCTCCACCTGCCACGTCGTCGGAACGCATTCCAGTTGTGAAACTTCGTTTCACAAGCGTTCCTCTTCTTAATAAGGTTTCGGCACGCGTCGCTTCGCTCCACCTGCCACGTCGTCGGAACGCATTCCAATTGTGAAACTTCGTTTCACAAGCGTTCCTCCTGATATGTGTCTAATCCGCCACCATGATCCGATTTGCCAGAGCACGGTTCAGGGCGATCTTCACTCCCTTTATCATCAGAATCATCCCGCCGGGATTCTCCTCTACCACGCGAACCTTCTCTCCTTTTATGAATCCCAGATCCTGCAGATGACGTTTCATTTCTTCCTGCCCATGGAATTCCGTAATCATTCTCGTGTCTCCCTGCTCCATCATCGATAACGGCATAACACACACTTCCTTTCTGTATCATTATTCGTTTTGAAACTGATTATCATTTTCGTAGTTATCATACGCGAATTCGCCCAAAAAGTCAAGATGCCTTATTGAGAAAAATTCTCAACAAGGCATTCTGCAGACACTTAACTTTATCCTGCTCTTCACAGAAACCGCGTTCACAAAAGGCTCCTGCCCCGTTCCCTTTTTTCTGCCTTCAGCTGACTGAACCAGCGATAATACACCACAAACAGCAATGTCGTCACCACCCAGGTCAGAGGATAGCTGAACATGATCGTATACATATCCCGCTTCAAAGGCACTGCCGCCAGCACCCACAGTACACGAAGTACACAGACTCCGCCGCAGCACAGAAGCATCGGCCTCCAGCAGTCTCCCACTCCCCGCAAAGCTCCGGAAAGGATCTCGATCGTCACATAGGTCACGTACATCGGTGACAGATAACGCATCATCGCTACCCCAATCCTTTCCACCTCCGGATCTGCAGTAAACAGCTCAAATCCATAGATTCCCCAGTTATAAATCACAACGGAAAGCACAGCCGAGGAGAATATCGTCATAGCCAGACAGCAGCGAATCCCGCCCCGCACACGTTCCATCTTTCCGGCCCCAAAGTTCTGCCCCACAAAGGTGGTAACGGCAATTCCGAAAGAGCTGACTACCATCCAGAAAAGACTGTCGATCTTACTGTAGGCCGCCCATGCCGCCACGGAATCCGTCCCCAAAGAATTGATAGCGGCCTGAATGATCACATTGGATATCCCGTACATCACAGACTGCAGTCCGGATGGAAAACCGATCCGGATGGTTCTCTTAAGCATCCGCGGATCCATGCGCATCTGACGCCAGTCCAGATGATGCATATCCTTTGTCCGCATCAGTGCAAAGATCACCATGCCGGCACTCATCGCCTGACACAGAACGGTTGCCAGAGCCGCCCCCAGCACTCCCAGACCAAGAATTACCACCAGAAACACATCCAATACGATGTTAATCAGACAGCTGCTGATCAGAAAATACAAAGGGCGCCTGGAATCTCCTACTGCCCGCAGAATCGCCGCCCCGGAATTATAAGCCAGATTTCCGATGAGTCCGGCAAAATAGACTCTCAGATAGAGAACCGACATCTCCATCACCTCTGCCGGTGTCTCCATGGCTTTCAGCATCCACGGCGCCAGAGCAATGCCCAGAAAGGTCATCACCAATCCCGCCAGGATGCTGAAAGCCACAAAGGTATGAACCGCATAGTTCACCATGTCCGCACGCTTCGCACCATAGTATTGGGATACCAGCACGGCGGCTCCTGAAGAAAGTCCCACAAAAAAACCCACCACCATCTGTGTCAGCATGCCGGTAGAGCCAGCCACCGCAGATAACGCCTCTTTTCCCACAAAACGTCCTACGATCATGGCATCTGCCGCGTTATATAACTGCTGAAAAAAGGTTCCGAACAAAATCGGAAAAAAGAACAGCAAAAGCTGCTTCCAGATCACGCCTTCTGTGATTTGATTTTCCCGTTCCGGTACCTGATGTCTCATCGCTCTCAGACCTTTCTCTTTTGTAGTTATCAGATGGTGCCATTGTATCATGGGGCGGACAAAATAGCAAGGGCGCACAGCTGCTGCTTTCGCGCCGGTTTTTCCGGAGTTGCTTTTCACGGGGGATCTCGTAAGGTCCGCCTGGTCGGTTCCCCGTGATTACCCTAACATTACGTCCAAAAGCATCATCGTCGCGAATCCGGCCACGATTCCCATGGTTGCGGAGTAAGGCTGGGCCTTCTGGTTCTGCTGGCATTCCGGGATCAGCTCATGGACGGCCACCAGGATCATGGCTCCTGCGGCAAAGGACAGAGCATAAGGCAGAATGGCCTCTACATACACCACCAGCATGGCTCCGACCACCCCGGCAATCGGTTCCACCATCCCGGAGGCCTGCCCCAGAAAAAAACTCCTTTTTCTCGAAAAGCCTTCTCTTCTCAAAGGAATGGAGACTGCCGCTCCTTCCGGGAAATTCTGCAGGCCGATGCCCACCGCGATTGTGACTGCCCCCATCAGGCTTTCCATGATATACCCTTCTCTGGGCAACGCTCCGAAGGCTACTCCTACTGCCAGGCCTTCCGGTATATTGTGCAGGGTAATCGAAAGCACCAGCATGATAATCCGGTTCAGCTTCTCACCTGCCTTCCCTGCCGAATGGTTTACCCGGCCGCGGGCATAGGATACAATCTTATCAGAACCCCACATAAAAAAGGCGCCGGAGAGAAACCCAAGGGTTGCCACCAGGTATGCCGGAAGCCCGGACATCTGCTCCGCCTGCTCGATTGCCGGCTGCAGCAAAGACCAGAAGCTCGCGGCAATCATTACCCCGGAAGCAAATCCCAGCATCAGATTCATCGACTTCGGATCCGGTGACCGGAAAAACACAACGGTTGCCGCCCCCAGCGCTGTCACCGACCAGGTTCCCAGTGTTGCCAGCAACGCCATTAAAACAATATGATCCATATCACACCTCCCTGTATTCAGTATATCGGAATATGAAAAAATCGTTCCCGTCCCAACACAGTAAATCGCAGGCTTAGCCAACAACCCCGCTGCAGGCACGGCACTTGGCCCATTGCCCGCGGGAATCATGTTCTCACATCCGCAGTTTCCGATTCATACCATAAAATATGGCAGATTTAAAAGGAGGTAACTCATGAAACCCAAACTGGAAGTCTGCAAAGTCAGCTATTCCTATCATACATCCGAAGGTGAGACTCCCGCCCTTTCTCATATCTCTTTTACTGTTCCCACCGGAGAATTCCTGGCAATCGTCGGGCCGTCCGGCTGCGGCAAATCCACTCTGCTCTCCCTGCTGTGTGGTCTGATCAAACCCGAGGACGGTTCTATCCTCTTAGACGGCCTTCCCCTTGACCGGCACAATGGTATCGGCCACGCCGGAATCGGCTACATGCTGCAAAAGGATCATCTTTTTGAATGGCGCAGTATCTACGGAAATGTTGCCCTGGGGCTGGAGATCCAAAAAAAGCTTGATCCCGCAACACGCCGGGATCTGTCAGAAATGCTGCAGGCCTACGGACTGGGAGGCTTTGAGCAGTCTCATCCGTCCGAGCTTTCCGGAGGCATGCGTCAGCGGGCCGCCCTCATCCGCACCCTTGCCCTGAAACCGGACCTGCTTCTTCTGGATGAGCCCTTTTCTGCTCTCGATTACCAGACACGGCTCTCTGTCTGCGATGATATCAGCAGTATTATCCGTAACGCCCAAAAAACTGCCATCCTGATCACCCATGATCTCTCCGAGGCAATCAGTGTGGCTGACCGCATCCTCGTCCTCTCCCCCCGTCCCGGGCGAATCAAGGCAGTCCTGCCCGTGACCTTTCCTGCCGAATATGAAAGCCCCTTAAAGCGCAGAAACGCAAAGGAATTCTCCGAATACTTTAATCAGGTATGGGGAATGCTCCAGAACGAGAAAATCTGATTCGTCACCCTTCAGGGGGGTGGGGGGCCGGAAGGTACGCTCCTTTCCTCCAGGGCGTACCCCCCGCTCACAGAAGCCTACGTTCACCATGCCCAATACTCAGTTCAGCCTGATGATAGCTGCTTTTGCACTGACTCAGTTTATTGCGTATTTGCCGGGGGGATGGATCACTGACCTGATACCGGTCAAGTATCTGATTCCGGTGTCTCTGATTTCCACCGGACTATGTGGGTTTTGGATCGCAACCCATCCTCCCTTCACCAGCATGCTGATCATACAGGCGGTGCAGGGCATTACCATTACGCTGCTGTTCTGGGATGCCATGATCAAGGGAACAAGAATGATCGGAACAGCAGAGGAGCAGGGACGGATGTTCGGCCTGCTTGAAGGTGGACGCGGATTATTCGCAGCCATCATTTCCTTTGCCGCTTCGTGGATGATCCTCAATGCCTATACCCGTCCGGGCGATAAGATCCTGATCCAGCCGCCGGTTTACAACACCTTCAGCGTAGTGATCCAGGGAGCCGGAAGATTTGTAGAGAATAATAACCTGATCTTAAAGGACGGGCATTATGAGATCGATTTTGAGGATCTGGAAAGAAAAACCTCGGATCCGAAAGTGCGGATCCTCCTGGTGTGTAATCCTGCCAACCCGGTAGGCAGGGTATGGACCAGGGAAGAGCTGACCAAAATGTATGAGATCTGCGAAAAGAACCATACCCTGATCGTCAGCAATGAGATCCATGGAGATATTGTCTATGCGCCTCATAAGCATATTCCTTATTTCTCCCTGTCTGACGAGGTGGCGGATCATGTGGTGGTCATGGATTCACCCAGCAAGATCTTTAACCTGGCATGCTTCTACCCGGCCTATGTAGTGATTAAAAATAAGGCCCTGCGGGATCAGTACAATGCGGTTTATGACAATTATCATTTCGATTATAACTATATCGGGATCGAGGCTCTGATCGCAGCCTATGACAAGTGCGAATATTATGTGGATCAGCAGAATGAGTATTTCCTGAAGAATATCAACCTGGTAAAGAATTTCATTGCCGAAAACATGCCGGAGGTGAAGGTGATTGAGCCGGAGGCATCCTACCTCCTGTGGATTGATTTCCGGGCCTGGAACATGACTCCCTTTGAACTGGTGAATCTGTTTACGGAAGCTATTTTCATGAGGATTATCCTGCCAGAAGCTGTGTTGAGATCGAGTGCATTGCACTGTGATTTTTTATTAAGAATGTACTGAGGGTTTACAGGGAGGTCCTGTAAGATCTCACCGGATCCCAAAAGAGAGGAACCCCTCGGGATTCCTCTCTTTCTTATGAGAATTTTTTCTCCAGCCACGCAATTCCCTGGTATAACACTGCTGACAGAATGCAAAGAATTACGATGCTCATCATTACCAGATCCAGCTTAAAGAGCTGTGGGTACAAAGTGATATAATTAAATATCGGTTCCTGCCTTCCGTAATTCAGATATTTGCTATCATTGGAATGCCAGATAATCTGATTTTGCATATCCAATTTTGCCATTGTAATTTACTAAGTAAAAACCATTTACTGATGATTCTATGTAATCTACGGTTGCTCCCAGGGGAATCTGAACAATTTCTTTTGCATTTGCCGAAGCACTTGTCCGCAGAGTAATGCTGGTCCTGCAATTAGTTACCGTACATTTTACTCCTGTGTATACCTGAGGCTCATAAGTATCTAAATAAGCAGAAAGTACATAACCTGTTTGTCCGTTATAGGAGACCTGGCTAAATCCATTATCTGCGGAACCAATAAAATTAACCGCTGTATACACTGGTATCTGTGTAATTTCAGCAGCATTTGTTGAGGGGGCATTCCTTAAAGTGATACTAATATCACAGCCCTCAACATATAAACTATTTCCATTATATGCTTCGCCAGAAGCCGGGGAGCTGTTATCCTTTTCAAAGTAACAAGCATCACCAGAGTGTTCTTTCTCGTCTATCCAATACAGATATCCGTTGGATATATAAAATCTCCCTGATCCATCTGCATAAACCACCTGGTCCTGTCTTGCCCCCATATCATTATACTCATAAACTACCTCTCTGCCATCCTGATAGTTCAAATATCCGGTAGCATTGTCATATTGGGCTGTCATTGTCCATTCTGTTCCGGAATATGCGCCGCCGCTCCAATTGATATTAACGCGGAACTGATTATCTCCCATAGCAGTAATATCCAAAGAACAGCGTTGGCTATACAAATCCCACCATGTTCCCAAATATGCCCCGGAAAAAGATGCTTCGGAAGAAAATTGCATGATTCCTTTTACAGAAACTGCATGATCTATGATATCTCTCCTCCCCCAAGCCCCATACGCATTAAAACATGTGGATATAACCACTGCGCCCATTACTGCTAATGCTGCTGATTTTTTTCCTTTCATCTTTCTGTCACACCTTTCTTTTAATTTCCGGAATTCTCCGGTAATATGCTTTGCCTTTTGCACAAATATATATGATTCTTCTAATATTTCCATGATCTTTTCTATATGCAATATCTTTATCGTCCCTTATAAAAATATCCTGAATGAAATCTGGTACTGCCTTGCAAAAATACTGACGAAATCCATGTCTGATGTCTGCGTCATCTGTGCGTCTGCAAAGGGACGGCACAGTGATACCTACAGCCAGCTTTACAGACATGCAGAAGGCGTAGATAACGGATACTTTTTTATCATCTTAGCATGAGCATCTTCCTATGTCAAGCAAGCATTGGGACACAGTTCAAGCATTCAGATTATTTACCTGGATATACTTATCATATAGCTTTCCCGCATACATCAACTGACGTACAGGCATGTTTGGATTATAACTGCTTTGCTGCTCATAGATATTCATAACATAGAATAAAATAAAAGATACATCATTCTTCATTCCCATATAAACAGCATTTTCTATTGTGGTAAACCGGATATCCTCTGGCTCCGCAAAACTGGTTCCATTCACTGCATTGTACAAGCTGAGGGTCCATTTTTTATTTGCCTCGCTCCTTTCATTCGTTTTCATTATTCCGTATCCATTTGCCTTTGTAATCCGCCAGATTCTCAGTTAAGCCCATACTTTAAAATACAGCACCCGATTTGTTATCTCTATTATACAAAATCGGATTCCAATATGCAATTACCGTTTTATTCGTTCTTATCTCATCCCTCTGGCGAAATTATTATTTCCGCAGGTCTGACGGCTCTGCCAGTCTTTTACAATCCTCCTTCTCTGATACTCACCTCCTTATCTGGAAGTTCCTTTAAAATCTCCCACTCCCCCCGACCTCCCCGCCCATGAAAGCGGATATAACCACCTCTGGTTAATTCCTCCATACGGTTACGCACCATGCAGGCCGAGCGCCCCATACCTGCAGCCAGGCTCTTTGCTGTTTCCTTTGGGTTATCTTTTAAAAGGTCCATGATCTGCCTGCGGTCTAAATATCTTCCCCTCTCTGTTTCCGGGGCAAAGGGATAATCCACCTTTATGGCAAAATCCTCCGATAACATTTCCTTGACCAAATCCCCTTCTCCTGTTCCTCTCTCTCCTAGTCCTGCAATCCTCAAAGGATCAAAATACACCTCCAACCGCCACCCCTGTACCCGTATTTCCTGAATGTCACGAAGCATCCCGACTACGGTTGCTTTTTCTATCCCTCCCCTCTCCATCCTGGCTCTTATTATCTCTATCCTCTTTTCCATATTCTGAATTTCCTGCTCCTTTTGCCTGGCAGCATCCTTTTGCTGCTGAATTTCCCCAATTCTTTTTTCCAGCTCCTCATTCTTTCTCTGATAATCCTGATCGGATATTACCTGTTCCAGGAGCTTGTTCATAAGAGTATCCTTCTGTCTACGAAGATTTTTTTCCTCCTCCTCCATCCTCGTCCATTCTTTCTTTCCCGGCGCCTTTTCCAATACCTGCCGTAAAATTCGGATTACATGGTTAATGATATTATCTTTATCCTGCCTGTGAAGATCATAATACTGGCTGCTGATCTGTTCTAAAAGGGCATACACCACCGCTTCATCCAGATGTGCATTGTCACAGCCACCTCCAAATTCTTTTTTCACCTTCCGGTTTTTCCCTTTACTGTTCTCCTCTGTTCTCCCCTTCTCCAAATAATTGCTGCATTTCCATTCAATAATAACCTTTTCCTTATCTGCATATCCATGACGCCAGGTTCGGTAATAAGGTTTCCCACACTGACCGCACACAAGCTTTCCCGAAAGGTCATAGGCTCCCGGATTGCTGCCTTTTTTATATATTCTGTCACGGTGGAATACTTTTGCCCGTTCCGACATTTTCCGGTTTGCCTGCTCCCAAAGCCGCCTGTCCACAATGCCAGGGACTATCCCTTCTGCATAAATCCACTGTTCCTCAGGCACCTTTAATGTCCGTTTTGTTTCAAAATCATAGTGCAAGCGGTTCATGACCATGGTACCCTTGTACAGAGGATTGCGGATAATCTTACCAACAGAAGCTGCTGTCAAAACATTTCCGGTTCTTTTTTTGTATTCCTGATTTAAAAAGATATTGGCAATCGTGCGGCTTCCGTATCCGGCTGCGCAATATTCATAAATCTTCCGGATGATTTCAGCCTCCTCCTCCACCACTTCCACAGAACCGTCCTGGTTTTTTTTGAACCCAAATACCTTTGAGGTCAGCATCGCCCTTCCCCCGTTTAACTGCCGGTGACGATGGGCGTTATTGATCTTTTTGCTCAATTCCCTACTGTATTCCTCTGCTAAGATAGCCTTAATCCCGGTAATCAAAGCTTGATCTGTAGTATAAAATTTCTGCTCTATGTACATGAACAGTCTTTTTTTCTGACCCACCAACCGGTCAAGGAATAAATACCAGTCTTTAACATTCCGCATCAGGCGATCCTGACTCTTAATCACAATCACATCAAACTTATCCTCTAACATGTCATCAAACAGACGATTATATTCATCTCTCCCCTTTGTGGTGGTTCCGCTTTTCGATTCTACATACCGTTCTGTCAAACACCAGCCTTGTGCCCTAATGCAATCCTCGCTCTCCTTCACCTGCTTTTTCAACGCATCAACTTGGCTTTCCTCCTCTGTGCTGCACCGGCAATAAATGGCTGCCCGTAACAATCCCAATGACTATTCCTCCTTTTGGACAATCGACAAAAAGCGAATCTGTTCTTCTGGATTGATCAGTTTTTCCTTTGCCAAGAAGCTTGCAATCTGTCCCAGCATCATTTTCTCCCACTGTTCCTTCTTCATCTGTAAAACCTCCCAGTTTTTTTGGTCCTCTGACATAGGATGACGGTATCCTTTTTTATCATCATATGCCAGAGGCATTGTCCTGTTTTCCTTCCTTTACTATCACCGATTTTAGCGGCTGGCTTTTTATTTTACTAAATGAATATAGACTATCATTCTTTTATACTCCTTTAGCTCCTTTGCCAACCCTTCTGCCTCCATCACCTCCATCATTTTTCCCAATCCGTCTTATCCCGAAAACGATTGGCAAGAATAATTGCCAATCGATCTCTCACATCCTCCTTCTTGAACACACAAGGCACATACCTTCTGTTTTCCTTCCCTTCCTCCATCAGGGCCAGCACCGCCAAACGCCTCCTATGCCCCGCAATCACCTTGTATTTCCCATTCTCCGGCTGTTTTACCAGTAAAGGCTGCAAAATTCCCACGAACTCCACGGAACGTTTCAAGCTGTCATCCACCTGATAAAAATTCTCCTTTGACGGTTCCAGGTCATACACATCCACCATCACAATTGCTTCTCTCTCCCGTTCCGGTTGTTCAAGTAAATCTTCCTTCTGCGTACTTCCTTCCTATTCCGGTTGTTCCATTGACCGCTGATTTAACAGCTCTGTAAGATTAAATTTCTTTCCCTTTGTCATTTCTGTTCTCCTCCCCCTGTTGTGTCCAAGTTGGACACATCCCTAAATATTCCTCCACCAGCGCCTTATAATCCCGGGAAGCTCCGCAACGGCTGGAATATAAAAGAATCGGCTCCCTGGCAAATGTGCTGGGTTTCATTTTCACTGTCCGTCGGATACAGGTTTCAAGCAGCGGATATCCTTCCAGGGCTTTTAAATACTCCCTCCCTTGCCGGTCCGCTTCGTTCTGCCGGTCATACTGGGTAATGAAACAGCCGCAGAAACGTAAGGCTGGATTTAAATCCTCCCGGGTATGATCTATCTGTTCCTTTAGCTCTGCCAACCCGTCAATGGCAAAATCATCAATCGTAACCAGCACCAACACATCATCCGAGGCTACCAGGGCATTGATAGTAGAAATGTTAATATCCGGGGCGTTATCAATGATACAGATATCATAATTCTCCCTTACCTGCCCGAAGGCTTGCCGAAAACGGGTCTGCTGGGGGCGCTGCTGGTCCAGCATCACTGCCAAACTTGCCGAAATCAAGTTCATGTAGGCTGTCACAAGGTCCAGCCCCTCATAATCTGTATGCTGGATCATTTCTTTCATATCCATGCTGCGCTCTGTCAGGATTTCTGCCACCCCCGGTCTCTCATAGCTGTGCCGTTTCAATATCTTGCTGGTATTTCCCTGCTTGTCATTGTCCACCAATAATACCCTCTTTCCATGAATAGCAGCCAGGATATAGGCCATGTTCACACTGGAAAGAGTCTTAGCTACCCCACCCTTTAAATGAATCAGGGACAAAGTTCTCATATCGTTTCTCCTCTCTTTTCGCATAGAAAAAGGAAGCACCTGGCTGCTGCCTCTCCCATGTGCTTCCCTCTTATGAATAGATTCTAAAGAGTCCTGTGGTTTGCCACAGGACTCTTTTTCTTCCTAATCTTTTCCAGCTATCCCCATCCTAAACCTGTCTTTTGGTCAGACTTGTTCCACATTTTTCACAAGTCTCTTGATTTCATCAAGGGAAAGCTTGGGGATAATCTCGTGTATCTCCTCTATCGTATATTTCTGCAATTTTATCATTCGTATGGCGGATTCCTCTGCTTCTTTCTTGGCCTGCCTAATGGCTTCTTCCCTTGCCTGCCTCACGATCTGATTAATCTCCGGCTCCATGATCTCCAATAATGCTTGGCACATAGCTTCATCTCCTTTCAGTTCTTTCACTATCTCACGGTTTGCCTTAACACTTACCTCCAGTACCGCATCTGCCAACTCCCGGTCCAGCTTCCCGGATAAAGACCTGGCTCGTTTCAACAATGCTTCCATCTCCTGCTTTTTTAGATGATCGGACAGAGATTTCAGCCACCCATGGCTCCTTCCATCCAGTTCCCCGGTCACTATAATCTGTGTGGAAAACAATACTCCATCCAGTACATAGTAAATTCCCGGATACGGATTTGATATCTTCCTTCCATGCTCTTTAAAATACCGGAACAAGCCATTTGGTTTTGCTTCCCTCACCAATGATACCGTGATATCCTCCGCCTTCCTTTCATCCAGTCTCTCTCCATAGGCTTTATAAAGGCTGGCATATGCCCCTGCCTTGTAAAAAGAATCGATGTCCAAATGGTCCTCCGGGGAGCGGTATTCTAAAATGTTATGCCCACGGAACATCCTCCCGATCTCATTTGTGATCTGCACCTCCCGGTTCTTTTTTATCACCAGAAGGTCTATCTCTAAAGGTTTTGTATTCAGATTGTACTCTTTTTCATAGATCAAGTCTTCCCGATTTTCCGCCAGCTCCAAATTGATTGCTGCCACAAATCCGGGATGCCATTGTATTTTGACTTCGTTCATCTTCCTCTCCTGTCTTTATTTTATTGTAACACATGCCCAACCGTTTCCGCAATCCAATCTTTCACAGCAGAAAACCGAATCAATGTTCTGCTTAAAACCACATCAACATCCCCCTCCTTCTGCTCTATGGAATGCCCCTGCCGGATTTTCTGGCACAAGGCATAGTTTTTCGATACCCTGCACTGCCGGATGGCTCCGCTTCCCGGCTCCGCCCACTCCACCGGCTCGCTGGCTCCTATCCGGTATAATTCCCCGAAAAACCCTTTCTTCCAAACAAGAAGGAAGTATCCTGGTCTCCCTAAATACTTCCTCAATTTTATCTTATATCAATTCTTAAACAATAAACGTTCTGTTCCCATTCTTTCCTCACGATACACTTTCCTATCAGAATGTACTCTCAGCTAAACACCTGGCTCCCATAAATAATCAGATACCCCAGCCCCCGCTGGGCTGCCAGAAACTCCCCGATGATCACCCCCACCAGGCACAGCCCGATATTGACCTTCATATTGCTGATAATAAGCGGCACGGATCCTGGCAGCAGCACCTTAACCAGCACATCCATGCGGTTCCCTCCCAGAGAGCGGATCAGCTTAATCTTATCCTCATCCATGGAAGTAAATCCGTTATGCAGGGTCAGAACCGAACCAAATACCGCCACCGAAACCGCCGCCGCCACGATCGTATGCACATGGTTGCCCAGCCAGACGATCAGCATGGGGGCCAGGGCCGACTTGGGCAGGCTGTTTAACATCACCAGATAAGGCTCCAGTACCTCCGATACACTGCGGCTGGACCAGAGCGCCACAGCCGTCAGAAGCCCCAGAGCCACAACCAGTCCAAAACTGATCAAGGTCTCAAAAAGTGTAATTCCGATATGTCCGAAAATGCTCCCGTCCCGTACCATTCCCCAAAAACAAAAAAACACCCTGGAGGGAGAGCTGAAGATAAAATCATCGATCATCCCCAGCCTTGCACAGAGTTCCCATACTGCCAGCAAAAGCACCAAAAGCATCCCCCGGCAAATCCTCACATTTCTCCTGTGAAGCTGCTCCTGCTGCCGATATTCCCGCTGTGCCGGACTCTCCGCCTGCCTTAGTGCGCCCACATCCGCCTGCTGCCCGGCCACAGCCATTCCTTTCCTTCTTTTTCTTCTCCACCTCATAAATTCAGTCCTCCTTGTAAAGCAGAAAGCAACTGCTCCTGCTTCTTTATTATATGCCGGAGGACCAGGCAGGTGTAACCATTCACGCAGATCCACATACTGTCGGCTCAGCTGTTCAAAAAGCCCTTGCCGATAATCTCGCTGGAATTGGAGATCAGGATAAATGCCGTCGGCTCCACCTTGCGGATATAGTTCCGCAGCTTAATTGCCTGCACCCGCTTCATGGTTGTCATGATCACGGTCTTATTGTGATGGGTAAATGCTCCCTCGGCCTTGTATGTGGTCGCACTCCGATGGAGTTCATGGATGATAAAATCGCAGATCGGCTGCGGATCATCACAGATAATATTAAAGCATTTACACAGATTCATATTCTCAATCACATCGTCTATCACCAGAGACTTGGCCATCAGCCCCAGGCTGGAAAACAGTCCTGTGGTCGGCCCGAATACAAAAAACGCCATCACCACGGAAGTCAGATCTACCACCAGAAGAGAGGTCCCGATATTCATGCTCGTATGCTTCTTCAAAATCATGGCAATGATATCCGTACCCCCGCTGGAGGCACCGATATTAAACAATACCGCCGAGCCGAAACCCGGGCAGAAAATCGCAAAAATCAGCTCCAGAAGCGGCTCCTGGGTCAGCGGACCCGCAAGCGGGCACAGACGCTCCAGAGCCGAAAGGCTGAAGGACATCAGCATACTGGCGTAAACCGTCTTTACCCCCACATCGGTTCCCAGGAACAAAAATCCCAATACCAAAAGACCGGTGTTGACAAAAAATGTAAAATCACCTGCAGAGAACCGGGTGATCTTCGCCACCACGGTGGAAAAACCCGTCACTCCGCCAAATGCAAAATTATTGGGGAATTTAAAGAAATAAATTCCGATCACCATAATCCAGATACTCAGGGTAATCAACCCATACTCTGCCAGCTTTCTCAAAACCGGATTCTCAATTTCTCTTGTAGCCATAACTCTTACCTCCGCGAATGAGCATACCAAAAGCACAAACGAAGCATCCTCTGCGATGTCCGGTTGTGTATGCTATAACTCCTTCGTTACCTCCCTTTTCTCCCTTTTTCTGAGTCAGCGCCCCTCCGCTATAAGCAGCAGGACAGCAATCTTGCCGCACTGAAGAGCAGCGTGGTATATGGTCTGGCGCCACAACAATGGGTGACAGGAACTTTCCTGTCACCCTCAATATACTCCCAGATAATTACAAACGCAAACACCATTATCCCTGGATTTTCTACAACCCGGATACTGTGTTACGCTCCCAGGTTCCCTGTGAACGAAACAGCATATGCCCTGGCTCTGGCTTCATCGGAGTTCGTTCGTCCTTGCCTGCTCCACCAGCTCCAGAAATTCCTTCCGGTAGCCGTCTGAGTCTGCATGCACACAAGACTCTGCCAGCTCCATCACACTGTCAAAAGAGGCATTTCCCATATTCTCACTGTTCCTGAGAACCATGCCAAATTCTGCCACTGCTGAGGCAAACTTCAGATTCTCTGACAGGCTCTGCTGATAGCTGTCTGCCTCCACCGGATATTCCGCCAACCTGCTCTTATCACCGTTAGGAGCCTTAAAGCGCAGACTCACAGTCAAAAGCTCCGTGCTGCCACCGGATGGCTTTGATCCGGTCTGATACTTTAGGGTCTGTCCGCCGGCTCCGCCCGGAATAATCTCATACAGGGCAGTCACGGTATGCCCCGCGCCGATCTCCCCGGCATCCACCTTATCATTGTTAAAATCTTCATTTCTCAGGACACGGTTCTCATACCCCACCAGACGGTAGCCTGCCACATACTCCGGATTAAACTCCACCTGAATCTTCACATCCTTGGCCACGGTAACCAGAGTGCCGCCCATCTCGTCCACCAGCACCTTTTTTGCCTCAAAAATGCTGTCCAGATAATTGTAGTTGCCGTCCCCGTTGTCTGCCAGAGCTTCCATCTTATTATCCTTCAGGTTGCCGGTGCCCACGCCCAGCACAGACAGATGAACCCCGCTTTTCTTCTTCTCCTGAATCAGCCTGGTCAGCCCGCCTTCACTGCTGATCCCCACATTCAGATCCCCGTCTGTGGCCAGAATCACCCGGTTGTTGCCCCCAGGAATAAAATTCTTCTCTGCCAGGGCATAAGCCTTCTGAATCCCCGCCTCCCCGGCCGTGGAGCCTCCTGCCTCCAGATCCTCCAGAGCTGCCACAATCTTCGCCTTCTCATTGCCGGACACTCCGTCCAGCACCACAGACTCATAACCTGCGTAGGTGACGATAGACACCCGATCCCGGGCTGTCAGATTCTCTGCCAGCATGGCAAAAGATTTCTGTACCAGAGGTAATTTATCGTCCGAGTACATGGACCCGGACACATCCAGAAGAAATACAAGATTCGATGCCGGCCGGTCCCCAAAATCAATCTTCTTTGCCTGCAGGCCTATCAACAGCAGCCGATGATCCTCATTCCACGGACAATCCCCATATTCTGTGGTCACGGAAAAAGGTTCCCCGTCCTTTGGCTCCGGATAATCATAGTCAAAATAATTAATCATCTCCTCAATCCGCACCGCATCCGCAGGAACCGTTTCATGAGACCGGATCATCCGGCGCACATTCCCATAAGAGGCCGTATCCACATCCACCGAAAAGGTAGACAGAGGATTCTCTGACACGCTTTTGTAGCCGTTTTCCTCGATATACTTATATTCCTCCGTATTATAATCCGAATATTCCGGCCCATACGCCTGCCGGTACTTCTGCGCCATGGCGCCGGAGCGTTTCGCACTATTTCCGGGCGCCCCGGCCATATCCATACTGTCCCGCGTCTCCTCTGCGCCGGCACCCTCATCATACAAGTCCTCCGCAGCCGCTGCTTCCGCCTCTCCCATCCGATCATACTCCCCGGCAGCAGTCTCGGCAGCAGTCTCATAAACGTAGGCTCCTGCCTCCGCTCCCGGCAGATTCTCATAAGTGCCTTCAGCGGCAGCCGCCGTCGTCGCTGCCACCCTCTGTCCGGAGGAAGACGCTCCTCCGGCTCCGCAGCCGCCGAGCATCCCCGCCGCGGCCATCATCCCTGCTCCCAACAACCATCCTGACAAATTCACACTCCTCTTCATAAAAACACTCCTCCCTGGTTACTGACAGGCACAGCCTTCCGCCGCCTGCCAAAGCCTAATGCTCTATCAATGCCAGGAGTTCTGAAAGGAAATTCTCATCATTCCGCAGAACCATTCGATCATAGAAATAGTCATTCCTGCCCTCCGGACTGCCAATCACCACAAAGGTATCCTCATTCACCAGGCTTGCATATCCGGTGTGGAACAGATAAGCCCCGTCCCCGGTCACCTGAATCTGTGGCGCAAAGGGATACAGAAGCTCCCAGTCCTGTCCCGGCTTATGCAACGGCAGCAGATAGGTGCCTCCCGGCTGCAATTGATACAGGATATACACCTCATCCCCGTCCGTGCGGACAATCGGACTTTTCACGGTAATGGTCTCCGTCCCGGTCATGTAATCCTCTGCAAAATATACCTGATCCAAAGTTATCTCATAGACCACCTTCACAGCCTTCCCTGACTCATCCTGCTCCAGAGAAACCTTGTTAACCGTCCCGCCGCACAACAATCCTGCATCCCGAAGGATATCCTCTGAGAAATACATGGAATCCTCCGCAAAGGTCACGGCATTCTCCGGAAGCTCAACCGGACGATAGGCTGCCAGCTTAAGTTCCCCGTAGCTGAGAACCCCCTCCGGTGCTGCTTCTGGCGCTGCTGCCGGATTCTCCCTGTTCTTTGCTTCTCCCTCCGGTGCTGCCCCAGTCACTGCTGCTTCCGGTTTTCTTACCTCCGCCGCTGTCCCTGGCCCTGCCGTTGCCGGTTTTCCTGCCCCCGCCGCTGCCCCTGGTCCTGCCGTTGCCGGTTTTCCTGCCTCCGCCGCTGCCTCTGGTCCTGCTTCCGGTTTTCCTGCCTCCGCCTCTGCTCCTTCTGCCATAGCGTCCCCGGGAGCCGCCTCTGGCCTGATCTCCGACGACAGCGCCATGTCTGCCCCGGTCTCCTTTGCAGCCATATCATTCTCAGCCGTGGTCTCGGCAGCATCTCCTGCCATAAGCAAAGCCATATTTTCTGATGACTTTTCAAATCTTCCTTCCATCATCCCCGGTACAGCGATCAGAAGCGCCAGCACCGCCGCAGCTGCCGTCGCCAGGCCATAGATCCGGTGTCTGGAAAAAGGTATCCTTTCCCTGTCCTGGCCTTTCCCTGAGTTCTTCTGGAAGTTTTCCTCGTTCCGGTTCCTTTCCAGATGCTCCTGAAGGCTTCCCTCACTTCGGCCCCTCTCCGGGTGCTCCCGAAGGCTTCCCTCAATCCGGTTCCAGAGATCCGGCGCCTGCTGACGTTTCAGTCTTCTGTATTCCTGTTCCAACCGTTTTTCGTCCATCATAACTGCACCTCCCTCAATTTCCGGATTGCTGTCCGGTAACACCATGCCACAGTCCCCTGAGGCTTCTTTAAAATCCCGGCAATCTCCCGGAAGGTCAGTTCTCCCATGATCTTCAGATTAACAATCTGCCTTTCTTCCTCCTTCAATGTCTTCAATGCCTGCTCAAGGCCAAGCTTTCGGCAAAGCTGCTCCTCACAGGAATCCTCTCCTGCCTGCAGATAATCCGGAATCTCCGCAGTCAGGCTCTCCCGTTTCCTTTCTCGCAGATAATCGATTGCCATATTGCGGGCAATGGTAATCAGCCATGCCCGATGGCCCCTTCCCGGCCGATATGTATCTGCAATGTCCCATAACCGGATAAAAAATTCTGAGGTCACGTCTTCCGCATCCTCGCGGTTTCCCAGAAGTTCCCCTGTCACCGAATAGATCAGCGGGCAGTAATCCTCATAAATCTCCCTGAGACCATCTTTATCATTTCTGCAGATCCGACCAATATTCTGTTCAAACTGCTGGTCATTCATAACAATGTCCTCTCTGCCCCTGGCCTTGTACTAACTATACGGCCAGAGGCGGATTATTTATGGTAAAATCCATAAAAATTTTACCATGTTTCCTGTTTCCTGTCACGTTACTTTTCGCGGGGAGTGGGGTTCTGAGAGGTACGCTCTGGAAAAAGGGTTTCCCATCTTGACATTTTTCCTGCCTTGTGCTATTCTACATTCATTATTTAGATGTTTTTCTAATTGTCTAAATATAACCTGCAGACAAGGAAACAGCCTGTGTATCAGGATACCTGGGAGGAATCCATGGGATTTGCCGAAACCTTTAAAGCCTTATCCGATCCAACCCGCCGGGAGATCCTCAATCTGCTGAAAAGAGGACCTATGACTGCCGGCGAGATTGTCGAACAGTTCGACATGACCGGCGCCAGTATTTCACACCATCTCTCGGTGTTAAAGCATGCCGGTGTTATCGATGACGAAAAAAAGGGGAAATATATCTGTTATTACCTGAACAGCTCGGTTCTGGACGATGTCCTGAACTGGCTTCTCTCATTGAAAGGAGACACAACTGATGAAGAATAAGAAATTGCGGATTTTAACCTACGGCATTGCTGCCCTTGTTTTTCTGATTGTGGCCATACTTTATCCCAGACTTCCGGACCAGATTCCTACCCACTGGAACTTTGACGGAAGCGTTACTTACGGATCCCGCTCCAACATCTGGAGCCTCACCGCCATGCTTCCTCTGTTTGCCATTCTTTTTGACATCATGCCCCACATCGATCCCCGTCGCCAGAACTACCAGAGATTCAGCCGCTTTTACGATGGCTTCTGCGTCGGGATGCAGCTTTTTCTTGCCATTGTAATCGGAATCCTTATCCGTGAAAGCTTCTTTCCCGGACAGATCCAGGTCACCAGGATAATCGTTGCCATGCTTGCGGTAATGTTTCTTCTGATCGGCAATTATCTGCCCAAGGTCCAGAGTAATTTTTACATGGGCATCAAAAATCCCTGGACCTTAAGCAGTGATGAGGTCTGGCGCAAGACCCACCGGCTCGGCGGGAAGCTTTATGCTATCTGTGGAATCTTCACTCTGCTGTCCTCACTGATATTGCCCGTTACTGCTTCCGGCGTCATCCTCCTGATTCTGATAATCGGCTCCACACTTGTGGTTACGCTTGCCTCCTGGCTCTGGTGGCGGAAGGAACAGAATTAGCACAGCATTGCCTAAACTCCAATGAATCAATCACCGAAATTCAGGTAATGCTGTACCGGCAAATGGGGCATATCAAAACGACAGCCTGGATGATGTCTCCATGCCCACCCGGTCATAGCGGTAGGCGGAGAAAATAAATCCCAGCAGCGCCATATTCACGGCTATGCTGAGCCGCCCCTCTGCGATCAGAGGCAGGTTGGTAAAAGCAGCATACTGGTAACCAAAATTCCCCAGGACATAGAGAACTCCCTCCAGCAGCAGACAGAGCCCGCAGCAGCAGGAAAGGGAGTAGGCCAGCCTTCCCTGAATTCTCCGGATACAGCCAAACATCAACAGATAAAATCCCCCGATCACTGCCAGATATCCGGCCCCTGCCAGCCATCCAAAAAGCAGAATGCAGACAGCTATCCGATAATTGTTGTGGTAATGCTGAGGAAGGATATTCCACAGCGTCACATCGGATTCGTCAAAATGAATATAACGCGGATTTTTTCCTGCTTCCCGAAGCTCTGAGATCCGTGCCCGAAATGCCTCCTCCTCTTCTTCTGTCCTGTATATGGCGTAGACTCCGATCTGCCCGGGATCTCTCCCGGCAAAATACCAGGCCCCAGTGCCGTAATCCATCAGTTCCTGAGGCGTCAGGTCAATTCCGCGATGCAGGGGTGTCTCGGAAAGCAGACGGCGGATCAGGGCACTGTTGTAGGTATCATCCCAGGTCGAACAGATATTCGCATCCGGTCGGATAAAGCACTGAAGCATTTCTCTCCGATCCTCCGTACAGCCAAAAAGACTCCCCACCAAAACCAGGCCTGCCAGAGCAATCCCATACAGACGTCTTCGCGTCCATCCCTCTGCTGAAAAAATATCCCTGTGGATCATCATAAGCAAGGTCACGGCCACACTGACCACCAAAACCGCACAAGCCGGAATATCATGCCTGTCTCCAAAAAAGCCCGGCAATAAGACACAGATGCCGCAAATCCCGAAAATCAGCAATATCGTCTTACTGCCAAACCGACGCAGACGATACGCCAGCAGAATCAGAAACGGGCCGAAAAGCAGCAACGCAAAATACCGAAAATATCCGATCCTCCAGAAAGGAGAAAATCCCCGGACACTCAAAAGCTGTTCCGCCACAAGCAGAATCCCTGCCGGCGCCAAAAGCCGCCGGGCATACCGGATCATCAGCGGATATCCCTGCCAGGCTATCCCAAAAAGGATCAGCACCCCGGGTATGTAATAGAGAAACCCATTGGCATAAGCTTCCGGGCTGTAACGCATACCGGCAGCCGCCATAAAGCCGGAACACAACAAAGCAAGTGTCAAAACCATAAAGGCAGGCGCTCTCTGAAGCTGATGCACCTTATTAAGCTCTGTGCCGACCATAACCGGATCCCCCATATCCCTGACTGCCCTTGCTTCTGCCTCCTTTGACGGCAATCCCTGCTCCTCATAAGCATCCATCCGATCCTGAATATGCGCCTCCAACTCCTGACTGAGCACTCTCCTTAAAGGACGGTACGCAATCTGCTCCTCCACGGTATCCAGAAAATATTTTTTCTCATCATCCAAAAAGGACACCCCCCATCACCTGATTCACCGCCGTCTCATAGGTCCTCCACTCCTCTGTCTTATCCTGCAAAAGCCTTCTTCCATAAGAAGTAATCTCATAATACTTCCGCATCCGGCCATTCTGTGCCGTTCTCTGAACACTGACGACTGCCCCCTGCTGCTCCAGGCTGTGCAAAACCGGGTACAAAGTCCCCTCCTGCAGCCGGAATACCATCCGACTCTGCTGCTCCAGCTCCCGAATGATCTGATAACCGTACATACTCTGCTGTTCCAAAAGGCGCAGCACCAGCATCGAAGTCCCCAGAGCCATATAGCGTTTGTCCATCCATCATCCCTCGCTTTCCAGATAAACATATCCAAATACCTTGATGATCTATGTATCTCCTTTATTATACATAGATCATCAAGGTATGTCAAGCACAATACTCCCCCTCCTGTTCTTCCTTTCCTAACATACTTCTGAGACACTTGATTCCCCAACAGCAAACGCAAGCCTCTGCCGATCAGCCATCGGTAGTATTCAGCCTTGGAGGAAGGGAGGGAGCCGGGAGGTGTGCCCGGGAAAAATGGGTTCCCCGGGCACACCTCCCGGC